>CAZBQM010000001.1:0-108512 GCA_964494045.1 uncultured Rikenellaceae bacterium
CCGGCCAGAAAAGTGAAAAGAGGGTTTACAGGTATAGTTATTGCCTCAATAACCCACTAATCTACACTGATCCGGATGGAGAATTTATATTTACTATAATCGGAGCGCTGTTATCTCCTTTCACTGGGGGTGCTTCTTTAGCTCTTGGAATTGCTATGGATGTAGGTGGAGCAATCAACCTTGGTTCAAAAGCACTACAAGGTAAAATTCATAGTTTTGGAGATGGATTAGCCGCTTACGGTATTGGGGCTGCAGCTGGAGCTGTTGGATATGCAACCGGAGGAGCAGCATTTGCAACGGCAGGAGGGGCGGCCGGAGGAACTGGAGGATTTTTAGCTGGATTTGCTGGAGGAGCTGTCGGCTCTGCTTATGCGATGCCAATATTGAGCATGGGAAACTCCGCATATTTTGGAGATCCTATGATGACACCAGGACAATATGCAGCAGGCATACTAACAGGAGGGTTACTTGGAGGAACTGTTAACGGTGGTATTGCTTTAATAAAAGGGAAACCTTTTTGGACAGGGACAACAAAACCAGTTCCGAGTAATTGGCAAAGCCCTGCCTTGAGAGTTGATGATCCAGAAATAAATTTCAATTTAGATCGACCAGAGATAAAATCTTTTCCGAATCCACAGGAGCAACAAACATTCTTAAGAGTTGAAAGCGGGGATGGAAAAGTTCAGTGGATTAAAATTCAGCAGCAGGACCTTACATTGAGTCCAAGACAATCTTTGCATTTAGGGAATAACGTTGGAAGCAGCCCATTAACTATAGATCCAAGTAGAGTATTAAATGATTTAAATAAAGGGAATTTTCAATTTGTACAACTCAATCATCGAGGAATGCCAATTGTAAAATTTAATTATCCTATTGGGAATGTGTTACAACAAGGGACCGGGATTAATTTAGGATCAACCTATTACGGAACGGTCCATATTAATGGATCTGGTCAAATACATGTAGTCCCCTGGTTGTTTAGATAAAATATCATTCGGAATGGAAGAACAAGAATTAAGGGTAAATATTATTCTATCGTTACAAGGTGCCTTACTAGGAAATATTAGTCAACATGTTAGGGCAATATGTTGCGATTGGCAAGCTTATGAATGGTTTAAATTGCGATTCTATTTGAATATGGAACCGGATAATATAGAAAGGGAGTTAATATCCATTGTTCTTACAGAATTTGAAAGCAATTTACAAGCGTTTGAAATTCAATTCAAAAAATATTCTGAGGAACTCATATTTACTGAAGAACCTTTTAAAACTTTGGAACACCTCAGATTAGTTGTGTATTGGAGAAGTGAATTACCTGTATTTTAACATAAAAGCCTCGGAGTTCCGGGGCTTTTTGCTTATGATGCAAGCTGTTTGATTTTATCCTTGGTGATGAAAGCATCGAGGAATATTTTAACCACTGATTTTTTTCATCTGTCATCTTCTCGATGATCTTAAACTGATTAAGGAGTTCCTTATCTGTAAGAGAACTGTCTGCCAGGTCGTCTGAAGTACCGTTCATCAGGAAATCTGATGTGACTTCCAGTGCATTGGCCAGTTTAGCCAGGATATCGGCTGAAGGTTGTGCCCCTTTCTCTTCATAACGCCCGATCTGCGAGTAATGCACATTTGTCTCCTTTGCCAGATAATCAAAGCCGGTGATATATTGGCTACGGTGATCCCCGATGATAAAAGCAGGATTCTTGTAAGGGCAGAAGTCCCAGCTTCGGGTGTGGGGAGGGTAAGGACTGGTCAGGATGTCAATATAAAGCTGTCAGGATTTCCGTATATGGAGTATGGCATAATAAGAGGAAAGATCAGTACTCTTTCTCTTGTTCCGGCCGGAGGTGTTTATATAGCCGGCATTGACCTTGTTAACGGAATGAGGTCCACCTACAACACTGATCTTAATTTCATAAGTGAGATGACAGGAACAGGAGAAATAATAACAGAAAACAGAAGACTCATATACAGGTTTATAAAACCGTTGAAAGCATTGGGGAAATAAATGCTGAAAAGGAACAGGGCAAAAGAGACGTCCCAATAATTGCTGTTGATCCTCTAGCAGATAAGTATGAGGCTATACTTAAAAAATACGGTATCATACCCTTGGTAAGAACTATTAAACTGGAAGCAGAGAATCTTACAGATACCTTTTTCCCAGTTACATTTAACCTTGTTTTTACACGAAACTGCATTGATCATACAATTAATCCCAAGAGAGCAGTTCTTCAGATGATTAGTGTAGTAAAAAGGAATTGATAAGTATTGATGGACCATAAGCCTAATGAAGGAGAAAATGAAAATTATCAGGGTCTTCATCAATGGAATTTTTCAATGGATTCAGACGGAGAGTTTATTATTGCTTCAAAGAATAGCAGTATCAATTTTAGCAGGAATTATTCTTCTATCTGCAAGATCAATTGTGAAATGATATATGAAGAAGGAGAGGGAGACATGCTTATTACAAAAATTGTCAAGAAATGAGTATTGTAATGAGAAGAGAAAGGAGATTACGAAAAAATCCGTATGACCTCCATTTTTGCGACATCCTTTACGGTGCGTCTTTGACATCTTATAACAAACCGATATACAGAAACATAGGCACTAAGATCTGCATGACTATTAAACAGGAGTCGTCAGACGGAAGGCGAATACAAGAATCTTATCACAGTGCAGTACCTCTCTGATCCAGGAGACCCCCAATAAGGGCTAGTCCGTTCATCTCATTAAGGAAAGGCTACCAGGAGATAATCTGGGGCCTCCAGATGTCTTTACCAGAGGCATTAAAGACCTTACAAAGGGCATTAAGAACGCCCCTAGGGGCGATAGTAAGGCCATTTCGACTATGAAAACCAAATTTATTTAATATATGGATATATCAGATATTGAGTACTTTAATGACAATAATTGTTGTCTAGATCCCCTTCCTGTGGAATAAAAACAAGGAGAATGTCGAGAAGGAGTAAAAGAGCTGATATGCAATATCTTAGATATACAAGTGAAGATATAAAAGTAGGATTAGGCCTCATAAATCCTTCCTCGAAGGGCAATTGAAAAACAAATGCCCCATTTTCTTTCAGAGACTCGTCAGGATCATTTCATATGTCCAGATTTATTTTAGAACCATCGGTATTCGATATCCGTTTTGAACATACATGATCAGGTATGTAATATAAGATGAGGTGACTATGGAATCATATATTCTAGTTTCTGGCTTATTTTACATTTTTTAAGTGTGCCTTGCTTAAATTGATTAGTAATATTTTACTCGTTATTTGCCGGTTGGATTAGTTATACTATTTTTTGTACTTTTATAACTCTGTCTTCCACACTAAACAGATTTACTACATGTCGGGAAATAATCTTATTGAAAAGACTCTATGGCAGGCTGCTGATAAACTAAGGAATAATCTGGATGCCGCAGAGTACAAACATGTTGTCCTTGGACTTATCTTTCTGAAATACATCTCGGATGCCTTCAATGATCTCTACAGGAAACTTTCGGCCGAACAGACTACCTCTGGTGCAGATCCTGAGGATAAGGATGAATACCTTGCCGAAAGGGTCTTCTATGTGCCACCTTCGGCAAGATGGTCCTGGCTACAGAAACGGGCCAAGCTTCCAACTATAGGTAAGGACATTGATGACGCAATGGATGCCATCGAAAAGGATAATCCGTCACTCAAGGGCGTGTTGCCAAAAGACTACGCAAGACCTGCCCTTGACAAACGCAGACTGGGTGAATTGATAGACCTTATTGGTTCGATTACTCTTTCAGAGAACGGAAGCGGGAAAGGGAAGGATATCCTGGGTTTCGTATTCGAGTACTTCCTTGGACAGTTTGCCGATGCAGAGGGTAAGAAGGGTGGTCAGTTCTATACTCCTCAGAGCATAGTCAAACTCCTTGTTGAGATGCTAGCCCCGGAAGCTGAGAAAAGGGTCTATGACGGCTGTTGTGGCAGCGGGGGTATGTTTGTTCAGAGCGAGAGGTTCATTGAACTACATGAGCACAGAAGGGGCAAAATCAGCATCTTTGGTCAGGAGAGCAACCCTACCACCTGGAAACTGGCCAAAATGAACCTTGCCATAAGAGGCATAGAGGCCAGGATCGAGCTGGGCGATACCCTGCTAAGTGACAAGCTTCCTGATGTAAAGGTTGACTATATACTCGCCAATCCACCGTTCAACGTTAGTGACTATCAGATACAGAAAGATGATACTCGATGGAAATACGGAGTTCCACCTCCCGGGAATGCCAACTATGCTTGGTTACAACATTTCATCAGTAAGCTTGCCCCTTGGGGTACTGCGGGCATAGTCCTTGCCAACGGGAGTATGAGCAGTGATACGAATACGGAAGGAGAGATTCGGAAGAACTTGATAGAAAATAATCTGGTGGACTGTATGGTTGCCTTACCCACACAGTTGTTCTATAACACCCAGATACCTGCCTGCCTGTGGTTTTTGGCAAGGAACAGGACAAATGGAAAATTCAGGAACAGGAGCAACCAGATACTGTTCATTGATGCAAGGGAAGTTGGCCGGATGATCAGTCGTAAACAGAGGGAACTCCAGGATGAAGATATCTCAAGTATAGGGGAGATCTACCACTCCTGGAGGGAAAAGGACTGGGAGAAGAAATATGAGGATATTCCCGGACTATGCAAGTCGGCCTCCATTGAGGAAGTAAGGAATAACAATTACATTCTGACACCGGGGAGATATATCGAGTTCAAGGAGGAGGAAGATGATAGAGTTGAATTTGAGGAGAAGATGAAGGTACTTACCTCAGCGCTTAAAAAACAGATGAACAAGGCTAAAGAGCTTGATGACCTAATAACAAAGAATTTATCATCTATAGGCTATTTCTTATAATCTCGAGTATGATTCCTAAAGGGTGGAGAAAATATACTTTGGGTGATTTGATTGAAATTAATAAAGTCACCTTAAATAAGAATTTTGGCTTTGAACAAATTGAGTACATTGATACTTCATCTGTTACAGAAAACAGATTCTCTGATGTAAATATTATTCCACTTACAGAAGCTCCCTCACGAGCAAAAAGAGTTGTCAGGGAAAGGGACATAATATACAGTACCGTAAGACCTATTCAAAGGCATTATGGTTTTATAACTTTTCCAAGAAAGAACACTGTTGTATCGACAGGTTTTGCTGTTTTGTCATCTTTGAAGATAGATGCTAAGTACCTCTACTTTTATTTGACACAAGACGTTCTAATTAAGTATTTTAATAGTATCGCTGAAGCAAATACTACTACATTCCCTGCATTTAGTCCGAAACTATTTGAAACACTTGAAGTAGTTGTTCCAGAATCCATCACAGAGCAATCTCGCATAGCTTCAATTCTCTCCTCTCTCGACGACAAGATCGAACTCAATCTCCGAATGAACAAAACCCTTGAGGCCATTGCCCAGGCTATCTTCAAGGAGTGGTTTGTTGATTTCAGGTTTCCAGGATTTGATGGGGTGTTGGTGGATGGGGTACCGAAGGGGTGGAGAAGAGAGGAATTTCGATATCATTTAAACGTGGAACGAGGTTTGAGCTACAAAGGGAGTGGTCTTTCCACTGCAGATAATGGTATACCAATGAATAATCTAAACTCTGTCTATGAAGGTGGTGGATATAAATTTGAAGGAATAAAGTACTATGTAGGTGATTTTCAAGAAAAACACATTACTAAACCTGGGGATATTATTGTTACAAACACAGAACAAGGCCATAAATACCTTTTGATAGGCTATCCGGCAGTTGTACCAAAATTCTATGGGGAGACAACAATCTATAGTCATCATATTTACAGAGTCCGGCCTAATGGGGATTCCTATTTAACTCCTCAGTTTATTTATTATTCAATTATGCAACCAAAAATACGTGACGAGATTGTTGGTTGCTGCAATGGTACAACTGTTAATATGCTTAAAATTGACGGTTTACAAAGGCCAAAGCTTTTTGTGCCACCACAATCTTTGATTGTTAGATTCTCAGAGTTGGTCCAAAACATTTGGCTAAGAAAAGAAACTAATTATGTTGAAAACCATACTTTAATTCAACTCAGGGACCTTCTTCTTCCAAAATTAATGACCGGGAAAATAAGAGTACCCAAAATCAAATAACAATGACCCACTTACCAGAATCACAAAATATTTGTTTCAAAAAGGTTGACTACGACCTTTCCGGCCTTCTCCATTACATAGACATAGGAGATATTGGACTTCCAGATATTCAGAGACCATTCGTATGGCCTAACACCAAGGTCCGGGATCTGTTCGACAGCATGTACAAGGGTTTTCCAGTAGGGTATCTACTCTTCTGGTCGAATAATGGAGTCGGGAACACAAAAACAATAGGTACCACTACCAAACAACACGAAACGCCAAATCTGCTAATCGTTGACGGACAACAGCGACTGACATCTCTCTACGCTGTATTCAGGGGCAAAACAGTACTTGACAACGACTATAAGGAGAGGAAGATCGAGATTGCCTTCAATCCACTTGAGAGCAAATTTGAGGTTACCGATGCCGCAATCCGGAAAGATCCATCCTGGATTTCGAACATTTCAGATCTGTGGGCAAAACACCATACCAGCCACTCTGCCATAAAGGCCTATGTTAAACAACTGGAGTCCAGCAGGGAGGTTCCTGAGGAGGAAGAGAACAGAATCGCAATGAACATAGACCGGCTTTTTGATGTTCAAAAATACCCGTTCACGGCTCTAGAGATCTCTTCAACGGTAGATGAAGAAGCCGTTTCTGATATATTTGTCCGCATTAACAGTCTGGGTGCAAAACTGAATCAGGCCGATTTTATACTTACTCTTCTTTCTGTATTCTGGGAGGAAGGTCGTAAAGAACTTGAATCATTCTGCAGGGATACCTGTCATCCCTCTACCAACGGACAGCCATCAGCCTATAACTATTTCTTCCAACCACACCCGGGCGAGCTGTTAAGGGTTGCTGTTGCTATTGGTTTCTACAGGGGCAGATTAAGGAGCGTTTATCATGTCCTCAGAGGGAAAGATCCTGATACAGATGAATACTCTCCAAGTTTAAGAGAGGATCAATTCATAAGGCTTCAGAAGGCACAAAAAGAGATGCTTAATCTTACCGACTGGCATATGTTCTTTAATTGCCTGACAGGGGCCGGGTTCAGGGGTTCAGAAATGGTCAGCTCCAATGTGACATTGATCTATGCCTATGCCATGTTCCTTATCGGAAGAAACAGATACGGTCTGCCGTATCACACCCTTGAGAAGGTAATCGGCCGATGGTATCTCTCCGCCACACTATCATCAAGGTATATAGGATCCTTTGAAAGCGAGATGGATGGTGACCTCAGAAGGCTTAAGGATGTCGAGACACAAGAAGATTTCATAAGAACACTGGATGGGATAATTAGCAACACGATAACCTCGGATTTTTGGATGATCAATCTTCCGGAGGCTCTTGATAGTTCATCGGCAAGAAACCCTCAATATTACGCATACCTGGCTGCTCAAAACAGACTTAACGCTCCTGTTCTCTTTTCAAATAAGAAGGTCAGTGAACTCCTTGATCCCATTCTCCATTCGAGGAAGAAGCCTTTGGAAAAGCATCATTTGTTTCCAAGAGCATGGCTTGAGAAACACGTCACAAAGGAGATGAATAGGATCAATCAGATAGCTAACTTCGCATTACTTGAATGGCCAGATAACATCGAAATAAGCGATGATTCCCCGGCAGAATATATCCCTCAGATCAGAAAGCGATTTAATGACGAGGATTGGAAGACGATGTGTGAACTTCATGCTCTTCCCGATGGATGGGAGAATATGCCTTACGATCAATTCCTGAGTGAGAGAAGGAGACTGATGGCCGGTATCATCAAAAGAGGATTTGACAAGTTATTATAAGTTGATTGAAACAATAGCCAGTTTCCCTAATGAAGACTTTAACAGAATCTGAAGTTGAATATATCGGTCTGTCTTACCTTGAGGGGCAGAAATATAGCCACCTTTATGGACCTGACATCTCCCCGGATGGGATTTTCGTTGAACGACAATACCAGGAAGTGGTCCTGGTCAACAGGCTAAGGGATGCTATAGACAGGCTCAACCCACAAATTTCTGATGAGGGAAAGTCAGATGCAATAAAGAAAGTACTTCGTCTGGACCATCCCAGTCTACTTGCAAACAATGAGACCTTCCACAGGTACCTGACTGAAGGCATAGACATCGAGGTCAGAAAGGATGGTGCAATCAGAGGAGACAAGGTTTATCTTGCTGACTTCTCAGACCCTGACAGAAATGAGTTTCTAGCCGTTAACCAGTTCACTATCATAGAGAACAACATTAATAAACGACCAGACATAGTGTTGTTCATCAATGGTCTTCCTCTGGTTGTTATTGAACTCAAGAATCCTTCCGATGAGGGAGCCACAATCAAGGCCGCATTCAATCAGCTCCAGACATATAAGCACCTTATCCCTTCACTGTTCACATATAATGCTCTTCTGATAGCCTCTGACGGTTGGGATGCAAGGTATGGTACCTTGACCAGTGACTGGAACCGGTTTGTTCCATGGAAGACAAAGGATGGGCTTACTACTGAAGATAGTACTGTCCCCCAGATGGAGGTCATGTTCAAGGGTATGTTAAGTAAGAAAACCCTGCTGGATCTTATCAGACACTTCATTGTTTTCGAGAAATATAAGGATACTGTCCTTAAGAAGGTAGCAGCCTACCATCAGTATTATGCAGTTAACAAGGCTGTTCTCACAACATCACTGGCAACCTCTGTCACAGGGGATAAAAGAGCCGGAGTCGTTTGGCATACTCAGGGTAGTGGAAAGAGTCTCAGTATGGTATTCTATACCGGTAAACTGGTTCTGGCCCTTGATAATCCGACCATCGTTGTGATGACTGACCGCAATGATCTCGATGACCAGCTCTTCGATACTTTCACCGGCTGTCAGCAACTTCTCAGACAGACCCCGGTTCAGGCTGAGGATAGAAAACATCTCAGACGCCTGTTGAGTGTGGCATCTGGAGGCATAGTCTTTACGACTATTCAAAAATTCATGCCTTTACTTGATAAGGATGAGCTGGCAGAAGAACAGCCTGAACTAGTTGAGGATTCAAACTCCGACTATTACTTTGTTTCAAACAAACCTCTTAGTCCCCGCAGGAACATAGTGGTCATCGCTGATGAAGCCCACAGGAGCCAGTATGATTTCATAGATGGATTTGCGAAACATCTCAGAGAGGCACTTCCAAATGCATCATTCATAGGTTTTACAGGGACACCTGTTGAGACAACTGATAAGAGTACCAAGGCAGTATTTGGAGAATATATCGACATCTATGATATACAACAGGCGGTCCAGGATGGATCTACAGTGAGTATCTATTATGAAGGAAGACTTGCCAGGGTAAATTTTGGTGATGCTGAAAAGCCCTGGGTAGATGAACAGTTTGAAGAAGTCACTGAAGGAGAAGAACTGTCGGACCGTCAACGATACAAGGCTAAATGGGCCAGGGTTGAGGCTATTGTTGGGGAGGAAGATCGTATTTCCAGAATTGCAGAAGATCTTGTTGATCACTTCGAGAAGCGGACCAGTGTTATGGAAGGCAAGGGTATGATAGTGTGTATGAGTCGCAGGATATGTGTCGATCTCTACAACGCTATTATTAACCTCAGGCCTGAGTGGCATGATGAGGATGATACCCAGGGTCAGCTGAAGATAATAATGACAGGGAGTCCTACCGATCCGGTAGCCTGGCAACAACATATAAGGAACAAGGTCCGGAGAAAGGCCATCGGCGAAAGGATGAAGAATCCTGAAGATCGGTTAAAACTTGTAATTGTAAGGGATATGTGGCTTACTGGCTTCGACGTCCCATGCCTTCACACAATGTACATTGATAAGCCGATGAGAGGACATACCCTGATGCAGGCAATTGCAAGGGTGAACAGGGTTTTTAAGGACAAGGAAGGAGGCCTGGTGGTGGATTATCTTGGCATTGCCCAGGACCTTAAGAAGGCACTATCGCAGTATACCGAAAGTGGCGGTAAAGGGAAACCAGCCTTTGATCTGGAAGAGGCTGTAAGAACCATGACAGAGTACTATGAGGCAACCGTGGAGCTCTTTGATGGGTTTGACTACAGAAGATTCTTCCATCTTAAAACACCCGAAGAGAAATTCAAGTTTCTGCCTGTTGCTGCAGACTTTATCTTATCGAAGTCTGAGAAGAAGGAGATATTTGTAAATAAGGTCACAGGTTTGTTAAAGGCATTTGGTATATCTGTCCCCCATGAAGATGCCATGGCCATAAGAGATGAGGTGGCTTTCTTCCAGTCTGTCAAGGCAAGGATAGTTAAGATTGCCGGTAGTCGGGAAGGGAAGACTCCAGAGGAAATTGAGACTGCCATCAGGCAGATAGTATCTCAGGCTATTACATCAGATGAAGTCATAGATGTCTTCTCCGCCGCCGGATTGAAGAAACCTGATATTGAGATTCTTGATGAGAGGTTCTTGAATGAGCTCAGGGATATGCCTCAAAAGAACCTTGCCGCTGAATTGCTGAAGAGGCTCCTGAAGGATGAGATAAGGGTAAGGATGAAGGTCAATATGATTCAGAGCAGGAAGTTCTCCGAGATGCTCGATGATGCAGTAAGGAGATACCACAATGGGATGATAGACTCTGTTGCCTTTATAGAGGAGGTCCTGATACCAATGGCAAAGGATATGAGGGAGGCAGACAGGAGGGGAGAGAGACTCAACATGGATTACAGGGAGCTGGCCTTTTATGATGCCCTTGAGACAAATGACAGTGCCGTTGCCATCCTGGGGGATGATATATTGAGGACTATCGCAAGGGAGTTACTGCAGAGTGTCAGGAACAATACCACCATAGACTGGGCCATTAAGGAAAGTGTCCAGGCCGCTCTCCGAAGGAATATAAGAAGGATTCTCAGGAAGTATGGATATCCTCCGGACAAACAGGAGAAGGCTATTGTGACAGTGATGGAGCAGGCGAAATTGTTGGCAGAGGAACTCGTGTAAGTGGGGAAAAGTGATTTATGGAAGTAAGAAAATGCATCTAATTTTGAAACAGTATTTAAATTGATATGGATTCAGAAAGAGAAATGTTTTTAAAATATGGCATCAAGGATTTTGAAATGGTAATTGCAATCTTTGATGACCTAACATATTTTAAAAGTCAGGATATTAATACTGTAACAGACTCACGACCAAATCTAGTGGCTAGAAGGATTATCCATGGGACAGCTCCGATTCTTTCCGATCCTAATAGGCCAAGGTTTTCATATGAAATATTTGACAAGGATTTTAACAAATGTAAAATCCGTTGTGCCGACTGGGTGATCCAAGAAATTAGTGAGTATTACTATGCTGGAGTATGGTATTCTGACCTTGTTATTATTTCTCCAGAGTCTATTATGAGGCGATTAACAGTTGAAGATCTATCAGATAAATATGATCTTAAATCACGAAACCTTGAAGCAGTTGTCGCTTATCAAAAATACATAAATTCATTTAAGTCATATATAGACTGGACTTACTTTGACCTGTCAATGGAAAATGAATCCTTGAAAAAGGAAATTGCAAGTCTTAAGATCCAGCTTGAAAAAAAAGGTGAATGACAATAAGTCTTTTTATGACCAGAGTCCCAGTTATTCAATTCATGGGCCAATGGTGGGCCAAAACAGCAAATAAAAAATCCTATCTGATTGATTATCAATATAGATAGGATTTGAATTTGAGGTCGGTGGCGGATTCGAACCGCCGTACACGGTTTTGCAGACCGCTACCTAGCCACTCGGTCAACCGACCATACTTTGGACTGCAAAAATAGCAAAATTTGTGTAATTCAACAATTCAGAACAGTCTTGAGTAAAAAATATGGCCAACATGCTGTGTGTCAGAACTTCTTAAGCAAATCCTTAACAGCATCCCTGTGAACCATAAAATCCATCATCTTAAGCTTTACATAATCCTCGGAGAAGAAATAATACCCGAACTCAGGAGCCACCGGATCATTGTTCCTTGATCCCGATCCGGAATCCTTTAACAGATACCAGTCCCTGCCATCTTTCTCAAGATAACCCACAAGGTGCATACCATGATCATCCGTGGTGGTCTCGTTGGAAAACCTGAACTGACGTGCATCATCGTTGATATATGCCGAAGGTATGTCAAAATCGGGAACCACTGCACACTGGGTGTTCCGGTCGAGTCCAGGTTCCGACACATCACCCCCGATACTTACAGTATAGCCTTTCCTTACAACCTCCTTCAGTGTGGCCATGAAGACATCGAGAGGGACATTATAGTAATCAGTGTTATACCACCAGTTATCTGGTACATCATAAATAACCTGCTTGTAAAAAGGCTCCTGGGTATAGGATAGGATATCCACATAATCACCCGGATTGATCTTTATATAGTCTTTCATGTACTCCAGAGGGGTCATCTTTTTTCCATCAACGGTTACCTCCGAGGGTGGTGCCCCGATATAATGATCCATGATCGATCTTATGGTCGAGATTACAGTTGCCTCGTCCCACATAGCGGTCTGCTTTAATGTCTGCAGGTATTTCTTCATCTCTCCAACCATCGCATTCTGATTGTGGAATACTCTTCCTTCGGTCAGACCGCTGTATGCTTCGTAAGGCACAACTCCGTGTTTCTGCCATACCCGTGTCACTGCATTGGCTTCAGATCCCTCGTCAAAAAGCGAGTTGCCTCTTTCCCTGACGTAACGCGTTGCCTTGTCCACATATTCCCAGTAGACGGTGTACATCTCCGATAGTCTTACCTTTATACCGTTTATGCGGTAAACCTCGCTTTCAAGGAAGGAGGTGGTACTGAAACACCAGCATGTGCTTGTACTACCCTGCGAAACGGGAGGATTATGCCAGCGGATGTTGCTGTAGAGTCTTAGCTTGTTTGGCAGTGATGCTGAGCTGAGATCGACAGAGAATGACCTGGATGGTTTCTGCACGTTTTGTTTTTCCTGGAAGTCGCGATCATCGCGCAGTATCGATGTCTGGTAATATCCCGGGCGGGCTTCCCTGAAGATAGCTTTATCCGAATTCTGCCCCTTAAGGGATGTAAACGAAAAAATGGCAAGAAGTAAGAACAGAAGTCTGTTGTTGTATTTCATAGCTGTTAAGATTTTATTTTTTCCTTTATGCCCCGTACATCCGGAAAACTGTAAGGAGATCCTGGTGAGACTCAAAAATATAATCGTCAGGATTTCCCGGTTACAGCCGTTCCGCCTGTCATGGCGCTATAAAAATACTAAAAAAGAGTCAGAGCCACGGGGTCAATTAAAAAGTGAGGGGTTCGAGTGAGTTTATTTTCTTGCTGGTTTTTCTGGCGTGTTCAATTTCGCCTCGTGTCGAGGAGCCTATATATCCCCCGGGGTTGATGACAAAGATCTCGTCGGCAAGGTCAATTTTACTCCTGTGCATATCGTCGAGCATCTCCTTGGTTCCCGGTGTCCATGCCTCGCTGTCACCCGAGTGACCGAAAAGGCCCACGCTTATGACTATGTTGCCTTCGAGGGTCAGTTTTTTCTGGACCGCCATGAATTCATCCATGAACCTTGTACTGCCACAGAGGGTTATTACCCTGTATTTACCTTTCATCTTTACACCTTATGTTTCTTGCGGTATCTGTTATTTAAGCCATTTATCAAACCAGCCAAAGGCTTCGTCCTGCATCGCCCTGTCGAACTTATGCGGACCGGGATGGAAGGAGCACCTGTAGCTGTCGCTGCCTCCGGCTTTTGCATAAACGGCGCCGATGATGGCATCGGCTCTTTTCATCTCGTCAAAGGTGAAAAGCGGGTCCTGGCTGTTGTTTAAGACAAGGGTGGGTGCCGGAGCCCTTAAGCTAAGGATCTCGGGAAGATCAAGTTCTTTTGGAAGCACAGGTACGTAAACCATCCATGTATGGGTTGTGGCTTTGTAAAGGACCAGATCCCTCCAGGTGGTCATGAAACCTACAGGTATACAGCATCTGATCCTGGCATCGAAACCTCCCAGGAAAAGGCTTCTCATGCCTCCTCCGGATAGTCCTCCGCAGCCAATCCTTTCAGGATCGACATCGTTGCGGGAGCAAAGTATATCGAGCGCCTTTATATCTTCAGCAAGCCATACTCCCGGCCATGTGGTTCCGGCGCTGAAGAGCGACTTGGCCATTATCTGTTCGTGCTGACCAGCCCACCTGTTATATGCTGAAATACCTTCGGCATCTTTTTCTGACGGGTCGGAGAGTCCCTGGCGCTGGCCTTCGGGAATATCAGCCAGCAACACCCTCCGGCTCCCAAAGGGGAAGGCGTCGGGAACAAGAACGACATATCCTCTTTTTGCCAGGCGGTTTGCCCAGGCTTCGCCTTCGTAAAGGGTACGCTGGTGTTCTGAGATCATGGGCTCAATTACGCCGGATGTCCTGACGATCTTTCTTATGCCATGGAATTTGTTACCACCATGGTCGTGAAAAGCAAGAACCCCGGGCAGACGTCCGGAAGCGCCTTCAGGTTTGAGAAGAAGGGCCGAAGATACCGGTCCGTAAGGAAGCCGGTATTCAAGCTCTTCAGTATGCAGTCCGTCGAAAGTGTATTCCCTGGCAACAGTTACTTCAGGCAATGGACCGGTTTCCGGCATCGAGAGTCTTTCAGAGAGTCTTCTGACAGCAGCCTTCCGCCATTTCGTGATGTTCTTCCATTCGTCTCTCCTGAATGAGAAAAGAGGGATTCTGTTTTCCATCATGCCGGCGGCCCAGCTTCCGTAAGAACCTATAATGCTTTCCCCGGCTGCCAGTGGCCCCGGAGGCTCCGGGAACATGAATTCAGGATATATGCCATTTACTCCGGGATGACTACCTTCAAGGGAAGGCATATCGTCAAACATACCTTTGCCTGCCAGGCCCAGCCCGGCTATACCTGCCATACGGATGAATTCCCTGCGGTTGTTTTTCATAGTCTGTGGGTTTGGCTTAAAACAGTAAAAGGATAAATTTAAATAATTAAATCATCCTTTTACCGTATGGCTATCCCATTTTTATATCACAAGCGGCATAATGCCTTCATCTGAAGCAGCAACAGATATTTGATTTGCTGTGTTATTATTTAAGACCGAACCTGTAGCTGAACTTCAACAGGAAAACGTTATGAGGTTTGTTTTCATCCCCGTCGAACAGGTCGCCCATGTCGTTGAAATAGTCCATGTTACCTGTTTCATTTGATCCTTTTCGAGTCTGGCTCCATACAAGGTAGACGCTTGATCCGGGATTATATTCCCACCTGATTACAAGGTTTGAAAGGAATTCCTGTACGTTGAAGTCCTTGTTCTCAAAGCTGAAGTCAGTTATCCCGTTTTTGTCATAGTCCACAAGATAGTCGTTGTTTTCCCTGCTTATCTGGTCGGGGGCGTAGACATGGAACCTGTCAGCGTAGTTATCGGCACGGGGACTGGTTATTACTTTATGATCGTAGTATTTGCCTGATGCTATAAAAGGTTGTCCCCAGTATTGAAAAGTAAGGTCGGGACTTATATTTATGTTTACCCTGAAAGAGGCTGAGATGGTTTGTCTGTCGATGCTTGCAAAGATGTATTCCTTTGAGCCGGAAGCATCAACGTCAGTCACATACTGCAGCTCGTTGAATGACTTGTTATAGCCTGGTCCAAGAGACAATGAAAGGAAGTTTATAGGTTTATATGAGATATCGATCCCGATATTGGAGTTGTTTGAGTAGTTCTCAAATCCTTTATTGTAGTTTGCATAGACTTCAAAGCCGATTTTTTTACGGCTGTCTGTAGAGAAACCGATCCTGCCGTTGACCCTTCCTGGTACTTCCATCGAGGAGCCGCCTCTCAGCATCCCCGGAGAGATGGTTGAGGTCTGGATGTTACCTCCTGTCCATACGCTCCAGAAGTTCTTAAGGGTTGAAGAGGCATTCCATTCAAATCCCCTTGCTGTCACATCGCCGCCATAGTTGTAAAAGGTATAAAAATCACCATTCACGTTTATTCTTCTGTAAAATGATTTTGGTTCCCATATGTTGTACCCTGCCCAGATGAGGGCGTTGATCTGGTCGGCTTCCCTGAGGTAGCCCATGTCGTTGATCTCAAAGCCCGGGCTTTTCCACATAACCAATCCCATCAGGTTCAGATGCCCGTTAAGTTTCTGGATCATCATTTTCCCGGCTGTCCCTGTAAGGGATGTCCTTGTAGGATCCAAATCCCTGTAATCGTTGTCGGGTCTCTGGTAATACCTTGCCGAAGACTTCTGGGTATTTTCAATGGCTTCAGCTGAACCGTTTACCCGGCTCATGGCGGTGTTCAGGTTAAACATCCAGTCTTTTCCCTTGAAATACTGGGTAAAGTCGATGCCTCCGGAATATGCTGTTTTGTGCATCTCATCGGCAAGTTCTTCAGGAAGGTCACGGTAGGTGTTCGTGATTATACCACCAATGATGGTCTTCCCTTCGTTAAAGTCCTTCTGGACACGACCGACAAAATGATTTGTGAGGGGTTCGACCGGGCGTTCAGAGCGGATACCATCTATGTCCACTTCGGCTTTTTCCTCGGCGGTGACTGCCTCGACAAATCCAAGGGAAAGACCATTGCTGGTTTTTCCGGTGAGTTTGGCTGCTCCCAGGATAGTTGAGTTGGTTGGTGTATCGGCATGATCATCGTCGTTCAGATTGAGATCGCCCTGCGGCCTGCGGCCTATTCTTCTTGAATAGAACAGGTTATCGTTTCCAATATCGCCGTCGCCGATGCCAAGGCTGAAGTTTGTTATGTTATTCCCTTCCACAAAAAATGGTCTTTTCTCACTGAAGAAGGTTTCGTAGGCAGAGAGGTTGACCTCGGAAGGGTCAGCTTCGACCTGGCCGAAATCGGGATTGATTGTCAGGTCCATGGTCATATTGTTGGTAACACCTATCTTGGCGTCAATTCCACCATGGATATTGCTCGATCTGCCTTTTGCAAGGAAGGGATTATCAGCTTCCGCCTTGAACGATTCAGCCTGGCCGACAAGGTAAGGAGTGATGTCGAAGATTTTCCGGGGTTTTATCTTTTCAAGTCCCGACAGTTCTCCGAAGAGATGGACAAAGCCCGGGGCATCCTTGGGAACATGCTGCCAGAAGCTGGTTTCGTTTTTCCTGTAAAGGACCCTGGCCACCTCAAGACCCCATATATCTCCCGAGTTCTTTTCGAACCTGAGCTGGTTGAAGGGGATCTTCATCTCTGCCACCCATCCTTCTTCATTTACTGAGGTTTTTACCCACCAGTTGGGATCCCAGGAGGAATCTTCCGAATCTCCGTCGTTGATGTACATCTGGTCCAGTTTTACTCCGCTGGAGCTTACCCCGAAGAGGAAGCCGGTACGAAGGTCATGAAAACTGTCAAGCATTATACCTACAAGGTCACCGTCGGTCTGGTCCCTTCTTGTAAGCCTGGTCACAATGCTGTCGGGACTGGTATCGTAGACTTTGAAGCCGGCATACAGGTTGTTTTCATCGAAGAGTATTTTAAATTCGGTTTTCTGCGAAGCGGGCCGGCCGCTATATGGTTCGTTCTGGGTAAAATCACCTGCCCATGTTCCTTCCTTCCAGACATCATCGTCAAGAATCCCGTCTATTTCAGGAGCTGCACTTATCATTGTGGCCTGGTACTTTTTCTTCACTAAATCCTGCCCCACGGCAATGGGTAAAAAAAAGATCAATACAAGTAAAATGGTGAGTATTTTTTTCATCAGGTTATTATTAAAGTTTCTGATTAATGACGAACAACTGTCAAAAATGATGCAGGGTTTTTATTATTTAGAATATTTCAAAATATAAAGATCCCTGTAACAACCGGCAGAAGAAGACGGCAGTATTAATCGTCGTATAACTTAATGAATTCGTAAGAGTTTCCTGTATGTTCAAGGAAACGGATAAGATCATTGCGGGAAATGACAATGGAAGCAGTGTTTACATTGGGGTGAAAAGTAAGGCGTTCGAAGTTCTTAAGTTTCTCATCGATGAACACATGGACATGGTTTTCATGATCATTGATAAGGCCAAAGGGAGAGACCGATCCGGGTTCAAGCCCGAGGTATTTCTTAAGCCTGCTGTCGGAAGCAAAGGTCAGCTTACCCTGCCGGAGCCTCTTTTCAAGATCGTGAATATCGAGGGCTCTCAGGTGTTCGAGAATAACAAGATAATGACGGTCGCCCTTATGATTCCTGAAGAATATGTTCTTGCATTTTCCGGCGTCAATATTATTCCAGTAAAGCAGAGCATCTCCAATGGTTGCAAGAGGCGGATGCTGGTGGTATTCGTATTTTATCGAAAGGCTGTCGAGTAAATCATAAAGTTCTTTCTGTCCCCTGTGCTTACTGATGTTTACAGGTATGTACTTAAAATCCATTTCAGCCAGCTCGGCGATATCTTCCCCGGCTTCGATCATTTCCACATCTTCTTCGTCGTAGCACCATTCCACAACTACAGGTACATCTGCCGAAGTCAGGTTTTTAAGTGTGAAAAAAATGTCGTAGAGGAATTTTGCCGACGATGAGTTGAAGTATTCAAGTTCGATCCGGAAAATGACAGGATTCTGTTTGCCGAAAAGAGTACAGCTTCCATTTGCAACTTCTTCCGTAAAAGCCCTCAGCCAATCGACGACAGGATAATAAAGTCCTCTGACGTCTTCGGGAGCCGAGATCCCTTTTATAAAGAAAATATTCTCCTGTGGGGAAAAAAGAATTTCGGGGGAGACTTCACCAGGACGGATATGCATTTTGTTCATCATCGACCTTTTTACAAAAATGCATCAATCTTTTTTTAAATGCAAGGTTATTTCAGGATTCCTGCTGAAGCGGCATAAGAAGGTCAGGTTCATTAGTATAGCCGCTGTCTTCCGCTAGTCCGGGTTGTCGTGATGCCCCTACTGCCATTTTATCGCAGAGTTCATTTTCAGGATGATCTGCATGCCCTTTTATCCAGAAGAATTTAACTGAATGTCTTCTGTAAACTTCAAGGAATCTCATCCAGAGGTCGGGGTTCTTTTTCTTTTTGAACCCTGTGCGTTCCCATTGGAACACCCAGCCTTTTTCGACAGCGTCGGCCACATATCTTGAATCGGTATATATGCTGACTTCACAACCTGGTATCTTAAGTGATTCAAGACCAATGATGACGGCCATCAGTTCCATCCTGTTGTTGGTTGTAAGCCTGAATCCTCCCGATTTCTCAAGCCTGTGGCTGCCCGAGATAAGGATTGTGCCATATCCTCCGGGGCCGGGATTACCGCTGGCGGCGCCATCGGTATAGATTATGACCCTACATGCCATGAGGAAGGGTTATTCCGGTGTTGGTGACGAAGAGTTTGATAGCGATCGAAAGCAGGATGATACCGAATAATTTCTTAAGGAGGTGAAGTCCGGAAGGGCCGAGAACCCTTTCGAAGACTGAAGTCATACGCAGCACCAGGTATACAATAACCATATTAAGAATCAGGGCAATGAAAATATTGACTGTATAGTATTCAGCCCTAAGTGAGAGTATTGTTGTTATTGAACCTGCTCCGGCAATAAGGGGGAAGGCTATCGGGACAATGGAACCTCCGCCTGCAGAATCGTGTTTGAAGAGTTCTATTCCCAGCACCATCTCCATGCCGATAAGAAAGATAATAAAGGAACCGGCAATGGCAAAGGAGGAAACATCGACACCGAAGATTCCGAGCATAGGACTGCCGATGAAGAGGAAGGCAAGAAAAATCACAAGTGATACTATGGTAACCTTGCCAGGCTCTATATTTCCGGTCTTGGCTTTGATGTCAAGAATAATGGGAATTGATCCGGGGATATCAATAATAGCGAACAATACCATAAATGCCGCCAATATCTGAACAATATCGAAATGCATGATCTGGTGGTTTAATTCAAAATTAATTAAAAAAAAGACTTACCAGGCGTAATTAGCCGGTAAGTCTTTTCCGGTATTAAATAATATATCAGTCCGCTATAGTCATTTCATCAACAAGATGACGAGCCCCGGCATAGATATCCATAACCCAGAGTACGTATCTTATATCGACTGCTATAGTCCTCTGAAGTTCTGTTTCGTAGGCCACATCACCACTCATGGCTTCCCAGTTGCCGTCAAAGGCCAGTCCGATAAGTTCGCCTTTTGCATTAAGGACCGGGCTGCCGGAATTGCCTCCTGTGATATCGTTGGTTGTGAGGAAACAAACAGGCATATACCCTTCGGAGGAAGCATACCTGCCGAATTCTTTTTTGTTGTAGAGGTCTATCAGTCGCTGCGGCAGGTCGAATTCATAATCACCCGGCTTGTATTTTTCCATTACGCCATCCATAGTTGAATAAAACTTATAGGTGATGGCATCCTGCGGATCATAGTCAAGTATTGAACCATAGCTAAGCCTCATGGTGGAGTTGGCATCGGGATAGAGTGTCTTTTCAGGGTTCATCTCTTTCAGTGCAGCTATCCACAGGCGGCGACCTGTTGTCAGACTGCCGTCATACTGGCTGAGTCCGAGGGCAACCTCGCGGCTAACCTTTGATATGGAAGCATATGTGAGGCACACGGGGTCATTTTCAAGAGTCTTGAGGACAGGCTTGTCAAGAAAAGCCATAAGTTTTGATTCACTTGCGAAAACAGACCTTGCAAAAATGTCGTCGACAAAATTGTCGATGTTGCCCTTGAATTTCTTATCAATCATGTTAGCATAAAAGTCGGGATGGAATTTTGAAGGCACATCCTTCCTGTAAAGTGCCATCATAGCTTTCATTGCCTTCTGATCTGTAGGGGGATTATAGTCTTTGTAGAATGAAGCCACAGCTTCTTTAATAACCGAAACCATGTCATCAATTTTTTCCTGGTCGCCTGCTTTCAGTGCATTGGCAAGAGGAGTTGCCACCTGGTTCATTGCCAGAAGTTCGCAGCCCTGGGAGAAACACTCCGAGATACTTTGCTGTGCTGATGCATACTCTGACCTACCTTCCATGGCTTTCCGGATCAGGTTAAGGGCTTCGCCGTATTTTTCTTTTCTGGCCGGATCTTCATTTATCCAGTTGTTAAACTGATTCTCGATCTCCTGTTTCGAAGACCTGACATCGAGCTTCTCGAGTCCGGCTTTCTGACCGATCGAGTATTTCCAGTAGTTTGATGATCCTGAATATTTTGATGCATACTGAATGTCGACTTTCTGGTCGGCCTGCATGTCGGCCATAAGGATCTCCTGTCTCATTCCCCTGATTTTGATCCTGTTGGGATGGGTGATATTAAGGAGCTCGTCAACCTCATAAGAGGTGGCATATCTCTGTGTCCTTCCCGGATAGCCAAGTATCATGGCAAAATCGCCCTCTTTCAGATCCTTGATTGAAACGGGAAGCCATTTGGCAGGCTTAAGTGGGATATTTTCCTTTGAATAGGGAGCCGGTTTACCGTCGGGACCCGAATATACTCTGAACACGCTGAAGTCACCGGTATGACGTGGCCACACCCAGTTATCAGTGTCAAAACCATATTTTCCGATTGATGAGGGAGGTGCTCCTACAAATCTTACATCGAGATATTTTTCATAAACAAGGAGGTAGAAATTATTACCACCGTAGAAGGAAGTAACAATGGCTGACCAGGTGGTTCCTTCAGCAGCTTTCTTTTCAATAGCGGTTCTTGCCTGGTTTATCTCATAGTTCCTTTGTGTCTCATTCATTCCTGGTTTCACATTTGCCAGCACCTGATCGGTGACATCTTCAATTTTTTTAAGGAAGGTAACCGAGAGGCCTGGATTTGGAAGTTCCTCCTCTTTGGTCATAGCCCAGTATCCATCCCTGAGGTAATCGTTCTCGACAGAACTGTGTGACTGTATCTGGCCGTAGCCGCAATGATGATTTGTAAGCAGAAGACCCTGCGAAGACACTATCTCAGCTGTGCAACCTCCTCCAAACTGAACAACAGCATCCTTAATACTTGCATTGTTAAGGCTGTATATATCCTCAGCCGACAACTTAAGTCCCATCTCAGTCATTTTCCCTATATTAAGCTTTTCAATAAGGGGAAGTAACCACATCCCTTCATCCGCACGCGCTGCTGGGCTTGCAAAAAGAACGATCAGAGTAAGAAACGATAAGAATTTCTTCATAATATGAATTATATATCAAGATTTATTTTAAATGATGGCGCAAATATAATTTTTTCCGTGAAAATAAAACCTTTAAAATGTCAGGGTCAGCTGTGTATTAAAAAGATTAAAGGTTTTCCTGTGGTAGGGACTTATGCCGTATTTCATGATGGCTTCCCTGTGGAAGGCAGTCGGATACCCCTTGTTGCGGTCCCATCCGTACTGCGGATATTCCTGATGGAGTTTTTCCATAAATTCATCCCTGAAAGTCTTGGCAAGTACTGAAGCCGCTGCTATAGAAAAGAACATTCCGTCGCCCCTGACAAAGGTCCTGTGTTCTATATCCCTGTAGGGGAAAAAACAGTTACCGTCGATAAGAAGAAGTTCCGGTTGTGTCTCCAGTCCTTCAATCGCCAGATGCATCGCTTTTATTGAAGCTCTCAGGATATTTATCTCATCGATGGTATTGTGGTCGACAAATGCCACTTTCCAGGCAATGGCTGTGTTGATGATTTCATCCTTAAGCAAAAGTCTCTGACGTGGTGTGAGTTTCTTGGAGTCATTCAGCACCGGATGACTGAACCTTTTTGGCAGGATGACTGCGGCTGCAACCACCGGTCCTGCAAGGCAACCCCTTCCGGCTTCGTCACAGCCAGCCTCGATTACATTATTGTACAGTGATGATTTAAGCAAGGCCGGGATAAAATAATGACGAAGATAATTAATATTCGCTACGATAGAATTGTAAAAATCAGGGAGCGGACATTGTCCCATGATTGATCGTGGTCGTTTAAAGCATTACCAGACTCACTTGAAACATCGGGTGTTTTAATTACCTTTGCACAAAAATCACAATGCCTTATGACTACTAACGAACAGATCAAAGACCTTGCGGAGCGCCGTGATGCCTTGAGGAGGTATCTTTGACGTCGAAGGGAAGCTCAGACTTATAGAAGAAAAGGAAAGGCTGACACAGCAGCCGGGATTCTGGGACGATCCAAAAAAGGCCGAGGATCTTATGAAGGAGATCTCGGGACTGAAAAGCTGGACAAATGATTTCAGAAAAGTTGACGGAGAGATCGAGGATCTGATCGTCCTTGGTGATTTTCTTAAGGAAGGGGAGGCTTCGCAGGAGGATGTCGACAAGCAGTATGAGAACTGTCTTGACCTTGTCGGGAACCTCGAAGTAAGGAATATGCTCAGGAATAAGGAGGATCAGCTGGGTGCCATCCTGAAGATAAATTCGGGAGCCGGCGGAACCGAGAGCAACGACTGGGCCGCGATGCTGATGAGGATGTACCTCAGGTGGGCAGAGAAGAACAACTACAAGACAAAAGAGCTGGACTTTCAGCCCGGAGATGAGGTGGGAGTCAAATCCGTAACCATTGAGGTGGACGGGGAACAGGCTTATGGTTATCTGAAGAGTGAGAACGGGGTCCACAGGCTGGTGAGGATATCACCTTTCAACGCCCAGGGAAAGAGGCAGACGACCTTCGCTTCAGTTTTCATTTCCCCGCTTGTCAACGATGAGATAGAGATCGCCATTAATCCTGCCGACATAACATGGGAGACCTACAGGTCGAGCGGCGCAGGTGGCCAGAATGTCAACAAGGTAGAGACAGCGGTTCGTCTGAGGCACCATCCGACAGGAATAATCATCGAGAACCAGGAGACCCGCTCGCAGCTTAATAACAAGGAAAATGCCATGAGGATCCTTCGCTCACAGCTGTATGAGCTCGAACTCAGGAAAAGGATGGAGGAACAGGCCAAAATTGAAGGTGAGAAGAAGAAAATCGAGTGGGGGTCACAGATCCGCTCTTACGTCCTTCACCCTTACAAGATGGTAAAAGATCTCCGTACAGGCTACGAGACGGGGAATGTTCAGTCTGTTCTCGACGGCGAACTTGCAGGTTTTATCAGATCATTTCTCATGGAATTTGCCGGGGATTAACAAGGTCTTTACATATAGCGGAATATGATTAATTTCATGGGAAGTATGACAAACAGATCCTTCTTTTGTTTTATGAGTATGAATTCCGTGTTATGACAAAAAAGAAGAGGCTTTTTGAGAAATTTCCTCCCGTGAGCAGGGAGGAGTGGATGGCAAAAATCAGGTCCGACCTCAGGGGAGCTGATTTTAACGAAAGACTTGTATGGAAGACCCGTGAAGGTTTTGACGTGTTGCCTTTCTACCGTCGTGAAGATACCGAAGGATCGGGATTTCACTTCAACAGGTCACCGTTTCTGGCCAGGGCTTCAGCATCTCAACCATCTGCCAATAAATGGCTTGTACGTCAGAATATTGAAGTTACCGACTTCAGGGAAGCTTCACGCAAAGCAGTTTACATGCTCGAAAGGGGAGTCAATTCCCTTGGTTTCATAATAAAAGATCCCGGATCAGTCAGCCAGGCCAACTTCGATGCACTGCTTTCCGAAATATGTATCAGCGAAACAGAACTGAACTTTCTGAGCAACGGCAAAGCAATTGAAATAGTTGAGATACTTGCCGGGCATCTGATGCAACGCGATTACAGCTCCTTTGCCTTAAGGGGTGCTGTAGAGGCCGATCCCCTTGGAAGGCTGATGCTCAACGGTACTCTTTGCATTCCCGTGGATGCTGGTCTCGACTACCTTGCCTTACTGATAAGAAAATCGTCGGTCCTGCCCAACCTGAAGGTGATCCAGGTAAATGGTCAGGCAATACTGAATGCCGGTGGTTCCGCAGTTGAAGAGCTAGCTTTTGCCTTGTCGATGGCCTGCGAATATCTTTCAGCCATGACCGACCGGGGCATCGATCCTGATACAGTAGCCTCCAGGATGCGCTTCCTCTTCGGCACAGGTTCAGGATACTTTATGGAGATTGCCAAACTTCGTGCTGCAAGGATACTCTGGCCAGTGCTAATAAAAGGATTCAAACCATCTTCGGGTTCAAGTTATAATATCACGATAAACTCTGTGACGGGGAGGTTCAACAAGACCCTGTTTGATCCGTGGGTGAACCTTCTGCGGACCCAGACCGAAGCCATGTCGGCAATACTGGGAGGTACCGATTCCCTTGTTGTCGAACCCTTCGACCAGGCAGGCAAAGAACCCGACCTATTTTCAGAAAGACTCGCCAGGAATCAGCAGATCATCCTCAGGGAGGAAGCCGGTTTTGACAGGGTGTCGGATCCTGCTGCCGGTTCCTGGTATATTGAATCCCTCACTGAACTGATAAGCGAACATTCATGGAAGCTCTTCCTTGAAATTGAGGGACAGGGAGGTTTCCTGAAGAGCCTGAGGTCGGGACTGATCCAGGAGAGGATGAAAGCGTCAGCTTTGAAAAGGAAGGAGAATTTCGCCTCCGGGAAAGAAGTTCTTCTGGGTACCTCGCTTTACCCCGACAACAGCGAAAAGTCTGACGGAGAAATCAATACTGACCGGCTATTCGCCCGGGATATCACAACTGACGGTCTTGAGATCGAACCGGTCAGACCTTTCAGGGCAGCTGAGGAGATGGAAAAGTCGAGGCTTAAGGCCATGGGAATTGAGATGATACCTAATACTGCAGAGAGATGAGGCCAAAGTATTCGGTAAAAGATCTGAAGAGCAAAACAGCCGGCGGCACCCATGGCAGTAAGGACAGGGCATCACTTGCCTGGCTTACAGCTGAGAAGATACCTGTAAAAAGATTTTATACGGCCGATGACATGAAGGATCTGGAGCACCTTGACTATGTTGCCGGAATCCCTCCTTTTCTGAGAGGACCTTATTCGGCAATGTATGCCCTGTCGCCATGGACTATCAGGCAATATGCCGGCTTCTCAACTGCAGAGGAGTCAAATGCCTTTTACCTGCGAAACCTGGCTGCAGGGCAGAAAGGACTGTCGGTAGCTTTTGACCTTCCGACACACAGAGGTTATGATTCGGATAACGAAAGGGTTGCCGGAGATGTTGGAAAAGCGGGGGTGGCAGTCGATTCGGTTCTTGACATGAAGATACTCTTCGACCGTATCCCGCTCGACCGTATCTCCGTTTCAATGACTATGAACGGTGCCGTCCTGCCTATCCTGGCCTTCTTCATCGTGGCAGCACGTGAACAGGGAGTGAAGCCCGAAGACCTGACCGGTACCATACAGAATGATATTCTCAAGGAGTTCATGGTCAGGAATACCTACATATATCCTCCGGCCTTTTCTATGCGGATAGTAGCCGATATCTTCAGATATACCTCTCAGAAGATGCCGAAGTTCAACTCGATAAGTGTATCGGGTTACCATATGCAGGAAGCTGGTGCGACCTGCGATCTTGAACTGGGATATACCCTTGCCGATGGCCTTGAATATCTGAGAACCGGGGTAAACGCCGGTCTGAATATTGACGCCTTTGCTCCCAGGATCTCGTTTTTCTGGGCTACAGGCATGAACCATTTCATGGAGATAGCAAAGATGAGGGCCGCAAGGATGCTGTGGGCGAAGATAGTCTCGGGGTTTGGTCCCGCGAATCCCAGGTCTCTGGCTCTCCGCGCCCACTGTCAGACTTCAGGGTGGAGCCTCACCGAACAGGATCCTTTCAATAATGTGGGAAGGACATGTATCGAAGCCATGGCGGCTGCTCTTGGACATACCCAGAGCCTGCATACCAATGCCCTTGACGAAGCCCTCGCACTCCCTACCGACTTCTCGGCCAGGATAGCAAGAAACACCCAGATCTATCTTCAGCACGAGACTGATATATGCAGGGCCATAGATCCATGGGGAGGATCATGGTATGTCGAGAGCCTGACAGACGCCATTGCACATAAGGCATGGGAACATATTGAAGAGGTTGAAGCCCTCGGAGGAATGACAAAAGCCATAGAGTCGGGTCTGCCAAAGATGAGGATCGAGGAAGCGGCAGCCCGTGCCCAGGCCAGGATAGACTCGGGTGTCCAGGTAATAACCGGAACCAACAGGTACCGCCTCGAAAGGGAGGAACCCATTGAGACACTCGAGGTTGATAACACAGCCGTCAGGGAGGCTCAGATTAAGCGTCTTGCAAAACTACGGGCTGAAAGGAATGAAGGGGACTGTCAAAGGGCACTGGATGCCCTGACAAAGTCGGCCGCTTCGGGTGAGGGGAATCTTCTTGAGCTGGCTATCGAAGCTGCAGCCTCAGGAGCCTCATTGGGGGAGATTTCAGATGCCTGTGAAAAAACAGCAGGGAGGTACAAAGCAGTGATAAAAACGATTTCAGGAGTTTATTCATCAGAGTACGGATCCGACAGGGATATTGATGAAGCCAGGGAACTTGTTGCCAGGTTCGCAGAAAAAGAAGGGCGTCAGCCCAGGATAATGATAGCCAAGATAGGGCAGGACGGACACGACCGGGGTGCAAAGGTTGTGTCGACAGGCTATGCCGACCTTGGATTTGACGTCGATATAGGGCCCCTGTTCCAGACTCCCGCAGAGGCTGCAAAACAGGCACTCGAAAATGATGTCCATGTACTCGGGATATCAAGTCTTGCAGGAGGGCATAAAACGCTTATACCTCAGGTTATCAATGAACTGGATAAAGCAGGGAGGGATGACATCCTTGTTATTGCCGGCGGGGTGATACCTCCCCAGGATTACCAGTTCCTCTACGATGCTGGTGTCGCTGCTATCTTCGGTCCGGGTTCACCTGTGACCCGGGCAGCCATTCAGATTCTTGAGATCCTGTTGAAGCAACATGAATAAAAAGAAGTAAATTGCATCAGACCTGAAGATATGAGAACATTATTTTATGTATCTGTTCTGCTATTGGTGTTTGCCATCAAAAGTGCTGACGCCCGCACCGCAGATGATACCCGACCTTCCTGCCAGGATCCCGTCAAAGGATCTGTAACGGATTTTTCAAGACAGGATACATGGTTACTGGGTTACGTCGATCCTGCAAGGCTCAGGCGGCCTCCCCACAATGAATGGTTCACAGATGGCTATGATGATTATTCTGCCGACTCACTGACACTGGAAAGACTTAAGGAAGCCGTGCAGGAAGATCTTTCCATAAAGGTGGTCTTTGGAACATGGTGCTCCGACAGCAGAAGGGAAGTGCCGAGGTTTTTAAAGATAACCGGTTTGCTGGGTATTGATCCGGGGAGCATGACATTTATCGGTGTCGACGATGCCAAGATCTCGCCGGTGGGAGAGTATGAGGATCTTGGTATAGAAAGGGTACCGACTTTTATTTTTTATAAAAATAATGTTGAAGCCGGACGCATCATTGAGAATCCTGTGTCGTCTTTAGAACAGGATATGTTAGATATTCTGACAGAAAACAAAAAATAAAACAGGAAAGTCATGGAAGATTTAAGCAAAAATCCGGGAGAACCCCAGGGACAGCAGAACAATGGAGAAAATAACAGGAGGCCTGCAGGCCAGGGCCTTGGTATTGCCGCCCTTATAACCGCCATAGTAACTTTTGTCTTTGCCGTAATTCCCTGTGTGGGTATCATTGCGGTGATCCCCGGGATCATAGCCGTGGTGCTCGCTTCAGTCGGAATTTCACAGGCAGCCAGGAACAATTCTCCGAAAGGGATTATGATAGCGGGCCTTGTCATTGCAGTCGTCGCCTGCGTAATTTCTTTGTCTCAGATCTTCGTTGCCAATCAGATAGCCGGGAAAGTAGAGAAGCATCTACCCGGAGATATCGAAAGGATCATTGAAGATGTCCAGACAGATGTAAGAAGGAGTCTCGAGGATGCCAACGTCAACATCAAGGTTGAAAACGACGGGCAGAGTGTTGAGATAACCACGAATCCTGACAAGCCTGATCGCATCGAGAAGCTTGAGGAACTGGAATCAGGAACAGAACCTGCCGATACAGTCAGGTAGGAAAGGATTCCCAATGGCAGTTCCGGGGAAGAAATTGTTCAGAGACCCTTATTGTACTGTAAATCTCATTTTTACAGGTCTGATTCTGATTATTCTCGCATATCCGGCAATATATTCACCCGACCGTGATAGTTATCCTGTGCAGTGTGTCCACGAGCAACTTACAGGTCAGCCCTGCGCCTCCTGTGGTATTTCACACAGTTTCTCGCTTATAATGAGAGGCAGAATTGAAGAAGCCTATGAATGGAACCCCAACGGTATGAGGGTGTTCCTTTTTTTTGTGCTCCAGGCAGTGATGAGAGTTGTCTTTACACTGTTCTGCTTAAGGAAGGGGGCAGCCCGGCCGCAACTAATCGTTTATGATATTACAGGGTCGGCGCTAATGTTTCTGATATCCTTTATGCCGTTTATCAGGTCGATAGCTTCAGACATTTTCAGCTAAGATCTTCCATGTCTGTCTCATCCAGCAGCCCGTAGAGGATACTGTTCTCGTAACCCCTTGACAGTCCGAAGCGCAGAAGCTTTGCTTTCAGATCGTAAGCGTTTTTTGCTTTTACCTGCCGCCGGTGGTTAGCAAGTTCTTCACGGACCGTCTTAAGATAAGTTTCATCGTCGATTGATGCCAGTGCGTCTGAAATGAAAGGCCCCGGGATCTTTTTGGCCTGCAGGAGCATGGCAAGCTTGTATTTACCCCACCTGTTATAGCTGAATTTATCTTTAACAAAAGCAAGGGCATACCTTCCCTCGTCGATAAAACGCTCTTTAACAAGCATCTCAACAGCGCGTTCAGTTTCAGGTCCGCCGAGTCCCCACGACCTCAGTTTTTCCTTTATCTCGCTGATGCATGTCTCACGTCTGGCACAATGGTCCATCGCTTTTGAAAGAGCCTGTCTGAATATTTCCTGTTCAGTCATCTTTTACTGCTTTAATGAATCTGTCCCTGCCATTAAGATCCTTTATAAGGTTCACATCAATGAAGCCCGATCTCTTTAAGAGTGACACCAATTCGTTGCCGTAAGCCTCGTTTATCTCGAGATAGAGTCTGCCTCTTCCCTTAAGGCTGGTTGAGGCAAAAGCGAGTATGGCCCGGTAAAAGACCAGGGGATCGTCGTCGGGAACAAAGAGTGCATTATGAGGTTCAAAATCAAGAACATTCCTGTGCATATGCATTTTCTCGGAGTTCCTGACATAGGGAGGATTACTGACGATGATAGCTGCTGAGGGGAAGCTGATGGTACCAGGATTGAGTATGTCGGACTGGCGGAATATGACGGAGACTTCATTTTTACGGGCGTTCTCCCGGGCCACCTTCAGGGCAGCTTCAGAGATATCTGTTGCCGTCACCTTCGACGCCGGGAGCTTTTTTGCCAGGGCAATGGCAATACACCCCGATCCGGTTGCTATATCGATGATGTTATCGCTGAAACCGGGGTTTTCCCTTATTATCATGTCGGCCAGCTCTTCGGTTTCCTGCCGCGGGATGAGTGTGGCCGGGCTGACTTCAATGATACAGTCGAGGAAGAGTGTCTCCCCCGTTATATACTGCACTGGTTTTCCCTTTTTAAGTTCAGCAGTTATCTCTTCAAGCTTTTCTGCCATATCTGCCCTTAGTGTTCTTTGGCTGCGTGAGATGCCTGGTGCCCGGGGATCTCCGGGTTCAAGGTGATCGATCACGATCGCAGCTATGGCATCAATCTCCTGAGGGGGGTAGATCTGCCTAAGTTCTTCCCTCAGATGATCCCTGAAATCTTTAAATGTTCGTATATTGAGGCCCATAAATCAAAATTACTACTTTCAGTCAAATGACGGAGTCTGATGATATCAAATTCATGCGACGCTGCCTCGATCTGGCGCAGTTGGCCGAGGGCATGACCTATCCGAATCCCATGGTGGGTTCCGTCATAGTAAACAAGGGGAAGATAATCGGCGAAGGGTTTCACCTGAAGGCAGGTGGGCCGCACGCGGAGGTAAATGCCGTCAGTGCCGTTTCAGATAAGGGATTACTCAGGGAGTCGGTTCTTTATGTAAGTCTCGAGCCCTGTTCTCATTACGGCAAGACCCCTCCCTGTGCCGATATGATTATCTCGGCCGGCATCCCAAGGGTTGTGATAGCGACAGCCGACACCTCGCTGAAGGTTTCGGGAAGGGGGATCGAAAAGTTAAGGAATGCCGGTTGTGAGGTTGTTACAGGTATCCTTGAAGAAGAAGCCAGGAGGCTTAACCGGAGGTTCTTTACCTTCCATGAGAAAGGAAGACCTTATATAACCCTGAAGTGGGCCAAGAGTGCTGACGGATATATTGACATGGTAAGGGGTGATAACTTTAGCAGGGAACCAAACTGGATAACAGGAAAACCTGAAAGGGTGCTTGTTCATAAATGGAGGGCGGCTGACGAGGCTATCCTTGTGGGGGCGGGGACTGTCAGGTCGGATAATCCGCGGCTTAACGTCAGATACTGGTCGGGGAAAGATCCTCTCAGGCTCATCCTTTCGCGATCGGGTGAGGCAGCTGCCCTGTTCTCACGCTATGACGGGGATGAAGCGCCTGTTGTATTGTTCACCGCCAGTGAAAATACAGATGTCGCGGGAATGGAAAAGGTGTTGCTTGATGAAGAAAAGCCGGTTGCCGGACAGATAGCCGCTTACCTTGCCGGCAGGGGTATCCAGTCGCTGTTTGTCGAGGGCGGGGCTGAGACACTAAGGCATTTCATCACGACAGGTTACTGGGATGAGGCAAGGGTCTTTCGGGGGACTGTCAGGTTCAACGGAGGGGTGAGGGCGCCCGCCATACAGGGGAAACCGGCATTCACTGTGCAGTTCGGCATGAGCCGGCTCGATCAGTACCTCAATATCCGGAAGTGATCATTCAGCAAGCCGGACCTCAGTAAGCCTGTTGTGCTTTAACGGAGTACCCGGGCTACAGGTGGAGATATGAATCAGATCCGTGCAATCCTCCTTGGATCGTCAATCCAATCCCTGTTGTTCCTGATGGCTGAGATCACATCAGCAGGTTCATCAACAATCTGCCACATGTTCTTATGTTCGATCCTGAGGAAACTGCCTGCTATCATATGTTCGAGAAAACTGAGCAGCTGAGTGTAAAAACCGAGAGTATTAAGTATTACAACCGGCCCTTTGAACAGGCCAAGCTGTTTCAGGGTAATGGCTTCTGTCAGCTCTTCAAGTGTGCCTATTCCTCCGGGAAGGGCAACCACTGCATCTGCCCTGGCAAGCATGTTCTTCTTTCTTTCTCCCATATCAGCAGTGACTATCATTTCGCTGACATGCGGATGTCCCCAGCCCTCGTCTTTCATGAAGGAGGGAATGACACCGGTGATGTTGCCTCCGCCGGCTATAACCGAGTCGGCCATGACTCCCATCAGTCCGATACCTCCTCCTCCGTAGATAACGTCTATTCCGGCTTCGGCGAACAGTCTTCCAAGCTCTGAGGCTGCAGTCCGGTACCTTTCATCAATACGGCTGCTCGATGCTGCGAATACACACGCTGTCATATTTTTAATTAAAAAAGCCGTAACGTGGAACGCACGGCCGTTTATTAAAACATAAAAGGCTCAGATAAGAGCATTCAGTTTGTTTACGAAGTTGGCTTTCGGAACAGCTCCAACCTGTTTATCGGCAATTTTCCCTTCCTTGAAAAACAATACGGTGGGGATGTTCCTTATCCCGAATTTTGCTGCCACTCCCGGGTTATTATCCACATCACATTTGGTAACCAATGCTTTACCGGAGAACTCTTTGGATATCTCTTCAATGAAAGGAGCTATCATCCTGCAGGGTCCGCACCACTCTGCCCAGAAATCAACAACCACGGGTTTGTCGGACTTAAGAACTATTTCGTCAAAATTAGCGTCAGTTACTTCTAGTGCCATGATAATAAGTGTTTTATATTGTATATAAATCCAATTCTATTAACAAAGATAGCTAATTAACTTTATAATCTATTGCCGGATTATCGTCGAGAAAGGAAATAAATTCGTTATTCAGCCGCACTCTCAGGCTTCTGGAAAACATGGGCAGTGAGATCTTGTTTTCGGGGTCATAGAACAGGAATTTGAGTTCAGTATCTCCCTTGTTTCCGTTGATCATCTCAAGCAGGCCTGAAATCATTTCCCTGTCAATATTGGCGGGGTTTATCTTCAGTGTAAGTGATGTGATGAGTTCATCTTTGACGCTTGAGAGCAGGTAGATGCTTTTTATCCTGAACTCAAGTTCATCTTCCCTGAATTTCCTTTTCTGTACTTTTCCCTTTACGAGCAGGTAGTATCCGTTAAAGAAGAACTTGCTGAATTCTACATAGTCCTTGTCGAACATAATGAAACGGAACGAATCGGTGTAATCCTGGAGTGTAAAAGATCCGTAGGGTTTACCGTTCTTGCTTATGCCATTCTTCGATTCGGTGACCATACCTGCAACAGCGACATCCCTGTCGAGCCACTCTGTCATATTCTGAAGATCAGCCAGTGTGGCATTGGTGAAGGAGTTTATCTCGAGCGAGAAGTCATCGAGGGGATGCGAAGACAGGTAAATCCCAATCACTTCCTTCTCACGGTTAAGCTTTTCGAGTTTTGGCCAGTCGGGGCAGCGCGAGGGTTCCGGCTTAAGGATATCGAAGCCTGAACCGCCTCCGAAGAGGGTCTGCTGGGTTGAGTTCTTTATGTTTTTTGCCGAGTTGCCATAGCGGATGAGGCTTTCTATGAAACTGCTACCCTTCGTGTCGAGCGAGAAATACTGGGCCCGGGAGATCTCCGGGAAGCAGTCGAAGGCTCCGGCCACAGCCATTGCTTCGAGGTTTTTCTTATTCAGCGAGTTAAGGTTTACTCTTTCAGCCAGGTCGTATACTGATTCGTAGAGTCCCTTCTTTTCTCGTTCCTCTATAAGCTGGAGGACAGCACTTTCGCCGACTCCTTTGATGGCTCCGAGTCCGAATCTTATGTTTCCGTCCTTGTTAACAGTAAATTTCAGGTCACTCTCGTTTACATCGGGGCCCAGGACTTCCATGCCCATTCTGCGGGTCTCATCCATGAAGACGGTGATCTTTTTCAGGTCGTTGATGTTCCTGCTAAGTACAGCAGCCATATATTCGGCCGGATAGTGGGCCTTCAGGTAGCCCGTCTGGAAGGCGACGATGGCGTAGCATGTCGCATGCGACTTGTTGAAGGCGTACTGGGCGAAAGCTTCCCAGTCGGACCATATCTTGTTTATGATGTTTTCATCATAGCCATTTTTCCTGCATCCTTCCATGAACTTCACCTTCATCTCGTCCATGATGGATTTTTTCTTCTTCCCCATGGCTTTTCTCAGGGAATCGGCTTCTCCTTTTGTAAATCCGCCCAGGGCCTGCGAAAGGAGCATCACCTGTTCCTGGTAAACGGTTATACCGTAGGAGTCCTTAAGGTATTTCTCCATCACAGGCAGGGTGTACTCGATGGGTTCGAGACCCTGTTTCCTCCTTATGAACTGGGGGATATAGTCCATCGGACCCGGCCTGTAAAGGGCATTCATGGCAATGAGGTCCTCTATCCTGTTGGGTTGCAGTTCCTTCAGGTATCTTTTCATACCAGCTGATTCAAACTGGAAGATTCCGGTGGTTTCGCCCTTGCTGAAAAGTTCAAATGTCTTGCTGTCGTCGAGAGGCAGGTCGTCGACATTAATGTCGATACCTTTTGATTTTTTAATATTTGTTACGGCGTCCTTTATTATCGACAGTGTCTTCAGTCCGAGGAAGTCCATTTTAAGCAGTCCCACTGATTCAACATGGCTGCCGTCGTACTGGGTGGCATAAAGGTCGGTATCCTTTGCCGTGCAGAGAGGGATATGGTTGTCGAGGGCGTCTTTCCCGATGATGATACCGCAGGCATGAACACCGGTCTGCCTGACCGAACCCTCAAGCACCCCTGCATATTTTAGGGTCTGGGCAATAAGCTTGTTAGGTGATTCCTTTTCTCTGGCGAGTTCCGGTACTTCGGTATAAGCATCAGCAAGGCTTATTCCGGGGCGTTCGGGGACCATCTTTGCCAGGCGGTCGGCATCGGGAAGAGGCAGTTTCTGAACCCTGGCGACATCCCTGATAGCCATCTTGGCAGCCATGGAACCAAAGGTGATGATATGAGCCACCTTGTCGTGGCCGTATTTTTCGACCACGTATCTCAGCACCGATTCCCTGCCGTCTTCATCAAAGTCGATGTCGATATCGGGCATGGATATCCTGTCGATGTTAAGGAAGCGTTCAAAGAGGAGTCCGTATCTGATAGGGTCAATATCTGTTATCCTGAGGCAGTATGCGACCGCGGAACCGGCAGCCGAACCCCGGCCGGGTCCGACGGAAACTCCCATCTCCCGGGCTGCCCTGAGGAAGTCCTGAACTATAAGAAAATACCCAGGGAAGCCCATCCTTGCAATCATATTCAGCTCGAAGTCGAGACGTTCTGTGTGTTCATCTGTCAGCTCTCCCCATCGTTTCCTGGCGCCCTCGTAGGTAAGATGACGCAGGTAGGCATCCTTGTCGCTGAAGCCGGCCGGGATATCAAATTCGGGCATAATAGGGTCGTGGTTAAGAGCGTAGTTCTCAATACCAGCAACCAGTTCTGACACGTTGTCAACCGCTTCGGGGACATCGCTGAAGATAGCCCGCATCTCTTCCTCGCTCTTCAGGTATTCCTGCTTCGAATACCTCAGCCTGTCGGGATCGTCGATATCTTTTGCCGTGTTGATACAGATAAGCCTGTCGTGTGCTTCGGCATCGTCTGCATTTACAAAATGGACGTCGTTGGTGGCGATAAGTTTCACCCCGTATTTTGCCGACAGTTCCTTAAATACCTCAATAACCTTCTGCTGAAGAGGAAATGCTGTGCGGTCAGCTTCCGGATCATAGGTCTCATGGCGCTGTACCTCAAGGTAGAAGTCCTTGCCAAAGATATCGATATATTCCCTGAGGGCTTTTTCAGCACCCTCCCTGGTCCCGTGAAGTATCTCGTCCTGGATCTCTCCCGCCAGGCAGGCGGATGAGGCAATCAGACCCTCGCTGTATGTGGCGAGCAGTGACTTGTCGATCCTTGGCTTATAGTAGAAACCTTTGGTCCATGCCGTCGATACCAGCTTGACAAGATTGTAGTAACCTTTGAGGTTCTTTGCAAGAAGGATCAGATGATCTCCCGAGCGGTCCTCTTTGCCGCTGACTTCCGAGATAGACCTTTTTGCCACATAGACCTCACAGCCCAGGATGGGTTTTACCCCGTTCTTTACAGCTATGTTATGAAACTCCTTGACGCCGAACATATTCCCGTGGTCGGTAATGGCTACGGCTTCCATGCCAAGTTCCTTTACCCTGTTGATAAGCAGGGAAATGCTTGACGCTCCGTCGAGTATGGAGTATTGGGTATGAACATGCAGGTGAGCGAAAGGAGCCATCTTCAGGATAAGAGATTAATCAGTCTGTCAGCAAAAATACTTAAATTTGCCTTATTATCTGAGCCGGATTATCAACAGGTTATTAAATATGCGGTCGTGCATACAGGTGCCATAGAAAGGAAGAAAATTTCTGGCCGACAGTATGCCCCGGCTTTTTTGTCTGTGACGTGTTTTATTAGTATTATTCTCTTTGTCAAATAAATATTTACTATTATCTTCGCAGCCACAAATTTTAAAAAGAGTAGGTTAAATAAAAGCGTAAAGAATTAATGGCAGTAAAAATCAGATTAGCCAGGAAAGGTCGCAAGAGAACGGCCTACTACCACATAGTGGTAGCTGATAGCAGATCGCCACGAGATGGCAGATATATTGAAAAGATCGGTATTTATAACCCGATTACCGAACCGGCAGTTATCGAACTTGATTTCGATAAGGCGCTGGGTTGGCTGCAGAATGGCGCTCAACCTACAGAAACATGTAGAGCTATCCTCTCAGTACAGGGTGTGTTATTGAAAAAGCATCTCCTCGAAGGTGTTAAGAAAGGAGCATTTGACGAAGCCGAAGCTGAACGCCGCTTTGGGGAATGGATGAAACAGAACGAGGCAAAAAACGAATCAAAGAAATCGAGCCTTGAGAAGAAAAAAGATGAGGTCATCGTGAACCGTCTTGCTGCCGAGAAAAAGATCAACGAGGACAGAGCTGCAAGGCTTGCCAAAAAGCAGGCTGAGCTTGCCGCCAAAGCAGAAGAACCTGCTTCAGAAGAAGCTGCTCCCGCTGATGCTGCCACTGATGCTCCTGCAGAAAATGAAGCAGGAGAGGCTCCTGCTGAGAATGCAGGTACCCAGGAATAGCTTTTTCACCTCATGGCATATAATGCCGAAATACAGCTGGGTAGAATCCTGAAGGTCTATGGAAACGATGGATCCGTGACTGTAAAGCTGGAAAGACAATTTATTGAAAACATACCGGAAGTGGAATCGGTCTTCATAATTACAGAAGGAAGACCGGTTCCTTTTTTTTTATCAGAAGTCTTCTATAACGGCGGGGAAAGCGCCATCGTCAGATTTGACACTTACGACTCCATTGAAAAGGTAAGGGAGTTCTGCGGATGCAGCATCTTTCTTACATCTGTACCTGATGATATCGCGACTGATCTGCCGGCTGCTTCGCATGTTGTGGGCTTCACTGTCGTTCTTCCCGACAGGAGCATAGCCGGGACAATCAGCTCCATCATTGAAAACCCTGCACAATGGCTGCTCGTAGTAACATCCCCTGAAGGGAAAGAGATATTGATACCTTTTCATGAAGACCTTGTGAAAAAGGTTAACAGGCGGAGCAGGATTATTGTAATGGATATCCCTGAAGGACTTACAGGAATCAATGATTGACTGGTTCGCGGGAGGCAATTCATTTTAATATTTTCCGGGCTGTTATGCAGCATAATCCATAATCTGATGTCTTTTATGAAATCATAAATAAACAAAAAGATGAAAAGCAGCATTATTACAGCAACTCTCCTTATCATGCTCCTGTTCAGTCCACTTATGTCGTGCGGGCAGAATGTTGTAAAGGAGACCAGACCCGTAAGGGATTTCAACAGGGTCAGCTTTGGAGTGGCAGGGACCATTTATATCACTACCGGGCCTGATTTCAGACTCGAGATAGAAGGTGACCGCCGTGTAGTCGGTAACACGGAAACGGAAGTCAGGGATGGCCGGCTGGTAATAAGAAACCTGAGCAATAATTTCGGCTTCAGGGGAGAGGAGAAGGTAACCATCAACCTTACCATGCCCGCTATCAGCGGAGTTTCCGTATCAGGAAGTGGTTTGGCACAGGTGAAGAATAATATTTCGGCCGACAGGTTAGACCTCAGTGTAAGCGGAAGCGGGAAGCTTCTGGTACCGTCACTTGAAGCTGACAATATGGAGTGTTCCGTCTCGGGATCGGGAGACATCATTATCGAAGGCAGGGGAAGTGTTGATAATGCTGAGATATCTATCAGCGGATCGGGTGGTTACACCGGCGAACTTACCGAGATAGATCACCTGGTTGTTAAGGTGTCGGGGAGCGGAAGCTGCTATTGCAGTGCAGGTGATTCCCTTGATGCATCCATATCGGGCAGCGGCAGTGTGATCTATTCGGGCAACCCGAAAATAAATGCAAGGGTATCGGGATCAGGGAAGGTAAGGTCGAGATAATACCGCTTATTTGCGGATGATCTTAAAAACACCGTCCATATCTATCTTTATGATCGGGGAAGGAGTATAAATACTGCGATCGTCCTGACGATGTTTCACCACATAGTCGACTGAACCGGAAATTGCCGGATCAATTTCGTCAAAGTTACCGGGAGGATCCATTCCTCCCGGATTTGCCGATGTTGATACAATGGGTTTCCTGAGCCTGGTTATCAGTTCGTTGCAGAATTCATCACTGCATATCCTTATGCCTACTGTGCCATCGGCACTACATACCCCATCAGCAAGATTTCTCCCTTTGGGATAAATGATGGTTACAGGAGTATCGGATACTTCCAGAATATTCAGCGCAGCCTCAGGTATCGCGCTTACGTACCTTTCGAGCATGGCTATTCCGCTGACAAGGACGATAAGGCTTTTAGCCGAATCGCGGTTCTTGATACGGAAGATTCTTTCAACAGCACTGCTTATTGTTGCATCGCATCCCAGTCCCCAGATAGTATCGGTAGGATAGAGTATCACTCCTCCCTTTCTCAGGGTCTCCACTGCAGATCTTATGTCGTCGCTGTTTTCCATCTCAGTAAGTTTTTACCTGAACAGGCACGTGATGCCTTTGCAGGATGTTACAGGAATTTCTTTCTCAGATCTTCACCTGAAAGTGGCGACAGCAGGGCAGGTGCTATGTCAAAGACAGTCTTTGCACCAAAGTCGGAGTTTTGTGAAAGCCTGAAAGCGGCCCTGGCATAAGCAAGCAGAGCCGACGAGGTAAACTCTGGATTTGAATCGAGCCTGAGAGAGTATTCAATTATATGTTTGTTTGCTGCATTTTCACCGGTGGCACCGCTCCTGAATACAAAGCCTCCGTGAGACATCCTGCCGTGATTCTTTTCAAACTCAGCAGCCGTGATGAAATGAACGGTTGTATCATAATCCACAAAATAGGCGGGCATGGTTTTAATCTTTTCTTCGATGGCCCTGCAGTCGGCTCCTTCCTCAGGAACGACATAGCAGACCCTGGTATGTTTCTGGCGGGTTGTCAGTTCAGGGTTTTTTCCGCTTCTGACTGCGGCAATGGCACTTTCGACAGGAAGCGTGTACTGGATGGCATTTTTCACGCCATTGATTCTTCTGACGGCATCAGAATGTCCCTGGCTCACTCCGGGTCCCCAGAAGGTATAGTCCTTTCCGTCAGGAAGGATGCAGTTTGAATAAACCCTGGTGATTGAAAACATGCCCGGATCCCATCCGACCGAAATGATGCCAGTGTGTCGTGAAGCACGTGCAGCTTCATCGACCACCTTGAAGAACTCAGGAATCCTGGCATGGGTGTCGAAGCTGTCGATAGTGTTGAACATACTTACTATTTCGGGAGTCTGACCCGCAAGGTCAGTAGCACTGCCGCCGCAGAGAATCATAACGTCGATTGCACCGACGTAGTTTTTAATGTCGTTGTACCTCACAACGGGGATCTGCGGGCTCTTTGTACGGAGTGATGAAGGGTCGCGTCGTGTAAAAAAGGCAACCAGCTCCATGTCAGGATTCTGACCGATGCCGGATTCCACCCCTCTTCCAAGGTTACCGTAACCAACAATGCCTATTTTAATTTTTCTGCCGCTGTTCATGGCTAATATTTTTTTTGTGTTTAATAATTATTCCGGATTGATTTCTCCACTTCATCTTAACCCTGTGGTCAGAAGGTAAGTTCAAGAAGCTGCATTCTCCTTTTCATCTCATTTATCACCCCGACTTCTTTTTCGGGGGAGTCGGCTTCAAAAGTAACTGAAAAACGGATATATTTTCCTGCCTCGTCCCATGGAACGGTAGAGATAAGAGACTCCGTTATGAGAAATTCAGAGAATTCGGCTGCTGTCCGGAAGGTTCTTCCGTTTTTTATGCCGGCCGGAGCTTTTACATAGCAGTAGTAAGTACCGCCGGTTTTTTTTGCATCAAATCCGACTTCATTAAGAGCAGCGACAAGAAGATCGTGCCTCCTGGAGTATTTCTCCACAGTTCTTTGTGTCAGTTCAGGATGATTAAGGGCGTTGACTGCAGCTTTCTGAATTGCCCTGAACTGTCCGGAGTCGCTGTTGTCCTTGACAGTCGCAAAAGCCTTAATGGCGGCCGGGTTACCGCACAGGAAGCCTATCCTCCAGCCTGTCATGTTGAAGGCTTTTGAAAGAGAATGTACTTCAAGACCAACTTCCATGGCGCCTTTTACAGAGAGGAAGCTTGAGGGCCTGTGTTCATCATATGTAAGGGCTCCGTATGCTGCATCGTTGATAACGATGATATTGTTTTTCCTTGCGAAATGAACGACTTCCTCAAAAAACGCAGGAGGGGCAACAGCTCCTGTAGGGTTATTGGGATAGTTCATATATATCATTTTTGCCTTTTTAAGAACTGAAGGCGGCACTGAAGCAAGGTCGGGGAGGAAGGAGTTCTTTTCGAACAGGGGAAGTTCAAAAACCTCTCCGCCAAGGTATTTTGTGTAGGTAGCTGTGACAGGATAACCGGGTACTGTGGTAATGAGGATGTCGCCCGGATTGATGAAGCAGATGGGAAGCATGGCAAGGATGGGCTTAGAGCCGATGCCATGGATTATATTCAGTTCCGGATCGAGGTCCTTAAGGCCGTATATGTTGGCCATATAGGCCGCTGCCGCTTCGCGGAATTCAGGGATGCCATTGTCGGCATACCATCTGTTTTCAGGTCTGCCGGCCTCATGAGCCAGTGTTTCAACAACAAGAGGGTCGGCAGGGAGATCGGGTTCGCCAACTCCCATGTCTATCAGCTCTATCCCTGGATAAGCCTTTCTGGCTGCAGTCTTGGCCCTTTTGATAAGTTCGAACTTGTAAATCACAGTCGATTTTCCGAACGAATTGCCTCCAAGACGTTCAGAAATCTTATCATCAAAAAAATTGTTCATGGATTAAAAAATTGACTTATTGAAAAGTACCCGACAAATGTAAAAAAACAATCGTTTCATAGAAATCTGAATATGGCCGGGCTTAATATTTTTTTTAAAAAAGTTAATAAAAGCCGGTTATTGATAGTCAACGGGCTTTTATTACTGCGAAAAGAGGTTTAAATTTGAGTAAGTAATGCTTATTTGTTCTTTGTCATCATAAGTTATCCGGTTTATAATTCACTTAATACAGAAGGTCATGAACAGATATTTTTACTTAACCTGTGCCCCGGAAGCCCTTGTTGCTTCCATGCTTCCTCCTGAAGGATTCGGACTGTATCTCTCGACTGGGACGAAAAAGAGAAACAAGGGTCAGACTATTTTTTTCGAGGTCGATGCTGAGAAGATAGAGGGTCTGATTGATAAGGAGAGTCTGAACAAAAGGTGTGTGGCAAAAGAGGACGGCAGTCCCAAGAGTTCTGTTTACCTGTCAGTTTACAGGGTTTTGGAGAATATCCCTCTGTCGGCTCTGAAGAGTCTGTATGTAACCACCGATCATGGTTGTGTACTTGAACTAAAGCAGAAGAGCTATGACAGAAGCAGGGAGAGGATGGATGCCCTTCACCTGTACCAGGAACTGACACCAGTCACACCGCTTGTGGCCAGTGGCCTTCCCCCTTCGGTTTTTCTAAAGAAGCTGACCGACGGATCAACCCCGATAAAACTTCCGAAGCTCTTTTTCGTTGAGCTCAAGCTGGGGGAGCTGGCTAACAATCCCCTTTATGGTTCGGCAGAACATCTGGCCTACTCCAACATAGGCCACCTCAGGGATTGCCTTGAGATACTCAGGGGTGAATATGAAAAACATATGAAGACGGTCCAGCGTGTTTTTGCCGGGGAACTTCTTTACAGGACCATTGATACAGGGTTCTATGTCGGCAGCGGCGACGAGATCCTCTTCTATCCCTACCCTTCAATGAAAGAGCTTGAGAACATCAACTACGAATTCTTCAGAGCAATCTGAAATACATAGCAATATCTTCTTTTATACACTCCCGGTTCAGTGCCGGTAGTGGTCTTGTTATGCCAGTCCTGCTATTTAGAATCGTTCTAATGAAAGTATTTATTTTTTAGTTTGGAATAACAAAAAACTAATATAGTTTTATACTGGCAAAAAATTTTACTTTTCGTAACCTTCTTTTTATTAATTAAAAATAGATACCATGATTAGTAGCATTTTTTGGATCGTCCCGATCTCGGGCCTTGTGGCGTTACTGTTTGCCTGGATCTTTTACAGGAACATGAAGTCACAGGAGGAAGGAACAGACCGGATGAAGGAGATCGCTTTGTATGTCAGAGAAGGCGCAATGGCCTATCTGCGCCGCCAGTACTCGGTGGTAATAAAGGTCTTCCTTGTATTGGTTGTTCTTCTTGCCATTCTGGCTTATTTTGGAATTCAGAATCCCTTTGTTCCTGTTGCCTTTCTTACCGGTGGTTTCTTTTCCGGTCTTTGCGGCTATCTGGGAATGAAGACGGCTACCTTTTCTTCGAACAGAACAGCATGGGCTGCTTCAAAGTCGTTGAACAAAGGTCTGCAGGTTGCTTTAAGGAGCGGCGCTGTTATGGGTCTTGTAGTCGTTGGTTTCGGACTGCTTGACATCGCCCTCTGGTTTCTTATTCTTAACGGACTTGTGTTTACTCCCGAAAATATGAATACGGGTTTACACTTCCTTGGACTTACTTTTGTCCAGCCCGGTACCACAGAACATGGGAAGCTTATCGAGATCACTGCCATTATGCTTACTTTTGGTATGGGTGCATCAACACAGGCTCTTTTTGCCCGTGTTGGTGGCGGAATTTTCACGAAAGCTGCTGACGTAGGTGCTGACCTTGTTGGTAAGGTTGAAGCCGGAATTCCCGAGGATGATCCCCGTAACCCTGCTACAATTGCTGATAACGTTGGTGACAACGTAGGTGACGTTGCCGGTATGGGTGCCGACCTGTATGAGTCATATGCCGGTTCCATCCTTGCCACAGCCGCTCTTGGTGCTGCCTTGCCAGCAGTTACCGGAGAAACCCAGCTCATGGCTGTCATATCGCCGATGATCGTCTCTGCAGTCGGTATCTTCCTGTCAATAGCAGGTGTTTATTTTGTAAGGACAAAAGAATCAGCCACGCCAAAGGCACTCCTTAGCGCACTTCTCCTTGGAACGGGAGGTAGCTCGGCCCTCATACTGGTGGTACTTGCAGCTATGGCATGGCTCAACTGGATCACCTGGGGTGTTTTCGGTGCCGCTGTTTCAGGTCTTGTTGCCGGTGTAATCATCGGACAGGCGACAGAATATTTCACATCCGATGGTAACAAACCCACCCAGGGTATTGCCAAACAGGCCCAGCAGGGCCCGGCAACGGTCATAATAGAAGGTATGGCTGTCGGTATGTTTTCAACATGGATCCCGATTGTTACTATAGTGGCAGGAATTATTGCAGCTTACGGTTTTGCGGGCGGCTTCTCCAATTTTGCCAACGGAGTTTACGGTATCGGTTTTGCTGCTGTGGGTATGCTTTCTACACTGGGAATAACCCTTGCAACTGATGCTTTCGGTCCGATAGCTGATAACGCCGGTGGAAACGCTGAGATGTCGGAACTCCCGAAAGAAGTCAGGGAAAGAACTGATGCTCTCGATGGTCTTGGTAATACAACCGCTGCCACAGGTAAAGGTTTTGCCATCGGGTCGGCTGCTCTTACAGCTCTGGCACTTATGGCAGCTTATATGGAGGAAGTAAGGCTCTGGCTTGGCCGGCTGATAGATAAAGCACCTGAAGGCTTCAAGCAGATAGGCGACACACTGTTCTATAATAATACCGTTCCATCTGTTCAGGACGGACAGGTAGCGATTAACATAACATCAGCAACTGTCAGGGATTTTGCTTCTGCCTACGATCTGTCACTGCTCAACCCGGTTCTTCTTGGCGGTGTGTTTATCGGTGCAATGATGGCATTCCTTTTCAGTGCCATGAGTATGAAAGCAGTCGGACGTGCTGCAGGTAAGATGGTTGAGGAGGTTCGCCGGCAGTTCCGTGAAATTCCCGGTATCATGGAAGGTAAAGCAAAACCTGAATATGCCAAATGTGTTGAGATCTCAACTGCAGGAGCCCAGAGTGAAATGCTTGTTCCTTCACTTCTGGCCATTGCTGTGCCTCTGGTTATCGGAATCCTGTTCGGGGTGCCAGGTGTTTTGGGACTTCTCGCCGGCGGACTGACGGCAGGGTTTGTTCTGGCAACCATGCTTAACAATGCCGGTGGCGCATGGGACAATGCCAAGAAATACATTGAGAAAGGCCACTATGGCGGCAAAAAAAGTGAACCTCACAAAGCATCAGTCGTTGGTGACACTGTGGGTGATCCTTTCAAGGATACATCAGGTCCGGCCCTTAATATTCTTATCAAGCTCATGTCGATGGTATCGGTTGTTCTTGCCGGTCTGACTGTAGCTTACAGCATCTTTGGATAATATCCCGGATAATACCTTATTCAGATAAAAAAGCCGCCCTGAGAAAACCGGGGCGGCTTCTTTTTATTTCCGGGAACCTTTCATTTTGTGGAATGATCTGGGTATTAAACTTTCCCCTGACTCAGGAGGGCGGGGTGGTATGTTATGAAGCCCAATTTGTGCTAAGACATACCACCCCCCGGCTCCTGCGTCGCCGGACCCCTGGCTCAGGAGGGGAAACTTACACCAGAGGCCTTCTCCCCATCCTGAATCTGATCCAACTGTTTTTCGGATTGATCCATGATCTGCTTATTTTCGGCCCGGTGCAATATGAACGATGAAGATTTGTTTATTTTTATAATTGAAAAATCAACCCGATGAATTTACCGTCAGAAGCAGATATCAGAGCCGCCCACCGGAGAATTGAGCGGTTCATTCACCATACCCCTGTGATGACCTCACAGCAGATAAATGGTATCCTTGGATGCGGGTTATGGTTCAAATGTGAGAACTTCCAGAAGGTGGGGGCATTCAAATTCAGGGGAGCCACCAATGCAGTTATGTTGCTGGATGAGAAACAGAAGACAAACGGAGTTGTGACACATTCATCGGGTAACCATGCTGCAGCCCTGTCACTGGCTTCATCCATGGATGGGATAACGTCATATATTGTAATGCCTGAGAATGCCCCTGAGGTTAAAAAAAAGGCAGTTGCCGGGTATGGTGCAGCAATAACCTTCTGCGAGCCAACTCTTAAAGCAAGGGAGGAGACCTGCCGGCACATCATGGAAGAGAAGGGAGCCGTGCTTATCCATCCATATGACAACTTCAACGTTATTTGTGGTCAGGGGACCGCTGCCCTGGAATTGATGGAAGAGGTTGAAGACCTCGACATCATTGTCGCCCCAATAGGGGGCGGAGGATTGATGAGCGGAGTTTCAACCATTGCCAAAGCCATCAAACCTGGAATAAAAGTGATTGGTGCTGAGCCGCTTAATGCAAATGATGCCTGGCAGTCGTTAAGAACCGGTCACATCATACCTTCCGTCAATCCAAAAACAGTGGCCGACGGCTTGCTGACCACGCTCAGCGACCTGACCTTTTCGGTCATAAGCAGGAATGTTGATCAGATACTTACAGCCAGGGAGGAAACCATTATTGAGGCCATGCTGCTTGTATGGGAAAGGATGAAGATAATTATTGAACCCTCATCAGCAACCGTCGTGGCAGTGATCATGGAGAATCCGGAACTATTCAGGAATATGAAGACCGGTCTGATAATTTCAGGCGGGAATGTGGATTTCAGAAGACTGCCATTTTAGTCGGGCCAACCGAGCCAGGCGACAATAGGATAATGGTCAGAATACTTTAGTTTTTTTATCTCAAAGGATTTACATTTAAAGAAATCACTGTAAAGAATATAGTCAATCCTGTTGGGCGGATATTTGCCCTTGTATGTGAATCCTGCCCCGTAACCGGAGGTGACAAAAGAATCTTTCAGACCCCTGCGGATCTTTCTGTAAGCATATGAGACGGGTGTGTCATTAAAATCGCCCACCACAATGACAGGCCAGGGGGAGGAGTTTATATGATCCTTAAGGACACCTGCCTGGGCAGCTCTCTTTATGAAACCCTGACTGAGGCTTCCGGAGATGTTTAGAATATTGTCAAGGGTCTCCTGGTTATCACCTGCTGTTATCTCATGAAGAAGGGAACTCTTCATGCTTCTGAGCCTGAAAGACTGCAGGTGGTTGTTGTAGATCCTTATTGTATCATTACCGGCAATTACATCTGTATAAACCGAGAGACCTGCCGACCCGGGGTGTATGATCTCACCCCGCGATATCACAGGGAACCTGCTTAGGGTGACAATACCTGTATAACGTTCTCTTCCGGCTGTAAGAACCTTCATGTGTATTTTGTACTTTCCTCCGAAGGCTGCCCTGATCTCTGATTCCTTTTTTGCCGGAGACCCTGAGAAATAGAGCTCCTGCAGGCAGATAATATCGGGTTGCTGTTTCTTAAGGAAGTCAATAATCGGTTTCTCTGAGTTGCCCGGCTTCTTTGTTGCCAGGTTATTAAAAAGATGCACATTATAACTTACGATCTCTATGGTTCCGCTTTTGTCCGTTCCGGGTTTTTTTATCTTGACGTAGTTGGAAAGGTGCGTCGAACCAATAATGATGACTGCAAGGGAGATAAGGGCTTCGGGCCTGAGTTTCACAGCCCATATTAACATAAAAATAAGGTTGAGGAACAGAAGATATGGAAAGGCCAGTCCGAAAAAGGCCGGGATTACAGTGACCGCCGGGTTGATATGGACCGAAAGAAATGAAAGGAGGAGTGCTGCCACCACCAGCAGGTTGATTATAAGCAGGAGTTTGTAGAGTAATCTTTTCATTTCTTCGCACTAGAACGAGCTAAGATATAAGCTATTGTAATAAAACACTTTATGTATGGTAAATTTTTTGACCAGAGTTCCTGAAAAGAGGTCGAACGTGTAAAACCTGATGGCTAATTTTTTTTCTGGCTTTCGCGAAACAGCAGGTCTTTTTCCTCTTTTGTAAGGCTCTCATAACCTCCCTTTGATATTTTATCAAGAATGGCATTTATCCTGTTCTGGTGATCTGCCTTCTGTTTGTTATAATCGCGATCGTTAACAGGTTTCTTGTATGTGACTTTCATTTTCTTTCTCTTTCCAGGTTTGAACAAAGTCACGACACTGTCAATTATCAGGTTGACCCATTTCCCCAGATCCCTGCCCTTCCTCAGGTTCATTGAATACATGTAGCCGAATACGGCTCCGCCTATATGTGCTATCTTGCCTCCTGAGTTTATGGAGAAGTCCATGAAAGAGGTGAGTATAAAGATAGCCAGGGCCATATATTTTATCTTAATCCTACCCAGTAGCAGCAGGTTTACCGTGTAGTCGGGAACATAAGCAGCAATTGCTATCACCACGGCCATTACCGAGGCCGAGGCTCCGATTGCTGATGAATCGGCTACCATCCCGGTAAAGACAGGGAAAACATTGAACGATACTATATAAAGAATTGCTCCGCAAATACCTCCGAGCAGGTACACGGCGACCAGCTTTTTCTGACCTATATACTGCAGAAAGATTGTACCGAACCAGTAGAACCACAGCATATTGAACAGGATATGCCAGATGTCTTTATGGGTGAACATATAGGTCAACAGGGTCCAGGGTCTCCGGAGAAGTGCCTCCAGTGAGGCCGGTACTGAAAAGATGTTTACGGTCCCGGCTGCCAGTCCCTGGTTATTAAGAAGATATCCTGCAATGGCAACTATAGTCAGGAAGATGAAAACGGCGATGTTAATTATGATAAGCCTGATAAGATAGCTGCCATTCGAGAATGTCCGTTTTATTTCGTCCCAGATTCCCATCAGTAAAGAGTATTAGTTGTCTTCCTCCAGTAACGGATAAGCATATAGCCGAACAGCATACCTCCAAGGTGAGCAGCATGTGCAATATTGCTTCCGGGCTGGGCAAAGGCCAGGTAGAGTTCAAGAGCACCGTAAGCAAGTACAAAATACTTGGCCTTTATAGGCATCGGGGGGATGAGCAGCATAAGCTGGGTATTTGGGAAAAGGACCCCGAATGCAAGCAGAACACCGAATATAGCTCCTGAAGCACCTACTGTGGGGACATTCAGAAGCATCTGCAGGTTCTTCATTTGCTCATCGGCAAAGACCCTGCCTTCATTGAAATATGCAGTGCCATCATTCAGAACCAGTTGAAGCTGGTCGGGACTGAGTGATCCGACAAGTTTGGTATACTGGATGGCTATAACTGATTCATGGACCAGGGCGGCTCCAAGTCCACAGACCATATAGTATACAAAAAATCTCTTTGGTCCCCATACATTCTCAAGGATACCCCCGAACATATAAAGGGCATACATATTAAAAAACAGATGCATCAATCCTCCGTGCATGAACATATGAGTGATGATCTGGAGAGGCATGAAGTGTTCCGACTTTGGAAAATAAAGCCCCAGAATTCCTGTAAGGTCAACCCCCATTATATTGTTCAACGCAAAGGTGGCAATAAGCATCAGCACGTTAATCAATATAATGTTCTTGACAACAGGCGGCAACCCCATCAATCCTCTTCTGTATCCGTTCATCTCAGTATCTGTTTATGGTCATAGTGTCTATATTGCCGTGCAAATTAATTATTAGGGTTTAATCCGGCAACCTGTATTTTAATATTATTGAAATCTTTTATCAATTTCCCCGAGAGTCAGAATGTTAATAACCGGTTTACCTTTTGGAGAATAATTTGGTGAAGCGCATGCGAAAAGTGTATCGAAGAGTTCTTCCATCTCGATGATCGAAAGGGGTTTCCCATAAGGGATGGCCATGGCTCCCGAGACAGCAACAGCAATCTTCTCATACAGGCTTTTCGATGGATCCGACTGTGTGTTCTTAAATTCTTCTATAATAATGTCGAGCAGGGTGGCAGGTTCTCCGGTCCCTTCAAAGGGTGGAAGTCCTTTAATCACAACAGAGTTGTCGTCACTGAATTCAATATTGAAGCCCATGGCGGATATTTCCTTCTCTATATCCCTGAGCACACAGATATCGGCCGGATTAAGGTTTACCTTCACCGGGAAAAGGCTTACCTGGCTCGAAACGTGCGGAGTGTCGGGAAGGGAAAGGAAGCGTTCAAAAAGTATTCTTTCGTGGGCTCTTTTCTGATCGATGATCATCATTCCCGATTTAACCGGGCAGGCAATATATTTGTTCCGGATCTGGAAAAATTTCCTGTTGTGTTCCGCCTCGCCGGGTTTCACAGGCATGTCAGCCGTATCCTTTTCAAGACCCTGGTATAGCCTTTCCCATCCGTTGGCCGGGGCATTCTCAAACCTGTTTATAAATGATGCCTGTGTAAAATCATTTTCTTCCCCGGCGAAGGGATTGTATCCCGCATTTACAGGTATCTCCGGAGGACCTGGTATTCCCATCCCAGCAGGTATGACAGGGATATCAATAATCCCCTCATTGTCAAAATCAAGGGAAGGAACTATGTTGAATCTTCCAAGGGCCTCCCTTACCGATGCCATAAGTATCTGCCAGATGGCTCTTTCGTCTTCGAACTTAATTTCGGTTTTGGTAGGGTGGATGTTTATGTCAATTGAAGCCGGATCGGTCTCGAGGTAAATGAAATAGGAGGGGATGGAATCGGGAGGAAGGATATTCTGGTAAGCTTCGGCTACCGCCTTGTGAAAATACGGATGTTTCATAAAGCGGTCGTTAACGAAAAAGAACTGTTCGCCAAAGGTCTTCCTGGCATTTTCGGGTTTGCCGATGAAGCCCTTTATCTTCACAAGGGTAGTCTCTGTATCGAGGGCGATCAGATCGTTGGTCATCTGCCTGCCAAAAACCCCGATGATCCTCTGCCTGTAGTTACCTTTTGGAAGGTTATACACTTCACTATCATTATGATACAGAAAAAACTTTATTCCCGGATGGGCCAGAACAACTTTCTGGAATTCGGTTATTATATGCCTTGTCTCAGTGTTATCCGACTTAAGGAATTTCCTTCGGGCAGGTATGTTAAAGAAGAGATTCTTGACCGAGAAGCCCGTTCCGGCCGGGCAGCTGCATGGTTCCTGAACCTCCACCTTTGAACCATTTATGACTATCCTGGTGCCGGTTTCGCTTTCAGCGTTCCGTGTCTTAAGCTCTACCATGGCAACAGCGGCAATTGAAGCAAGGGCTTCACCCCTGAACCCTTTTGTCCTTATTGAAAAAAGATCCTGGGCCGAAGTGATCTTGCTGGTTGAATGTCTTTCGAACGAAAGCCTTGCATCAGTCTCAGACATCCCGCAGCCGTCATCAGTGACCTGGATCAGCGTTCTTCCCGAATCCTTTATCACCACTGTGATGGTCGAGGCCCCCGAATCAACAGAGTTTTCCATAAGCTCCTTGACAACAGATGCCGGCCTCTGAATAACTTCCCCGGCAGCAATCTGGTTTGCTACAGAATCGGGTAATAGTCTGATCAGATCGGCCATAGGACTTTTATTTACAGGAGAGTTATCAAAAAGGAAAACCTGTCTTTAAGCTTTCAGACTGCAAATATAAGAATAATTGCCACAGCAGCTTTTTGGCCGCAGGGGGGAAAATCATGATTGACGCCGGGCCGGATTATATATCAGTATGATTATATTTGTAAAAAAAGCCAGGATGAGAAAATGCTTTGTTCTTCTTCCAGTCATTTCAGTTCTTTTGTTTGCAGCCTGTTCCAACAGGGAGGGAAAGGACTCCATAAAAGTGATGACATTCAATCTAAGATATGACAATCCGGCCGACAGCCTTAATTCATGGTCCCTCAGAGCTCCTATCGTCTACAGGTTCATTGACGGTCAGGAGCCGGATGTACTGGGATTGCAGGAAGCTCTCTGGAAGCAGTATGAATATCTCGATACTTTACTTACTGCATATGCTTCGGTTGGTGTGGGTCGCGACGATGGTGCAAGAGGAGGTGAGATGAATCCTGTCTTTTACAGGAAGGAGAGGTTTGACCTGATCAGAAACAAGACCTTCTGGTTATCGGAGAATCCTGATTCTATCGGATCCATAAGCTGGGGGTCGTCTCTCCCGAGGATCGTGACCTGGATGGAGCTGGCCGACAAGGTTACCGGTGAGCATTTTTATGTATTTAATACTCATTTTGCCCATGACTCCGATTCGGCAAGGATAATGAGCTCAAGGCTCCTCCTGTCGAGGATTGACAGTATTGCCAACGGCTTCCCTTTTATAGTAACAGGCGATTTCAACATGCAGATCTCGGATGAGGGTTACAGTATTCTTACCGGCCCTTACGAGAGTGTTCCTCTTTTGACCGATACCTATGTAATAAGCGAAAAGAAACATACGGGGCCTGCCTATACCTATAACGGCTTCTCCGATACCACAAGTGCCGGAAGGATAGACTATATCTTCGTGAGGAACGGGATGAGGGTTCTTAATCAGAAGACCCATATGAAAAAGGAACAGGGAGCCTTTATCTCAGATCATTGGCCGGTATCCACCTCAGTGCTGCTCAAGTAAAATCCGGAACCAGACATCAGCTATACTCATAGCCTGGTAACAGAATATGTCGTCAGGATCTTTTTTTGTACCTTCTCACCGCCAGTATGGTGAAGAATACTGCTATAGCCAGAAGCGACAGTATGTCCCTGCCCACATCTGCAATCCCTGAACCCTTGAGCATAACCATCCTGTTGATCCTCATAATGTAGGCAACCGGGTTGATCAGATCCACCCGTCGGGCCCAGAGTGGCATACTCTCGAGAGGGGTGAAGATGCCGCTCATAAGGATGAATACGATAAGGATGAAAAATGCTATGAACATGAACTGTTGCTGTGTGTCAGCGAAAGTGGAGATGAAGATTGCAAAACCAAGAACAGCAACCAGGAAGATGGCAGTACAGAGAAACAACAGGGCTATGCTGCCTTCAAAAGGGATATTAAATGCCAGTTTCCCAAGGAGAAGCCCTATGATGAGATCGACAATCCCTATTATCAGAAAGGGAACCATTTTGGCTGTAATGAACTGATACTTCTTTACCGGAGTCACATTGATCTGTTCAATAGTACCTATTTCCTTTTCCCTTACCAGGTTAAGACCGGCAAGCAGGAAACCGATCGCTGTGACGAGAATGCCGAGGATACCCGGAAGCATGTAGTATTTGTAGTTGAGAAGCTCATTATACCAGTAGCGGTTGCTGATCACAATTCCTGAACCTGTAGCTGGTATAAGGGCCCCGGCCTTACCGCTGATTATTTCAATGTTATAGTCTGAAAGTACCCCGTTGAGATAAGCCCAGGCCAGCTGTGCCGATGATGCATTTATGGCGTTTACCGATGCCATTACCGCCGCGGAGGTCCCTTTTGTGATGTTCTCCCCGAATCCTTCGGGAATGCTGAGGACCAGATCTGTTTTGTCGCGGTGCAGAAGAGCCGAACCTTCTTCATCTGAAAAGGTCTCACCCATGATTCTGAAGAAGGTTGAACCTTCAAGTTTGTTTATCAGGGAAGTTGATTCAACCGACCTGTCCCTGTCGATGATGGCCACCCTGACATTCCTGAGTTCAAATGTCACAGCAGGTACCAGTATGAGCATCTGTACAACCGGAACGGCAAAAATAGCTTTCCCGATAAATTTGTTCCGGAAGATCTGTATGAACTCTTTTCTTATCAGATATAGTATCGTTCTCATTCAGTTTCAGTTCTTCATATTAGTTTCCATGGTCACCGGTTTTTGTTTTTCCGATATTAACCGGATCACTGAAGCCTTATTTTAAAATTCCGGATACTCATCATTATAAAGGCCACGGTAAAAGCCATGAGTATAAGTGTCTCCTTCCAGATATACATCAGGCCGGTTCCCTTGATCATGATGTCCTTTATTATTACAATGAAATAGCGGGGCGGAAAGATGGAGCTGACCCAGCCATATACATCGGGCATATTGCTTATGGGGAAGATAAACCCTGAAAGAAGGATGGTCGGAAGCATCATCCCGACAAGAGAAATGAAGATGGCCTGCTGCATTGTTTTTGACACGGTTGATATTAATATTCCGAGAGATAGGCTCATAAGGATATAAAGCATGCTTTCGGCCATAAGAAGGATAATGCTCCCCTTTACAGGGAGCCCGAATACGAGCCACGACAGTGTCAGAATCAGTATGACATCGATCAGTGAGAGAAAGAAATAGGGGGTTACTTTCCCCAGGATTATTTGCGAAGGTTTCAGGGGGGAAACAAGAAGGACTTCCATGGTACCGAATTCCTTTTCACGTGTTATGGTGACTGAAGTCATGAGTGCGCATATCAGGATCATGATAAGGGTGATAACGCCCGGAACAAACATAAAGTGACTCTTCAGCCCGGGGTTATAGAACATTCTTACCTCAGGCTTTACAGGTGGTGAGATGGCAGATGCTGCTGCCATCTCCCTGTTGAAATCGGTTATGATGGCAGTCATGTAATTGGTTACCAGTGTTGCCACGTTGGGTTCAGATCCGTCGGCGATAATTGTAAGCCCTGCTTTTCCCTGGCTCACAAGGTTATTTCCGAAGCCGGGTTCAAACACCACTACCGCCTTTGTCTTCCCCCTTTTCAGTACCCTGTCGATATCATTATAACTCAGGAGGTTGCCTGTCTTCGTGAAGAAACCTGAAGAACATATCTTCGCTGTGAGGTTAACGGTTACCTCATCTTTTGACAGGTCGAGAAAGGCAACTCCTGCATTCTTTATATCGGTCCTGACCACGTATCCGAAAAGAAGGATCTGGGCTGCCGGGATACCGAACAGGATTATCATCGTCCGGTAGTCGCGGAAGATGTGAAGGAATTCTTTCTTTACAAAGCCAAGGAAGCGATTCATAGTTCAGTTATTAACAGGTCGGGCTATCTTTACAAAGACCTCTTCGACCGAATCGGCCGAATATTCTCTTTTCAAAGCTGCAGGTGAGTCAAGAGCGACAATCCGGCCCTCGCTCATTATCGATATCCTGTCGCAGTATTCCGCTTCATCCATATAATGGGTTGTCACGAACACAGTGATACCTTCCGATGATGCCTCATAGATAAGTTCCCAGAACTGGCGACGGGTAAGAGGATCGACTCCTCCGGTTGGCTCATCAAGAAATACAATTTTCGGCTGATGAAGGATGGCAACCGAAAATGCCAGTTTCTGTTTCAGTCCCAGGGGTATGTCAGCAATAAGGCTGTTCCCGTATTTGCCAAAATCAAGTTTCTCAAGTAGTTCGGTGAGCCTGGTCTTTATCAGGCTTTTCTTCATACCGTAAATACCGCCGTAAAGCACAATGTTTTCCCTCACTGTCAGATCCTCGTAGAGCGAGAACTTCTGGCTCATATAACCAATGTTCTTCTTAAGCCTTTCGGAATCTTTTGCCACGTCGAAACCGGCTACCGTTACTTCTCCCGAGGTGGGAGCTGACAGCCCCGATAATATCCTGATGGCGGTGGTCTTTCCTGCTCCGTTGGCTCCAAGGAAACCGAAGATCTCCCCCTCATATACATCGAAACTGAGATTGTCGTTGGCTGTGAAGCTTCCGAATTTCTTCACCAGGTTATGGACCGATATAACTTTACTCTTCATGCGCGATACTGCTAAACCATTGAATTATTGAGTTCGTGACCCGGACGGTTCTGCATTAGTTCGAGGAAACGGTCCTCGATGCCAGGTAAGGCAGCGGTCAACTCCACGTCGTTTATTCCCTGGTCCTTCAGGTATGAACTGAGTGCGTCGGGAAGCCTGTCGTCGTGGAAGGTCACATGAACCGACTCTCCGAAGGGATAGGCGGTTTCAGTACCGGGGAAGGACCTAAGGGCATTGATAAGTCGGTATTTACCTGAAGAAGTTGCCGAAAACAGTTTCTTACTGAACCCTTTTACTATTCCTGAAGGAGTATCAACCGACAGAATGATACCATCCTGGATCAGTGCCACCCTGTCGCATCTCATGGCTTCATCCATATATGGTGTTGACACGATGATTGTTATGTCGTGACTTCTGAGTTTATCGAGCATAGTCCAGAATTCTGAACGCGAGACAGCATCGACGCCGGTGGTGGGTTCATCGAGGATAAGCAGGCGGGGTTTGTGGATAAGTGCACACGAAAGGGCAAGCTTTTGTTTCATGCCTCCCGACAGGTGCCCGGCAAGGCGGTTTTTGAAAGGCTCGATATGCGAATAGATATCCGAGATGAGGTAATAGTTCTCCTTCACAGTGGTACCGAAGACCGTGGCATAGAAATTCAGGTTCTCTTCCACAGTAAGGTCGTGGTAAAGGCTGAACCTTCCCGGCATGTAGCCGATGTTCTTTCTCAACTCCCTGAAGTCCTTCCTGACATCGAGGCCGAGCTCTTTCAGGCTTCCGTGGTCGGGCAACAGGAGGGTGCAAAGTATCCTGAAAAGGGTTGTCTTTCCGGCTCCGTCAGGACCAATGAATCCGAAGATCTCATTCTGACGTGCAGTAAATGACACATTGTTGAGAGCTGTCACTGAACCGTATTTTTTGCAGATATCATCTGCTTCTATAACCATCTCCATAGTAACTTTTCTCTCAGTTGAAAAGGGCTTCGCCGGGCATTCCCGATTTCATGGAACCGTCGTTCTTTACATCAATGGTGACGGCATAGACCAGGGTGACACGCTCCTCTTTTGTCTGGATGATTTTAGGTGTGAACTCTGCCTTGTCGGCAATATGGCTGACTGTTCCGGGAAAGGATCTGTAGCCCTTTTCCCCTTCATCTATCCTTACGGTACAGCTCTGGCCTGTTTTTACCGATCCAAGTGAGGCTCCGCTTACGTAGGCCTTAAGTCTGATAACTGACATGTCTGCTATCCTGACAAGAGGTTTCCCGGCTGCGGTCATCTCACCATTCTCAACGTATTTGTCGAGCACAGTGCCATTGGCAGGACTGGTGATTAAGCTCCGGGAGATCTGTTCCTCAATGATCATCTTCTTTGATTCCAGCACCGAAAGCTCAGCTGCCACAGATGCCTTCTGTGTGTTGTTGGCTTCAATCTGCTTTTCAAGAACTGCAACCTGGCCATTGAGATCGTCATATTGCTTCTGCGTGGCGGCATCATCCTTCAGCATGTTGGCTATGCGCCGGATATTTACCTCAATATTGATGATCTGCTGGGTTAGTATTGCATTCTGGGCGTTGATTGAGCTGATACGCGTTGTTATGCTTTTCATGCCTGCATCCACTTCATTTTTTTGAAGGTGGAGGATGGCGGTATCGATGAGGGCAATTTTTTCGCCTTCAGCCACAATGCTACCCTCGGTCACGAAGACATCCAGAACCCGTCCGGAAGTTTCTGAGGACACTGTCACATCTGTAACCTCGAAGTTGCCGTAGGCGTCAGCTTCACCTTCTTTATTAGAGCAGGCAGTTACCAAACTGGCTGTCAGAAGAATAAGTATGGCTTTTTTCATTTTATATTTTCTTGTTTGAGTGTTGGATAGACTTTTTCATTATACTTTTAAGCTCTGCCGGTCTTATCACCTGATCTCCTGCCCGCTGGTGTTCATAAACACGACCATGGCAAGTGCGAGGTTTATCTTGTGTATCTCGTGGTTTAACAGAGCCTGATTCTCGGCATTCATCTCGCCAAGGTATTCGGTTGCCGTAATGGTCCCGTTCTGATACTGCGACTCTGCTGCGGCTGTAATCCTTTTCCTCAGTGCAATGAGGTCGCTGTCGGTCTCCAGCAGGCTGAGAAGTCCGTCTATTTCGGCTTTCCGTGTGTCGAGGAGTCTTTTGAGGTTATCTGAAAGGTCTTTCCTGCGGTCCCCGAGGATATTTTTCTGCACAGCAAGGATCTCTTTCTCGTTTCTTGTTTTGTTCCAGTCGAAGATTTTCCACTTGAGACCGGCGCCCACGAGGTAGTAAGGCGCAAACTCATCCCTCAGGAAGTTGTTTCCCGGAGGGTTGCCGTATCCCAGGGTGGCGTAGCTAAAAGCTTTGGGCATACGCTGGCTTTCGACCGAGGCGGTGGCTGCATCCAACCTGTTTATCCCGAGATCAAGAAGGTCGAGCTCCGGACGTTTGAGCTCATAGGAGAGGGACGAACTGATTTCGGGAAGGACAAACTGTGATGAAGGATCAATCGGTTTGCCTGTCAGGTCGGAGAGAATACTGATAAGCGCGTTTCTTTTTATTTTATTCTCTGAGATCTGCTGTTCGAGTCTTATCTTCTCAGAGCTGAGCACATCGAGGTCCGACCTCAGCACGGCTCCGTTATCGAGTGCACTCTGCAGGGCTGTCATCTTTTTATTAATGACGTCCAGGTAATTGTCAAGCACCTCGGCCTGTCGCGACAGCAGGAGGATATTGAAAAAGTAATTCGTCACTTCATCCCTTATCTTCCGGATGCCGGTTTCAGTTTCCTTCTGACTGATTGCAAGATCTGCCTGGCCCAGGGCCCTTGCCTTTTTCACGGCTCCACCATCATAGATGACCTGGTTGACCTCAAGAGTCAGCCTGTACTGTTCATGAGGCATGGGATTTATGGCATCAGCGATACCCGGAAAAGGAAGGCTCCCGAGAGCACTTCCCATATCGATAACCGAGGAATTATACAGGAAGGTTCCACCAAAGTCAAGCGAAGGCAGCCAGTTCTTCTTTAAGTTTTCATCCTTTAACCCTGATATCAGGGCTTGATTCTCTCTTTCTCTCAGCAGACCGGTGTTTTCTTCAGCCATGATGTAACATGACTCAAGCGTAACCGGATTCTGACTGTGCAATGACGGAGAGAGCATAATCAAAATGAGAAATACTATCCTGTTTTTTTTCATACCAGATCGTTTTTATTTCTGAGGTCATTTTGTCTTAAGGGGCGGTTTGTATGTTGCTGAGGCAGTAAGAGTAACCTTTTACCCGTACAGACAGTGTCTCACATCTTTTAAAGTGTTTCTATGCTTTGTCGTTTTTAAGGGCGTTAATAACAAACCCGGCAGCAAACTCCTTTCTTTCCTCAAGGAAGCTGTTGAAGCTCAGTCCCTGCTTTTCGAGGATGGCTTCGAAGATTCCCCTGGCCGCGAAGGGGAAGACGCTCATGGCCACTATTGAACTCATTATCTGAGGCATCATTGAGGCATCAATTTTATATTCGTCCAGCTTCTTTTTATGCAGCGAGTAGATCTTCAGCCACAGGTTGTTGAGATCATAACCGGCCAGGTATTTTTTTATTCTTTCGGGATTCCTGTTGATTTCATTAAGGATAAATCCGGGCAGCCTTGGGTTCTCCTGAAGGAAACTTATATGTTCCCTGAAGAAAAACCTGATCTTGTCGTCGAGCGACATTGAAGGGTCGAGGACCGGTGAGAATTTCTTCAATATCCTGTTGGCCATCTTTTCAAATACGGCATCGAACAGATGCTCTTTGGTGCGGTAATAGTAATGCAGCAGAGCCTTGTTTATCCCTGCATGATCCGCGATATCCCTCATGCGTGCCCCGTCCATTCCCCTGTCGAGGAACACATCAGTTGCTGATTCAAAAATCTTCTCTTCTGTCTGCCTGTCTCTTTCAGTCATAGACATTAACCTTAAAGTTTAACCAATCAGATTAAACAAATAGTTTAACCATATGGTCAAAAATAAACACAAAAAAATTACCATGCAAGTTTTTCTTATGAATAAATAAAAAAATGTTTGAAAAAAGCCGGAGCCGGCATGTCTGCGTATGGTTTTGTTCCTGACGGGAACGAAGATGGGTCAGTCAATCTGAAGCAGCTTCGGCCTCATTGAAGAATATGCGGGCAGGGAAGGAATCTTTGCAACCCCAGGTCTGAATATGATATATATAATTATATATAAACGGTTTTTAATATGTAAATGCTTTTATTAAATTTATAATCGGAAAGTTTTCCGGTCCTGATCAGTTGGGTTAAAAGACAGGGTAAGGTGAGCTTTAGCGCTTCATAATTTGGAATCAGAAACCATAGTAAAACAGACGAACAATGAAAATTGAAGGAAGGCGTAAGAGTGGCAATATTGAGGATCGCAGGGGAATGTCGAGGGGAAAGATGGCAGTAGGGGGAGGCATTGGCACCATTGTGATCGCTGTTGTTGTACTATTGCTTGGAGGGGATCCCTCGCAGGTGGTTAACTCTCTTCAGCAGGAGCCTGTTCAGTCGGAGAATGTAGAGGTCTCAGCTGAAGAGAAAGATATGGCTGATTTTGTATCTGTAGTTCTTGCAGGTACGGAGGATGTATGGACCCAGGCCTTTGCAGAGTCGGGTATGACATACAGGAAACCGACCCTGGTTCTCTTCAGGGATCAGGTTCAGTCGGCCTGTGGTTCTGCGTCTGCTGCCAGTGGCCCGTTTTATTGTCCCGGAGATGAAAAGGTATATATAGATCTGAGTTTCTTTGATGATCTGAAGACTAATTACGGCGCTTATGGTGATTTTGCAATTGCATATGTTGTTGCCCATGAGATAGGTCATCATGTTCAGAATCTGCTTGGTATTCTTGAGGATGTGAACAAACAAAGGGCAGAGCTCAACCAGACACGGTCCAACCAGCTGCTTGTGAGGCTTGAGCTTCAGGCTGATTTTCTGGCCGGGATGTGGGCTAACCACGATCAGAAGATGTTTGGCTCCCTTGAAACCGGTGACATTGAGGAGGCTATGAACGCCGCGGCCTCTGTAGGTGACGATGTACTTCAGAAGAAGTACCAGGGCAGGGTGGTTCCCGATGCTTTTACCCATGGCTCGGCAGCCCAGCGTAAGGAGTGGTTCAGAAGAGGTTATACCACGGGTGATTTTGACCAGGGGGATACCTTCAGGGCTGATATCTGATCAGCGACTCTGGCCGGCTCATAGAGTGAAGCTGTTTTACTACGGTATCCCGGCTTGTTAGCAAAGCCGGTAAACCAGGTTTTTTTCAGGTTTATTTCGAATATTATCTGATAAAGGCAGGAGAAACAAATTTTCCTGCCTTTCTTTTTGTCGTGTTATTACTGGTTTCTGTCGGCAAAAACAGCCTCTCCTTCTATATAATTTTTTACAGGGTTGCCTGAGGCATATCTTTATTTCGAACAAAAGGAATAAGACTATGAAACGGGCAATTCTTTTAATAACCATTATCCTGGCGTCAGCCGGAAATGTATTTCCCTCGCTTCAGGATAATTCATGGACCCTTGAAAAGTGTATTGAATATGCACTGGAGCAGAACATCCAGGTAAGGAAGGGAAGTCTGAACATTGAGAAGCTTGACTTGTATTCCGAACAGAGCAGGGCACAAAGGCTGCCTTCTGTAAATGGTTCGGTAAGTCACAACTTCAACTGGACCAACAGTGAGGCATCCGGGTCGGGTCTCTCATCTTCGAACGGGTCGAATATCACACTTAATGCAGGGGTGACACTGTTTAATGCATCAAGGATAAGCAACCAGATAAAACAGTCGGAGCTTGAGCTTGAAAGCGGAAAATTAACCCTTGAGACCACTAAGGAATCGATAAGTCTCAGTATCCTGAATGCATTTCTTCAGGTTCTGTATTCTGAAGAACAGGTAAAAAACAGCGGGAAGCAGATTGAGGCAACTGAAAGCCAGTTAAGCCTGGCTGAGGAGAGGCTTTTACTGAAAGCCATTTCGCAGTCGGATTATGCGCAGGTCAGGTCGCAGCTTGCAAGTGAGAAACTTACCCTTGCGAATGCCAGGAGCCAGTTAGCGATCGCAAAAGTCAACCTGATGCAGCTGATGGAGTTACCGGTTGATGACAGTTTCAGTGTTGCCGACCCCGATCTTTCGGGAGTCCTTAACCTGAACAGTATCCCTGATGTAGGCTCAGTTTACGAAACGGCACTTGGAATAAAGCCGCAGATAAAAAACGCCGGGATAAATATTGAGATATCGGCTCTTGGTTCCAGGATTGCAAAAGCCGGGTATTTCCCGACTATTACAGCCAGTGCCGGATTGGGATCGAACTATAGCAACAGGGGCAGTGATACTTATTTCGGACAATTGGGTGACGGCCTGACTCCTTCGGCAGGATTTACACTTTCAATCCCGGTTTTTCAGAAGAAACAGGTAAGCACCGGAGTTGCTATTGCCGAGGCTGAATACCGCGATGCCGAACTGTCTGAACTGAACACCAGGAACGAGCTGAGGAAGAGCATTGAACAGGCTTGCCTCGATGTAAGCTCTGCCCAGGTTGAGTATGAAGCCAGTCTTGAATCATATAATGCCACACTCGAGTCGTCACTTCTCTCAGACGAGAAATTCAGCCAGGGGATGCTTAACTCAGTCGATTATCTGGTTTCAAAAACAAATCTGATTGTGGCTGAAAGCAAGTTACTCCAGTCAAAATACAACCTCGTCTTCAGTTACAAGATACTTGATTTCTACAACGGGATACCTCTGACACTATGAACTGCCAGCAAATGATTCAAAGATAAATCTTCAATTTACATATAATCTAAAGCACTCAGGAAATGAAAACAAGAACTTACATAATAACAGGGACGGTGGCTGCTGCAGCTATTCTCCTTCTGGCCATTAAGCCTTTTGGAGTCAAGGAGAAGGACTATGTTATTGAAACGGTAAAGGTTGAAAGAGGCCTGATAACAAATCCTGTTAAGGCCTCGGGGACCATCGAAGCGATAACTACTGTTGATGTGGGCACCCAGGTGTCGGGAATAATTAAGAATGTCTATGTCGACTTCAACGATAACGTGAAGGAAGGACAGGTTCTGGCAAAGATTGATGAAACCAACCTTTTGGAGCAGCTAAAGCAAAGTCAGGCTGGTCTCGATCAGGCTCAGGCACAGTTGAATTACCAGCAAGCAACCTTCAGCAGGATCAAGGCTTTGTACGAAAAACAGCTTGTTGCAGAATCTGAATATGATCAGGCCCTTTTCAATCTCGAGAACTCAAAGGCATCGGTGGTAAATGCCAGATCGGCCGTTTCAAGGGCGAAAGTAAACCTCGATTATGCTACAATCACATCACCTATCGAAGGAGTGGTGCTAAACAGGGCAGTTGAGGAAGGACAGACAGTGGCAGCCAGCTTTAATACTCCGACACTTTTTACTATCGTTAATGACCTGACCCAGATGGAAGTACAGACAAATGTTGATGAGGCTGACATCGGTAAGGTCCAAGAGGGACAGGCGGTTGAATTCACAGTTGATGCATATCCCGGCCTTAAGTTTACAGGATCGGTTTCGCAGGTAAGGCTTCAGCCTGTCACCACAAACAACGTAGTCACTTACGTAGTGATACTTAATGCACCTAACCCTGATAAAAAACTGATGCCCGGAATGACAGCAAGCGCAATAATATTTTCAGAACGGAAGGAAGATGCCCTGATACTGTCAGCAAAGGCTGTGAGATTCAATCCTCCAAAAGATTATAAGAACGTGCCGGACGGAGGGATCGGGCAAAAGGGAGAAGCAAAGCAGGTAACGGGAACTGCCATGAAGGCAGCCATGACAGAAAAGATGACCGGATCAGCCACGGCTGATACCAGGAACAGAACCGTATGGCTTAAGGATGGGGACAATGGTATTAAACCGGTTGTCATCACTCTTGGAATCGATAACGGATCAACTGTTGAAGTAACAGGAGGACTGGGTGAAGGTGATGAGGTTGTGATATCAATGAACAGCAGCCACGGCAGTGAGCCGGCGCCGTCGACGACCTCTCCGAGACCGGCAGGACCGATGCCTTTTTAAAAAATATGCAACCCGAAAAAGAAAGAGTCATGAAAAACAAAATCATTGAGATAAGAAACCTGACCAAGGATTATATTGTAGGTGAGGTCACCGTACATGCCTTGCGTGGAGTCAGTACCACCATTGAGGAAAATGAGTTTGTAGCGATAATGGGTACAAGCGGTTCGGGCAAGTCGACGATGCTGAATATTCTCGGGTGTCTCGATAAACCAACCGGAGGTGAGTACATGCTTGACGGGGTCGACATAAACAAGCTCGACAGGGATTCGACAGCAAGGTTACGCAACGTCAAGCTGGGATTCGTTTTTCAGGCCTATAACCTTTTGCCAAGGACTTCGGCCCTTGAAAACGTTGAACTGCCTTTGTTCTATAACAGCCATACAAGTGCCCGCGAGCGCAGGGAAAGGGCTGTAGCTGCGCTGGAGGCAGTCGGACTTGCCGAAAGGATGCATCATATGCCTAATCAACTGTCGGGGGGACAGCAGCAGAGAGTGGCCATTGCCAGGTCGCTTGTCAACGATCCGGTGCTTATCCTTGCCGATGAACCTACAGGGAACCTCGACACCAGGACCTCCTTCGAGATAATGGAACTGTTCCAGGATCTTAATGAAAAAGGCAGAACCATTGTCTTTGTAACCCACGAGCCTGATATTGCCAGGTTCGCGACAAGGAATATAGTATTCAGGGATGGCAGGATCAGAAATGAACTATTTGTCAGTGACAGACTCATTGCAAGAGAGGTCCTTAAGACCCTTCCTGTTGAGGATATTGAAGAAATCATTATAAAATCCTAAGGAGATGAATATTTCGAATCTTTTCAGAATAGCAGTAAGAGCTCTCTTCAAAAACAAGATGAGGGCCTTCCTTACCATGCTTGGAATAATTATAGGTGTGGCTTCGGTGATAGCCATGCTTGCAATCGGTGAAGGCTCCAAACGAAGCATAACGGAGGAGATGTCGTCGATGGGTTCCAACATGGTTATGATAATGCCCAACATGCAGAGCAGAGGAGGAGTCAGCCTTGGTTCTTCAGGATCAATGGTTCTGAAATACAGTGATGTTGAAGCAATCAGGAATGAGGCAACATTTATTTCAGCTGTATCCCCGACTGTTAATGCCAGCGGACAGGTGATCTACGGGAACCAGAATACCCAGACAACCATATATGGTGTCAGTGAAGAATATCTGGACATCAGAAAACTAAATATTGCAAATGGAAGGATCTTCACTGCCTCTGAAGTAAGAAGCATGGCCAAAGTCTGCATTATCGGTCAGACAGTTGCGGAAAACCTGTTTGGTGAAGGAATCGACCCGGTGGGACTGACTATCAGGATAAGGAACCTTCCATTTGAAGTGATAGGAGTGCTTGAGGATAAGGGAGAGAGCGGGATGGGACAGGATCAGGATGACCTTATCATTGCTCCATGGAAGACCGTGCAGAGAAGAATGGAGGCCATCGACTATATAAACACGATCTATTGTTCTGCTGAAAGCGAGGAGACCAGTTCCAGTGCCATTGCTGAAGTTGAAGAGATACTGCGGCGTACGCATAAACTTAAGGAAACTGATGAGAATGACTTCAGGGTTATGTCACAGTCAGAACTTATTGAATCGGTGTCGACAATTACGAATATCATGACCATACTCCTGGGAGCGATAGCGGGAATATCCCTGCTGGTGGGAGGCATAGGCATCATGAACATCATGTTCGTATCGGTTACAGAACGTACCCGCGAAATCGGGCTCAGGATGTCGATAGGCGGCAGGGGAAAAGACATACTGTGGCAATTTCTTGTTGAGTCGATGCTTCTAAGCATTGCCGGAGGGATCATAGGTATCATCACAGGCTACCTTATAGCAAGCGTAGCCGGAACCATATTGGGAATCGAAACTTATGTAACCTCTCAGTCCGTTATCCTGGCCTTCATGGTCTGCTTTGCCATCGGAGTCTTTTTTGGATGGTATCCTGCAAGGAAAGCTTCCAACCTCAACCCGATAGATGCACTCAGATATGAATAATAAAAATTAAAAGCTAATTTTGGAATGAGTTGTGTCAACGGCCTGATCCAATTTCAGGTTACACATCAAGGCAAAAACCGGCACCATGAAAAAAATCGGTCTGAAAGGTAACAGAATAAAGATCATACTCCATATACTTGCATGGTCTATCATAATGGGGCTTCCCCTTTATGTGACAAGAAGATGGTCGGTCGGCAAGGATTTTCTGTGGTTGTATTATATAAACATACTGATAAACGGTATAATATTCTATTCGAACTACCTTCTTCTGATCCCACGATTCTTCATGAAAGGCCGACGGATAAGGTATTTTCTGTCGGTTGCACTTCTGATAGCCTGTTTCTACTTTGTATCTGATTTTTCAAATAAGCTTATCATCAATTTCTACCCGCCTCCCGATATGGCGGCTGAAATCAGACCTCCTGCCGGCCAGAATATCAGAAGGATGCCTCCGGCACGGGGATTGCTTCCTATCCCCAACAGGTTCAGGCCTCTCTACAGGAATATGCATCTTGCCAATTACATGGGCAATTCACTGTTCCTTATCTTCTTCTCCCTCGGCTTAAGTGTCCTTGAACGGCAGTCAAAGATTGAAGAGCTCAAGAAGGATCTTGAAAGGGACAAACTCAACTCGGAGCTGGCCTTCCTGAAGAACCAGATAAGTCCCCATTTCTTCTTCAACACCCTCAACAATATTTACTCCCTGATAGGTATCAATACTTCCGACGCACAGAATGCTGTTCTCAAGCTGTCGCGGCTCATGAGGTACATGTTGTATGAATCGGAACAGGGGAATCCCCGGCTAAGCAGCGAGATAGCCTTTATGAATAACTATATTGATCTGATGAAACTCAGGATGAGCGAGAAGGTCAGCCTTGAGGTGTCTTTTCCCGAAAAGCCAGGGGATGTTACCATTCCTCCTCTGTTGTTTGTACCTTTTATAGAAAATGCCTTCAAATATGGTATAAGCAACAGGGAGAAATCATATATCAGGATAAGCATGCTGACCATGAAAGATTCAATAACATTCAGGTGTGTAAACAGCTGCTTTCAAAAGACTGAAAATGAGGAGGGTCAGCATTCCGGAATAGGGCTTGAAAATGTCAGGAAACGACTGTCGCTGCTTTTCCCCGGGAAACATGATCTTAAGATAAAAAGTGGTGATAACGAGTTTGAAGTCTTATTGTTCCTTAGCATGACATGATAAGAACTATTGCCATAGATGATGAACCACTGGCTCTCCAGCTTGTGACAGGCTATATTACCAGGACACCAGGGCTTGAGCTTGCTGGCAGCTTTGAAAATCCGCTGGACGCCATGGAGTTTGTTTCTGCAGGCGGGGTCGACCTGATCTTCATCGACATCCATATGCCTGATCTCTCAGGGACGGATTTTGCCCGCCTGATCGGGAAAGGACCGAAAGTCATCTTTACAACCGCCTACGATAAATATGCACTCGAAGGCTACAGGCTTGATGCCGTCGACTATCTCCTTAAACCATTCAGTTATGAAGAGTTCCTGGAGGCGGCAAACAAGGCCCGAAGACTTATAACCCTCGAGAAACAGGCACTTCAGAGCGTTGAATCGAATGATGAATTCCTGTTTCTCAAATCGGACTATAAGATCAAAAGGATTAATTTCAGCGATATTCTTTATATCGAAGGACTTAAAGACTATGTAAAAGTATATACCATAAGTTCTCCCCGACCTGTCCTTTCACTTTCGACGATGAAACTCATGGAGTCGAAACTCCCTCCTGACAGGTTTATGAGGGTTCACCGTTCCTATATCGTAAACCTTGCAAGGGTCGATACCATTGAACACAACAGGATCGTATTCGGGAAGACACATATTCCTGTGGGAGAACAGTATAAGGAAAAATTCCAGGATTTCCTCAAAAGTAATTTCCTGTGATTTATTTCCCATTACCAGCTTAATGTCAGAATATATATAAGATCCGGGACTTATGCTCTGTTGAAAAGCCGTGGTGTTGAACTGAATGAACCCCGCATTTCAAAATTGGCTGATTCAGTTTTGTTTGTAGCCGGACCGTAAGAAAAAATGCAGGAAATTTTGTTTTTTAAAAAAAAACCTATATTTGCATCAGAACAAAAAGAAAGAAATGCTTTATAATCTGACAAACTGGCGTTGGTGGCTTTGCAAATTCCGGGAGAAATTGTGATGTTACCAGTCATTTGTTGAATGTAAACGCTAAAAGATATTAAACAACGGCCTGTCGTACTCACGACAGGCCGTTGTTTTTTTAGGCAAAAACCAGAAATTATTATGAAAAAGACAAAAATAAAAGCTTTTGTTGAGAAGATGCTTGCCGACACGGTGACACCTGTCAGCATTTATCTTAAGCTGAGAGATGTGTTCCCCGGATCGATACTTCTCGAGAGTTCAGACTACAGGGGTAACGAGAACAGTTATTCATTTATTTGTCTCAGACCCCTTGCTGAGATCGGAGTGACTGACGGGGTGATTACCGAGACTTATCCGGGAGGTGAAGTAATAAATACAGCCATATGTGACTGCACCACGCTCACTGAAAGATTTAAAGCCTTTCTCGGATCGTTCGAACTTTCTGAAACAACAGGCGATGTCCCCGTGAATGGCTTATTTGGATATACATCGTATGACGCCGTAAGATATTTTGAAAAGATCGATCTTAAACCGGAGGAGGATGAGAGATTCAGGATACCTGACATCCGGTATTCCTTCTTTAATTACATAATTGCAGTCGATCACTGCAGGAATGAACTTACCCTGACCGAGAACCGTATTGATGGAATACCTGGCGAAGCTGAAAGGATAAGATCTCTTATAAACAGCAGGAACATAGCTGAATATCCTTTTTCACCTGAAGGTCCTGAGGAAAGTGCCATGTCGGATGAAGAGTACATGAATAATGTAAGCGCCGGGAAACATCACTGTCATATAGGTGATGTTTTCCAGGTGGTGATGTCGCGAAGGTATTCCCGCAGTTTCAGGGGAGATGAATTCAATGTCTACAGGTCGCTGCGGTCGATAAATCCTTCTCCCTATCTTTTTTATTTTGACTATGGAAGTTACAGGATCTTCGGGTCCTCGCCCGAAGCGCATCTTAAGATAAAGAAAAGAGTAGCTTCAATAAATCCTATAGCCGGGACATTCAGAAGAACAGGTGATGATGAAAGAGACAGGATACTGGCTGCTGAACTTGCCCTTGACAAAAAAGAAAACGCTGAACATGTGATGCTGGTGGATCTGGCCAGGAACGACCTGAGCCGCCATTCAGTCAATGTCAGTGTAAACACTTTCAGAGAGGTTCAGTTCTATTCCCATGTGATTCATCTGGTTTCGATGGTTTCGGGCCAGATGATTGAAGGATCATCGGCCATCGATATGATGAGTTCGACATTTCCGGCAGGCACTCTCAGCGGGGCTCCCAAGATTAAGGCAATGGGGATAATTAACCGCTATGAACCATTCAGAAGGGGATATTACGGAGGAGCAATAGGCTATGTGGACCTTAATGGGGATTTCAACCATGCAATAATGATAAGGACATTCCTGAGCAAAGCCGGGAAGTTGTGTTACCAGGCAGGAGCTGGAATAGTTGCAGTATCCGAAGAGGAAAAGGAGCTGCAGGAAGTTGATAACAAACTTGGAGCCCTTAGAAAGGCCATAGAGAATGCACAGCGTATTAAATGAAAAAAACTCCAGATTATGAAAAGAATACTTGTAATAGACAATTATGATTCATTCACCTATAACCTGGTTCACTGTATTGGGAAACTGTCGGGAATCAGGCCCGAAGTATACAGGAATGATGAAATAATGGTTGAGGATGCCGGGTCGTTCGACAAAATATTGCTTTCTCCTGGTCCGGGTGTCCCTTCAGGAGCCGGTATTTCCCTCGATCTTGTAAAAAGATATTTTTCTGAGAAGAGCATTCTTGGGATATGTCTTGGTCACCAGACAATAGGAGAGGCTTTTGGTGCCAGGCTTGTCAATCTGCAGGATGTTTACCATGGGCTGGCAACCGAGATTGATATTACTGATAAGGGAAACAGGCTGTTCAGGGGATTACCTGTTTCATTCATGGGGGGGCGTTATCATTCATGGGCCATAGACAGGGACAGCCTTCCGTCATGCCTTAAGGTTACCTGCCTTGACAGGAATAACATAATAATGGCTGTGAGTCACCGTGATTATGATGTTCATGGTATTCAGTTTCATCCTGAATCGGTTCTCACAGAACATGGTGAGAAGATAATTGCCAACTGGCTGGCGTCATAAATACCCCACCTTCCACAAATAATATTAAACCATGCGTGAAATACTGAACCATCTTTTTGAACATAAGACACTCGACCGTGATGAGGCGGAACGGGTGCTTGTCAACATTGCCGGGGGCCGCTATTCAGAGCCCGAAATCGCGGCTTTCCTTACGATTTATCTCATGAGGAGTATTACCCTTGAGGAGCTGAAAGGATTCAGGGATGCCCTTCTGAATCTGTGCATAAAGGTCGATCTTGGAGGAATCGAGACTCTCGACCTGTGCGGAACGGGGGGTGACGGCAAGGATACATTCAACATATCAACCCTTTCTGCCTTTGTTGTAGCCGGGGCAGGGGCAAAAGTGGCAAAACATGGGAATTACGGTGTTACCTCCACCTGTGGTTCGTCAAACATCTTTGAATATTTCGGCTACAGGTTTTCGACCGACCAGGCTAAGCTGCGGAAAGAACTTGAGAAAGCAGGAATTTGTTTCCTTCATGCACCCCTCTTCAATCCGGCAATGAAAAACATTGTACCGGTCAGAAGAGCCTTGAAAGTCAAGACCTTTTTTAATATGCTGGGACCCATGGTGAATCCCTCCTTCCCGTCAAGCCAGCTGATCGGCGTCTACAATTCGGAACTGGCAAGGATCTATAATTATATCTACCAGCAGTCCGATACCTCCTACTCAATAGTTCATTCGCTTGACGGTTATGATGAGATCTCTTTAACCTCGGGATTCAGGTATATACATAATGGTGTCGATGAGATTGTCTATCCCGCACAGATTGGCTTCACAAAAAAAGATCACACGGCACTTGCCGGCGGGAGGGATGTCAGGGAGTCATCGGTGATTTTTATTGACATACTTAAGGGTAAAGGCACAAAGGATCAGAATGATATCGTAATTGCAAACTCAATGGTTGCCCTGAAATGCTATTTCCGGCAAAAGACCATTGATCAGTGCCATGCCGAGGCAGAGGAATCATTGTTTTCAGGAAAAGCATTACGCAGTTTTAATAAACTGATTGAATTACAGTCATGAGCATTCTGGAAAAAATAGTTGAGACGAGGAAGAGGGATCTGAAATTGATGAAGGAGCTGATCCCGGTTGAAAAACTTGCTGAAGCAATAAGTTACGAAAGGAAGATCCTTTCTCTTCCAGACTATCTGAGAGACAGTAACAGGTCAGGTATAATAGCGGAGTTCAAGAGAAGCTCACCCTCAAAGGGAGTGATAAATGAAAAGGCATGCCTGGAAGATGTTGTTGCAGGCTATTGCAGGTGTGGTGTTTCAGCTGTATCAGTACTGACAGAACCGGTTTTTTTCGGCGGAAGCACTGACGATCTCAGAAGTGCCAGGGAACAATGTGACGTTCCCCTGTTGCGCAAGGATTTCATACTTGACCCATGGCAGCTGTATGAGGCAAGGGCATCGGGAGCTGATGCAGTATTGCTTATAGCAGCCATCCTGGGAAAGAAACTGGTGGCTGAGCTTTCTGAGACTGCCTCACAACTCGGATTAAAAGTACTGCTTGAGGTTCATTCCGAACGGGAACTCGCGACAATATCTCCGTTTATCGATGTCATCGGAGTCAACAACAGGGATCTCGAAACCTTCAGGGTGGATACTGATCTGTCGTTGAGACTGGCAAGTCATCTGCCGTCTGAACTTACCAGGATCTCCGAAAGCGGTATTGATTCACCTGAGCTTATAAGAAGTCTCAGGGAATCCGGTTATCACGGATTCCTAATAGGTGATTATTTCATGAGGCAGGCTGATCCTGCAGGAGCTTTAGGCCACTTAACTGGACTAATAACTACATTAAATGCTTAAGATTAAAGTTTGCGGAATGAAAGATCCGGCCAACGCTTCAAGGATCTCCGGACTGCCAGTGGATTATGTGGGTTTCGTTTTTTTCAGGGGATCTCGCAGATATGCCGGGGATAATCCTCCGGCGGAACTGTTTGACAGTATCAGGCCCGGTGTGAGGAAGACCGGGGTGTTTGTTGATTCGACAGTCAAAGAGGTAAGCACTGCCTGTCACAGAGCAGGTATCGATGTCGTGCAGCTTCATGGCGCTGAAGACCCCGACTACTGTAAAGAATTGAAAGATTGTGGATTCACTGTTATTAAAGCATTTAATCCCACTGATGCAGGAAGCATTCTATTGTATTCGGAGGTCTGCGATTTTTTTCTTTTTGATTCGCGAACCGGCAGTAATGCTGGCAGTGGAATAAGATTCGACTGGTCGGTTTTAAATGAACTGGATACAGGCAAGCCTTTTTTTCTCAGCGGGGGGATAGGACCCGGAGATGTGCCTGCAATCATGCAGATAAGGAACAGAAATTTGTATGGGGTTGATATCAACAGCCGTTTTGAGACCACATCCGGGATAAAATCTGAAGAACTTACGGCAAATTTCATACAACAGTTAAAATCAGGATATTATGAACTATCATGTAAGTAATGAAGGATATTACGGAGAATTCGGGGGGGCATTTATCCCCGAGATGATGCAACAAAATATCAATGAGTTAAAAAATAGCTACAAGCAGATTCTGGAATCAGAACAATTCAGGAAAGAGTTTTCATCGCTGCTCAGAGACTATGCAGGACGACCCTCACCCCTGTACCATGCCGGAAGACTGTCGGCACACTATGGTACAAACATCTACCTGAAGAGGGAAGATCTTAACCATACGGGGGCTCACAAAATAAACAATGCCATAGGACAAATACTTATAGCAGGTATGCTTGGCAAGACAAGAATAATTGCCGAGACGGGAGCAGGGCAGCATGGAGTGGCAACAGCGACCGTATGTGCTCTTACCGGTTTGAAATGTGTTGTTTACATGGGCAAAACAGATGTTGAACGCCAGGCTCCCAATGTAAAGAGGATGAAGATGCTCGGTGCCGAGGTCATACCCGTGACTTCGGGTAACATGACCTTAAAGGATGCGACCAATGAGGCTATCAGGGACTGGATCAATAATCCCGAAGACACCCATTACATAATCGGTTCCGTTGTGGGTCCGCATCCTTATCCCGAGCTGGTGGCCAGGCTGCAGTCGGTTATCAGTGAAGAGATCAGATGGCAGCTGAAGGAACAGACGGGAAAAACCGACCCCTCCGTTCTGATAGCCTGTGTTGGTGGCGGTAGCAATGCGGCAGGAACTTTCTATAACTATCTCGATTCCCCGGATGTCAGGCTTATCGGAGTGGAGGCGGCGGGCAGGGGCGTTGATTCAGATGAGACTGCTGCAACAATTGCACTCGGGCTGCCGGGGGTTATTCACGGAAGCAAGACAATCCTCCTGCAGGATCACGACGGACAGATTACCGAGCCTTATTCAGTATCGGCAGGCCTCGACTATCCCGGCACAGGTCCGCTTATGGCATGGCTTGCCAGGACAGGGAGGGCACAGTTTGAGAGTGCCACAGACACCGAAGCCCTCGATGCCGCGCTGAGGCTGACCAGGCTGGAAGGTATTATACCTGCACTTGAATCATCACATGCCCTCGCTCTCCTTGAAAAGGTCAGATTCGAAAAGGATGAGGTCATCGTCATCACCGTGTCAGGCAGGGGAGACAAAGACCTCGACACCTATATAAGGTATATGGAAAACCCCGGACTCTTCAGGTAACAATTAATTTACATTACAACATGAATCGTATAGAAAAACTGTTTACAGAAAAAAAAGATAAGATATTATCAGTTTATTTCACAGCAGGCTTTCCTGAGAAGGACTCCACCACTGAAATAATAACCGGCCTTCAGGATGCAGGAGCAGATATGATTGAGATCGGGATTCCTTTTTCCGATCCCGTGGCCGACGGACCTGTTATCCAGATGAGCAATATGACGGCTCTCCGTAACGGGATGAACCTCCGTCTTCTCTTCAGCCAGATAAGGAACATTAAGGAAAAGGTCAGGGTGCCTCTTGTTCTTATGGGATACCTTAATCCTGTCCTCAGGTTCGGGATGGATGATTTTTGCAGGGAATGTGTATCCTCGGGAATTGATGGCATCATTTTACCCGATCTTCCTCCGGAAGTGTTTGAGAATGAGTACTCGGAAATGTTTCAGCAGCATGGTTTATCTTGCATGTTCCTGGTTTCTCCCTCTACCGGTGAAGAAAGAATCAGATATATCGATTCTGTCAGCAGGGGATTTATTTATGTTGTTTCATCTTCATCGACAACAGGCCGGAAAGACTCTTTCAGCGAACAACAAATGGCTTATTTCAGAAAGCTTAAGGAGATGGATCTCAGGTTACCGCTTATGACCGGTTTCGGAATCAGTAACGCAGGCACCTTCAACGATGCAACGAGATTTTCCAACGGGGCCATTATAGGGAGTGCATTCATTGAGATGATTGCCGGCAGGGGAGCCACGGGGCAAAACATTTCCTGCTTTATAGGCAGTCTCAGGTAATCATTTCGGTATCATAGGATTTTCATTTGCCCGAGGGCAGGGACCTGGTTGTCCCTGCCCTCGTTTTTTTGATTACTGTTACATCACTGTCATGTTTAACGGATCATAATTTATAAGAATTTTAAATAAAAGTATTATTACCCTCATGTAAAAAGGGGTATATGTATAAAAAGAAGTAAAAAATAGGCTATACCCCCTTTATGAAAGGGGGTATCGAGTAAAAAAAGAGATAAAAAATTGTTTGTACCCCCAAAATAATATATGTTTGTCGGGAAATAAATATTTTAAACTTAAAACAGACTACTATGAGACCAAAGGGAAAAAGAGCTCTGATATCAGTATTGCTCTTGTTTCTTACCGTAACGGGAGTTCATGCTTCCGATGGGGTTAATGTTGATTCGGGAGCCACAGCCTGGATGCTAACCTCAACTGCCCTTGTGCTTTTAATGATCCCCGGGCTGGCAATGTTTTACGGGGGACTGGTACGTACAAAGAACGTACTGGGAACAGTAATGCACAGTTTTGTTGCCATGGGAATAATCACTGTACTTTGGGTTGCCGTGGGATATTGTATGAGTTTCGGGAAGAACATCCTGGGCGGGCTTTTCGGATGGAATCCCAACTATTTGTTTCTTAATGGTATTGATACCAGCATCATGGATGCGGGGATACCCGAGTATGTGTTTTCGATGTTCCAGGGCAAGTTTGCCATTATCACTCCTGCGCTGATAGCGGGAGCCTTTGCGGAACGGGTGAATTTCAAGGCATATTGCATCTTTATTGCCCTCTGGAGTCTGCTGGTATATAATCCCTTATGTCACTGGGTCTGGGCGGCTGACGGGTTCCTGTTCAATCTCGGGGCAAAAGGAGCCATTGATTTTGCAGGAGGAACGGTTGTTCACATCTCTGCCGGTTTCAGTGGTCTGGTTGCCGCCCTGTTTCTTGGTTCGAGGCGTGGCTATCCCTACCAGGTCATCCGTCCCAACAACCTTGTGATCACCATGCTTGGGGCAGGACTTCTGTGGGTTGGATGGTTTGGCTTCAACGCTGGGAGCAGTATCTCGAGCGGTCTGAGCACAGCTCAGGCTCTGACAGCAACACAGATTGCCGCTGCCTCGGGAGCTCTCTCGTGGATACTGATCGAGGCCTTTCATCAGAAGAAAGCCACTGCGCTTGGCTTTGCCAGCGGAATACTTGCCGGACTGGTGGCAGTGACACCAGCTGCAGGAGTGGTTCAGCCCTATGGTGCAATGATCCTCGGGATACTGGCTTCAATGATATGCTACCTGGCAATTCAGGTCAAGAACAGGCTGGGTTATGATGATTCTCTCGATGCTTTCGGGATACATGGTGTAGGAGGAGTGGTGGGTGCAATATTCCTTACATTCTTTATCCGCAAATCGTGGATGCAGGAAGCTGCAACAGCTTCGCCCGACGGTACCTGGACCATCTGGAACCAGCTTGGTGTGCAGGCTTTTGCAGTTCTGACAGCAATAGTATTTGCCTCGGTAATGACCTTTCTGATAATATATGTAATGAACAAGTTCATCCCGTTCAAGTCGACAGAAGAAGAGGAAATGGCAGGTCTTGACCGCTCGTATCACGGAGAAAGAGGCTATGGCATGCTTAACCCGAACTGAAAAACTTTAAAATAAGAAATCATGAAACTAATAACTGCAATAATAAGGGAAGTACAGCTCGACAGGGTTCATGAGGCCCTTGTAAATGCTGAAATAAAAAGAATTACTGTAAGCAGGGTGTCGGGTCATGGGCAGCAGCGTGTTGAAGAGTTGCACAGGGGTCAGGTGATAGTACCCGACCTGATACCCAAGATTAAGATAGAAATAGCCGTTAACGATTCGTTCGTCGACATAACCGTTGATACCATTTTGAAATCGGCCCGGACCAATGGTCCCGGTGGTTCTGTCGGCGATGGCAAGATCTTCATCACACCCCTTGAGGAATGTATAAGGATAAGGACGGGTGAAAGAGGGGGATCAGCAATCTGAAAAAGACAGGGTTGCTCCGGAAATACCCCTGGTATTTTCCGGGCAACCCTGTCTTTTATTTTCTGCACTACTAACTCAGGAAGAGCCTGAGATCATCTTCAACGATTCCAATACCTGCTATTCCGAACTTCTCGACAAGCACCTTGGCGACATTGGGTGAAAGGAAACCCGGCAATGTCGGACCAAGGTGGATGTTTTTGACCCCGAGGTACAGAAGGGCAAGGAGAACTATCACAGCTTTCTGCTCGTACCATGCGATGTTAAATGCTATCGGAAGATCATTGATATCGTTCAGATTGAATACTTCCTTAAGCTTAAGTGCAATAACGGCAAGCGAATAGGAGTCGTTGCACTGGCCTGCATCGAGAACCCTGGGAATACCATTTATATCACCAAGCCCAAGTTTGTTATAACGGTACTTGGCACAGCCTGCAGTAAGAATAACCGTATCCTTCGGGAGTGCGGCAGCAAATTCGGTATAGTAATTCCTGTCTTTCATTCTTCCGTCACAACCGGCCATCACAAAGAACTTTCGTATGGCACCCGATTTAACTGCATCAACAACCTTGTCGGCAAGTGCCAGCACCTGGTTATGCGCAAAACCGCCAACGATCTCTCCTTTTTCAATTTCCACTGGAGGCTTGCATTTCTTTGCATGTTCAATGATTACAGAGAAATCTTTCTGTCCGCCAGCCGGTCTGTTGCCTATATGCATGAAACCGCTGAAGCCCGAGGCCCCTGTTGTATATACCCTGCCGGCATAGCCTGCATCTTTCCTGGGAGGAACAATACAGTTGGTGGTGAAGAGTATGGGACCGTTGAAAGTCTCGAACTCCTCCTTCTGTCTCCACCATGAGCTGCCATAGTTGCCCACAAAGTGGCTGTACTTTTTGAAGGCAGGATAATAGTTGGCCGGAAGCATTTCACTGTGGGTGTAAACGTCGACTCCCGTGCCTTCGGTCTGTTTCAGGAGATCCTCCATGTCCCTGAGGTCGTGACCGCTGATAAGGATACCCGGGTTATTTCTTACCCCAATATTGACCTTTGTAATTTCAGGATTCCCGTAGGTGGAAGTATTGGCCTTATCAAGAAGCGCCATTGCAGTCACTCCGAACTTACCCGTTTCCATTACAAGTGCAACAAGCTGATCGGCGCTAAGTGAGTCATCGGTGGTGGCGACCAGGGCTTCCTGCATGAATTTATAGATTGCCTTGTCTTCATAACCCAGGTTAAATGCATGTTCAGTGTATGCAGCCATACCTTTAACCCCGTAGATGACCAGCTCCCTCAGTGATCTCACATCCTCGTGAGCGGTTGAAAGGACTCCGACAGAGATATTCTTAGCCTCAAATTCTTCGACAGTGTTGCCGGTCCAGGTCGCCGACTCGTGAAGTTTCTCAAGCAGTTTGCCTCCGGCCTTGAGATAGGCATTTTTAACTTCATCCCTTAGCTTCAGTCCATCCCTGATCTTTTCAACAAACCTGCCGTAGTCGAAGTTGGCATTGGTGATGGTCATGAAAAGTCCATCGAAAACGAATTTGTCGACCTTGTTATTTTCGATGCCCAGCTCCCTTGCCCTGGTGCTGTAGAATGAGATCCCCTTCAATACAAATATCAGAAGATCCTGCATATTGGCAACTTTTTCGCTTTTACCGCATACACCCGAAATGGTACATCCTGTACCTTTCGCCGTTTCCTGACACTGAAAACAAAACATACTCATAACTGATTCTGTTTTAAATTAATACTATTAATCTTCTTCATCTGTTTCAGTTAGCCTTACCCCAGGCATACAGACTTAAAGTTCAGCAAAAAAACTAATATCTACTAATTTATAATGTAACATATGTTACAATTCACTTCTTTATTAATTTTCCTTTAGCTTTAGCCCGGTATTTTGTCATCATAAATTAATTCACAGATTGCTAAAAGAAGTAAATTAGCTCCCTGACGGACTGTGGACGATTAAATGACAGACCGGGAATCTGCGGCAATATATGAGAATACTGTATCTGGTAAAGAGTTTTAACTATGGAGGAGCTGAGAATCACGTTCTCGATCTGGCCAATTCAATGACCCTCCGGGGCAACGAAGTGTATATCCTGACAAGGAAAGGACGACTGATTGAAAGGCTTAACAATGAGGTGACTATAGAGGATCTGAAGATGTCGGACCTGTTATTTCCACTTGTCCTTTTCAGGATCTGCAGGTTCATAAGGAACAACAGGATAGAGATTATTCATGCCCATCAGAGGTTACCGATACTGTTTGCATCGCTGGCCGGAAAGATTATGAAGATTCCGGTTGTTGTGACTGTTCATGGCCAGCCCCGGATTGATCTCAGGTCGCCGTTTTCAAGGAGCATTCCCGACAGGATCATATTCGTGAGCAGGAGGCTGCTGAACAAAGAAGGAAGTTACAGGGAAGTAGGAGGGAAGGCTCTTTTTATCCAGAACGGCGTTGAGGCAGGCGATCCTGCAAGTGAATGGGATCGCGCATCATTGTGTTATGTCAGCAGGATTGACAGGAAACACTCCTCGGTTATTGGCATGATGATCAGGGAAGTCATGCCTGAGTTAATAAAATCCTTCCCGGATGTTTGCTTTCATGTTCTCGGTGATGGAGAATATATCGGGGAGCTCAGGCAATATGCCGGTAAGTTCAATTCAGAAGCAGGGAGGGAAGCCTGTGTCATTCACGGCTATGTAAAGGATATTAAACCGGTTATTGGCAGGTCGGGACTGGTACTTGGTGTGGGAAGGGTTGCCATTGAGTCGCTTGCGGTTGGTGTGCCGGTTCTTTCGGTCAACAGTGAATTCCTCGGAGACTTCATAACACATGAGAACTATTCGTTTTTCAAAGCCAACAATTTTGTTGCTGCCGGCAATGAAACCCCTGATCCATCGCGTCTGAGCGAGCTGGTGCTTAGCTATCTCAGGAATCCCGTCACGTTCCGTGAAGAAGCCTCATTGGTAAGGGAGAATATTATCAACGACTTTGGAATCATGAAGATAACAGGTCAGATAATGGATGTCTACAGGCAGCTTGTGCCGGGTGCCCGTTGAAGGAAAAGCCGTGGCAAATAGTTTTTCCCTGGATGTTCTATCCAAAAATTCCCGTGTTTTTTTAAAAAGTAAGGGAGAGTAAATCCCGCGAAATTTGTTTTTTTTCGCTATTTTACCAAAAAATAAAACTCAGGGTAAGGATTCATACATATCTGCAGTGTGCCCTGGTTTGCCCTTCAACATATCTTATGGAGATAACGCTTGAGAATATTCTTATTATAGGTTCGGTGCTAATGGGCTTAAGCGTACTGGCGGGTAAAACGTCTTTCAGGTTAGGGGTACCCACGCTTTTGCTTTTTGTGATAATAGGTATGCTGGCCGGATCGGAGGGATTCGGAAAGATAAACTTCAATGATGCCAGGATTGCCAGGTTTATAGGAATAGTGGCGCTTAACTTCATCCTTTTCTCTGGTGGTCTTGAAACCAGGAAGGAGGTGATCGGACCTGTTTTCTGGCATGGTTTCACACTGTCGACTGTAGGAGTGTTCATTACTGCCATCTCGGTTGGAGTATTTGTCTGGGCAGTCACCGACTTTACCTTTTATGAAGGCCTTCTTCTGGGGTCGATAGTATCATCGACCGATGCGGCAGCTGTGTTTTCTATTCTCCGGTCGAGAAACCTGGGTCTTAAAAAGAATATCAGGGCAACCCTTGAGCTCGAAAGCGGAAGCAACGATCCCATGGCCTACTTCCTTACAATCGCCGTTATGGGGCTCATAATGGCCCATGACACTTCTCCCCTTCATGTACTTCCCCTGTTTTTAAAACAGGTAACAATAGCGGCTGTTACCGGGTACCTTAGCGGCCGTCTCGGAAAAGAGCTGATCAACAGGATAGGTCTCGATTTTACCGGCCTGTATCCGGTGCTTGTTATAGCCCTGATGTTTTTCACTTTTTCAGCCACCGACCTTATGGGGGGCAATGGTTTCCTTGCCGTCTATATAACCGCCATTTACCTGGGGAACCAGTACCTGATTCACAAGAAGACCATAGTTCAGGTCTTTGACGGATTTGCCTGGCTGATGCAGATAGTGCTGTTTCTCACTCTCGGGCTTCTTGTCAATCCGGGCAGTGTGATACCTGTGATGGGTGTCGGCCTGCTTGTATCAGCCTTCCTGATCTTTGTCGCAAGACCTCTCAGTGTATTTGCCTGTCTTTTGCCTTTTGGGGTGAGGCTCAGGAATATAACCTTTATCTCATGGGTGGGGCTGAGGGGAGCGGTACCGATAGTGTTTGCCACCTATCCTCTGCTGGCCGGCATTGAGAAATCGTCGATGATCTTCAATATAGTCTTCTTTATATCCATAACCTCGGTTCTGCTTCAGGGGACGACTCTCTCCTTTATCTCGAAATGGCTGCATGTTTCGGTTCCGGCAAAGGCGAAGCAGAAAACCCCTCCCGACATCGAACTGTCCGATACTATCAGGTCGGAGCTTACCGAGATCGAGATCAGTGAGAACAATCCTATTGTGGGGAAGAAGATTGTCGAGCTTGGATTTCCGGGGTCGGCACTTATAACAGTCATCAAAAGAAGGGGGAAATACATCACTCCCAACGGATCGACCGTCATTGAGGCATACGACAGGCTGGTTGTTCTGGCCGAAACTTCCGAAAGCCTGGTCGAGGTATACAATACCCTTAAAGAGGACAGGGTCGATCTGCGCGAATAATCCTTCAGGAAGCCTGCAACCTGTGTCCCGGGAAAATCGCCTGATTTTTCTTTTGTAGTTATTTATGCATTTTATATATTTGATACAGTGTTTCCTTAAGTGCTAAAAAATTAGGATTATGCTCATCAGGACATTTGCCAGTGCCGTAACGGGCATTGATGCGGTGACTGTTTCCATTGAGGTCAATGTATCAAGGGGAGTCCGGTTCTTTCTTGTCGGATTACCCGATGTGGCTGTCAAAGAGAGCCAGCAAAGGATTGAATCGGCCCTGAGATCGCTTGGTTTTCACTGGCCCGGCAAGCAGGTTGTCATCAACATGGCGCCTGCCGATATCCGGAAAGAGGGATCTTCGTATGATCTGCCTCTGGCTCTCGGGATCCTCTGTGCCGATGAGAAGGTCTCGGGCATGGAAATAGGATCCTTTATTATGATGGGTGAGTTATCGCTCGACGGTACCATTCAGCCAGTGAGGGGTGTGTTGCCTATAGCCCTGAGGGCCAGGGAGGAAGGATTCAAGGGAGTGATTGTTCCGGTTAAGAATGCCAGGGAGGCAGCAGTGGTTGAAGGCATTGATGTCTACGGCATGGAGACACTCGGCGACGTCGTTGACTTCTTCAACGGTGTAAGGCATTTTGAACCGGTAAAGGTCGACCTCAAAGCATTGTTTGACAATGAAGCGAACCGTTATGAAGTTGACTTCTGCGACGTTAGGGGCCAGGAGAATGTGAAAAGGGCTCTTGAAGTAGCCGCTGCCGGTGGACACAATGTAATTATGATCGGTCCTCCCGGAGCCGGAAAGACGATGCTGGCAAAACGTCTGCCGACAATAGTGCCTCCCCTTACACTTGAGGAGGCTCTTGAGACCACCAAGATACACTCTGTGGCGGGAAAGATAGAGGATCATACTGCCCTTATGACCCTCAGACCCTTCCGATCGCCTCATCATACCATTTCTGATGTCGCCCTGGTTGGCGGAGGTACGATCCCGCAACCCGGAGAGATCTCGCTCGGTCATAACGGGGTGCTTTTTCTCGATGAGCTGCCTGAGTTTAAAAGAACCGTCCTTGAAGTTATGAGGCAGCCTCTCGAGGACAGGGTAATAACAATCTCAAGGGCAAAATCGACTGTTAATTACCCGGCAAGCTTTATGTTGGTAGCCTCCATGAATCCATGTCCCTGCGGCTTTCACAACCACCCCGAGAAGAACTGCACCTGTTCGCCGGGTATGGTCCAGAAATATCTGAACCGGATCTCGGGCCCGCTTCTCGACCGGATCGACATCCATATAGAAGTGGTGCCTGTAAAATATGAGAAACTCACAGACGGTTCACGGATAGAGAATTCGGCCGAAGTAAGGGAAAGAGTTATTGAAGCCAGGAAGATCCAGTCAGCGCGGTTTTCTTCATATCCAGGTATTTATTGCAACTCACAGATGACAACCCAGCTTCAGAAAAAGTTCTGTCACCTCGATGAGGAAGGAAGCAGTCTTCTTAAATATGCCATGGAAATGAGGGGATTAAGCGCAAGAGCTTATGACAGGATTTTAAAAGTCTCGAGAACAATAGCCGACCTCGACGTATCGGAGCATATCAACAGCGGGCACATCTCTGAAGCAATCAACTACCGCAATCTCGACCGGGAAGGGTGGGCCGGCTGAGAGATTTCAGGTTAATAAATCATGATATTTCAGAAGGTTAAGGGGGTTTGTTTTGGATCCTTTTATTCCTTACTTTTGCCATGCTTGAATAACCTAAATTCAGATTATGGAGCTGGTACGTGCAATACGTCAGAAGATGATGGTAGAGCGCCTTATGTTTGCATACAGAGGCGTTGTTACAAACGAGAACTCACTTCCCCTGCTTATGCTTCTCGAAAAGGAGATGGAAATATCGGAATTTGCATTCCTTGGCAGGAAAAGACTCTTCATGTTCGTACTTGAAAACCTCCAGAATGTAACCCGGCATGGTGAAAACAACCAGCATGCCGATATGTCGCTGGTCGTCTATTCAAAGACCAGCGACGGTTATACCATAACTACAGGCAACGTAATCCCTTCAGTTCATGTTGATGACCTCCGGTACCAGCTTCGTACCCTCAATAGTCTTGATGTTAAGGATATTAAGGCTATGCACCGGCAGGCCCTGACAGGTTCCGATTTCAGCGAAAAAGGAGGAGCGGGGCTCGGCCTTATGGAGATGGCAATAAAGACAGGCAACAGGCTCGATTTCGACTTTATTCCTGTTGATGACCTGTTTTCATATTTCATTCTCAGCAAGACAGTCAACTCGCAGGGGATAGGAGAGAACAAGCCCGGAGAGGATAATCCCTTCAGCAGTTCTTCAACCCTGCAACTTGAGAAACTTATGAAGGACAGGAATATCGATGTGATGTGGTCGGGACATCTGTCAGGTGAAATTGCAAAGGAAGTTCTTGCCTTTGCCGAAACAAGTCTGAAAGATGATGATGTGGAGACTGACCTGAGAAGAAGGGTCTTCAGCATTCTCATCGAGTTACTCGAGAATGTGGCAAAGTATAATCCCGGCAAGGAGGCTGAGGCAGAGTTCGGCCTTCCGGTTGTTATGATCTGTTCGGATGAAAACATGTATACCATAACCTCAGGCAATCTGATCGCTGCCGGCAATGTGAAAAACCTGAGGGACAAGATAGAGGATATAAACAACTCGGACCGCCGCGGTCTTGTTGAGATGATGGCCGACTCGCTTGTACATCAGAATATCCATGACGATACCACCGGGAATATGGGTCTGCTGGAGATGGCAAGGAAATCGAGGAATAAACTCCAGTATCTCTTTGAGAAGGTCAATGATTCGTATTCGTACTATGTCCTTGAGATAATGGTCAGGAGATAGCTTCAGACAAACTCTTCGAGTTTCAGATCGTTACCGTCCCATACTGCATAGCTGCCTGTATTGATCCAGTCGCCCAGGAAAACGACTGAAGGGCCTTCCTTCATTATGTATGTTAAGGGCAGATGGCGGTGTCCGAAAACGAAACAATCAATTTTCTTTTCTTCGAGAACGGTTCTGGAATACCTTATCAGATCTTCGTTGTTGTCGCCCATGAAGCCGAGGTGGATTCCCTTTCCCAGCCTCGAGTTGAGTGACCATTTCCGCCCGAATCCCACTCCAAGGGCAGGGTGCATGGCTGAATAAAGGGCACGCAGGGGTTTGTTGCGGAATATTGAAAGCAGGATATGGTATCCGATGTTGCGTGAGCCAAGGCCTTCACCGTGGGCCAGGTGAAAGGTGCGACCGCCGAATTTTGTTGTAAGAGGCTCCCTGTGGATTATAAGGCCGCATTCTCCTGAGAGATAATCGTTGGTCCACATGTCGTGGTTGCCCGTAAAGAAATGAACAGGGATCCCTGAGTCGGTCAGTGATGAGAGTTTCCCGAGGAACCTGGTAAAGCCTCTGGGTACGACCAGCCTGTATTCCCACCAGAAATCAAAGATATCGCCAAGTAGGTATATTTCAGAGGCTTCCGGAGCTACCATATCGAGCCATCTGACTACCCTCTTCTCCCTTTCAAGGGGATTGGTCCCGGCAGTCAGTCCCAGATGGAAATCCGAAGCAAAGAATATTTTACCTTTTGGGCTCAAGGTGTTGAATTATTTGGAAAACAGTTGGTTAAGTTTTATCATCAGGGATCTCCCGTGAAGGTCTTTACCTATGATCTCCCCGCTTTTGTCGTAAAGATAGTTGGCTGGCAGTTGCTGAACATTGTAGAGCCGGGCTGTAACAGGATTAAGGGGATTGTCTTCCCTTGTGCTTATCCAGGGCAGTTCTTCAAAGCGGACAGCGTTACGCCATACGTTCTCATCGGCATCAAGGTTTACCTGGTAGATCTCAAACCCATTGTTTTTATACTTCCCGTAGAATTCCAAAAGCTGACGGTTTTCAGCCACTGACTCTGCCGATGTGACCGACCAGAAAGTCAGGAGTACATATTTCCCCCTAAGTGATGACAGGGCGATGCGCTTGCCATTAATATCCGTGAGAACGGGATCGAGATTCACCTCTTTTATGGTATCAGCCAGTTCAATGATCTTTCCAAGGCTGAACTGGTTCATGCCCCTTTCAACATCCTGTTTAAGGGCAATGACATGTTTTGACCGTGGGTAGTATCGTCCCAGGGAGTCAGCCACGATCTTAAAGTACTGCAGGTCGCGCGCTTCATAAAGGACTCCTGTTTCATCATCGATCTGCTGATACAGGGCTTTTATGGATGCAAAGGATTTCGGCTTGCTTATTATAAAATCTATGTTGTTTTTCCTCTGCTTCTTAATAAGGTTTTCGTAGCTGTCTTCGAGGGGAGTTTTTACTTCCCCGAAAGATGGGCCTGAAGAAGCTTTTATGTAGACAAGCTCAATCGAGTCGAGCTGTTTCTTCGTCCTGGCCAGTCTCTCATCGAGCACCTTAACATCGGCAGAGCCTTCGGAACCCTTTACTGAATAATCCTTCCAGAGCAGGCTGTCGTTGAAAACAAGACTGATTTTCTCCCCGGGAGAGGCAAGGATGGTGACGAAGTTGGATGAGGAGAAGCCAAGCTGGTAGAAATCGGGGGAGGGAGATTCAATCCTGAATTTGAAATTCCCATTGCTATCAATCTTGGAGGAATCGACAAAAACCGGGTAATCCACCTCGATCCTGTTAAGAAAAATGCTTTTTCTTTCTTTTTCTCCGTTAATTTTTCCCCTGACAGTGATTATGTTTTCGTTCCTGCAGGCGTTGGTGAGCAGGGTGGCAAGTACAAGTAAATAGATTATCTTTCTCATTGGATCTGTTTTGCTTCAGCTTTTAAGCCCCGGTTATTTAAATAATACTTCAAGTTTCTGTATCAGCTCATCTCCCCTCAGGTTTGAAGAGATTATGTTACCTTCCGCGTCGAGAAGGAAGTTGGCCGGAATGGTCTCTATCCTGTAAAGGGGGACGACAGAAGAGTTCCAGTATTTCAGGTCGCTGACATGAATCCATTTTCCCAGCTTGTCATCTTCAATCCCTTTCATCCATGCTTCCTTTGTCTTATCAAGAGAAACCTGGAAGATCTCGAATCCTTTGTTATGGAAACGTTCCCATGCTTTCACAAGGTTTGGATTTTCCTCACGGCAGGGAGCACACCATGAAGCCCAGAAGTCGAGCAGGACGACTGATCCGCGTGTTGAGGAGAGGGAGATGGTATCGCCCTGGGGAGAAGGGAGTGTTAATTCAGGTGCGACGCCACCTGTCCCATAGAAATCATCCACGGCATATTTCTGGTTCTCATTATAAACCATGACCTGCTCCTGAAGCTTGATGACATGATCATTTTCAGGATACAGGGCAGAAAGAGATTCATTTACCTTTCTGAAATATTCAATATCTGTGACCGGATTCAGGACATAAACATCAGGAGCCACCTGCTGGTAGAGAGCCATCAGACTGGCGAGGGAAGAAGGATTGTCGTCAATAAACCGTTTGGTATAGGCATTAATATCGGCAAGGTAAGACTGTGAGGCATTGTCGAGAGAGTCGATGAGTTCAGGCAGGCCGGGCTGATTTACACGCTTGACATAAATCTTGTTGAGCGCCATGATATTATCGATCGTTTTCTTGAGTTTGTTATTATAGGTGATCAGTAATTCGGTCCCCGGAGATCCCTGAAAATCAGACGGAGAGTTGAGCGAATCAAAAGGGGCTGTCATACTTATTTTATCTCCGGGTTCCAGGAGCATTGTCATAAAGTTCCTTTGATTGATTGTGAGCAGGCAGAATGCCGGGTTTTTAATGTTTACCTTAAAATTAAAAGTTCCTTCTTCGGTAATCAGTACGGAATCATAGGCAACTATGTCATCTGCTTTTAATTCTGACAGATAAAGATACTGACCACTTAAGGGTTTTTCAAGTGTTCCTGTTATTTCAACCGTTTTTTTCTGGCATGCAGTGAGAGCGATGGCTGCCGATAAAGCGAAGAATAATTTCCTGTTCATTTGAAAACCTTTTTGGATTAAAAATTGTTAATGATTGCAAATTTACTCTTTTTTCTTTCGGTCGCTCTGCTTGGATGATATTATGCTTTACCCGATGGAAACTGAGCCGGAATAATGGAATATTCAGGTTTTCTGTCAAAAAATCCTTTGGACTGTTTAAGAAAAATGGTTACCTTAAAGAACTTTTTCACCTCAGATTAAACAGAGTCATATTATGAGTTATCTTAAGTTTGAAAAAAGTCAGGTTATAAATCTTGAGTACTCATTATCAAGGGAGATCATCAGGACCAACAGGTCGGGTTCATACACTTCCACAACAATTGTGGGCTGCAATACGCGCAAATACCATGGTCTGCTTGTATGTCCGGTCGATGCTTTCGGAGGGGAGAGGCATGTACTTCTTTCATCACTTGATATAACGGTGGTTAATAACGACCGCTCTTTTAACATAGGTCTCAGACAATTCAAGGGTGACTATTTCAGTCCCAAAGGTCATAAATACCTTGAGATATTTGATATAGAGACACTCCCCGTACGAATTTACAGGGTTGGCGGAATTATGATAAAGCTTGAAAGACTGCTTGTTCATCACGAGGAACAGTTTCTTTCGAGGATGACCATTCTGGAAGCTTCTGAACCGATGAAACTTCAGTTCCGGCCTTTTCTTGCCTTCAGGAACATTCATCAGCTTACCCATGCCAACATGGCTGCCAATACCAAGGTTGAATTTATTGAGAACGGGATAAGTTCGAGGATGTACGAGGGTTTCCCCTCACTTAACATGCAATTCTCATGCGATGCCGAGTTTATCCATGTGCCCGACTGGCATATGGGAGTGGAATACATAGAGGAGCAGAAGAGGGGATATGACTACCTGGAAGACCTTTTCACACCGGGTTTTTTCGAGGTTAATGCCAGGGAAGGAGATGTAATTGTTTTTTCTGCTTCCACCAGGCCTGAGAAGCCTTCGGGATTTAAGAGCAAGTTCACCCGGACCGTCAACGGGAAGATACCAAGGGATTCGTATCTCAACTGCCTGAGGAATGCCGCACAGCAGTTTATCGAAAGAAGGCACGGAATGACTCTGATCATTGCAGGGTATCCGTGGTTTGGCTCATGGGGACGCGACACTTTTATTTCTCTTCCCGGAATTGCCCTGGCCCGGCACGGCTTATCCCTTTACCGTGAGGTTCTCGATACCCAGGTCTCGAGGATGAATAATGGTCTGTTTCCCAATATGGGAGAAGAAGGAAACTATGCATATAACTCAATTGATGCACCTCTGTGGTTTTTCTGGAGTCTCCAGCAGTATCATATGAACGGGGGCAGGGATGTCTGGGAACGTTACGGAAGTGCTGCCAGATCAATTCTTGAAGCCTTCAGGTCAGGTACAATGTATAATATTCATGTAAGGGAAAACGGACTGGTTTATGCTGCTGCCCCCGGGAAGGCACTTACATGGATGGATGCTGTGGTAAATGGTGTCCCGGTAACCCCACGCAGCGGGTATGCCAGTGAAATCAATGCACTGTGGTATAATGCCATCTGTTTTGCGCTTGAAATGTCGGATCCTAAAAAGGGCAGGAAGTTCATCAGGGAGTGGGAAAAGATGCCGGCTCTCATCAGCAAATCGTTTCACGAGCTCTTCTGTGATCATGAAAAAGGCTATATGGCCGATTATGTGAATGATGAGGAAGGAAAGAATTATTTTGTAAGACCAAACATGCTTATTTCAGCATCTCTGCCATATTCAATGCTCAGCAAGGAGGAGATGAAGAGGATACTTGATATCTCGGACAGGGAACTGGTGACCCCAAGGGGGCTAAGGACCCTTTCTCCTGGCAACGAATACTACAAGGGAACATATCAGGGTAACCAGGAAGAGAGGGATAAGGCCTATCACCAGGGAACCGTATGGCCGTGGCTGTTTGGACCTTTCTGTGAAGCCTGGCTTAAAGTATACGGGCAGCAGGGGGTCCAGAAGGTCAGGAACCTTATTTACGGTATGGAAGATGTTATGTCCGAACATGGAATATCAACCATATCGGAAATCTACGACGGCGATCCTCCTCATGCTCCGAGGGGTGCTATTTCCCAGGCATGGAGCGTTGGTGAGATACTACGGATAATCGACCTGATAGATAAGAAATATTTAAACCTTTAATTGATTTCAGATATGCGTGTCTTGATGTTTGGATGGGAATATCCCCCACATATCTCAGGTGGTCTGGGGACTGCCAGTTATGGTCTGATCAAGGGCATGTCAAAACTGGATGACCTCGATGTGATATTTGTTGTTCCCAAGGCCTGGGGTGATGAAGACCAGTCAGGTGTCAGACTGGTAGGGGCAAACCAGGTTCCTGTAGCTTTTAAACAGGTGTTTTTTAAAGGCATCAAACGTCCGGTTGAAAAAATCGAGGTTCTTTCAAAAATAGTTCCCTATACTGATCCCGAGGACTTCTGGAAACGTGTGAGTTCAGAAGTATCTGAATACAAAATGTTTGTTCAGACAAATGAAAAGGGCAAAGTCGATTTTTCAGGGAAGTACGGACCTGGCCTTATGGATGAGATAATGAAATATGCCGTGGTGGCCTCAGTCATAGCTGATGAGAATGAATTCGATATCATTCATGCCCATGACTGGCTGGCTTATCCGGCCGGAATAGCTGCAATGGAAGTATCGGGGAAACCTCTTGTGATACATGTTCATGCAACAGATTTTGACAGAAGCGGAGGAAATGTCAATCCTGATGTGTACAGGATTGAAAAACAGGGAATGGATGCGGCTTCAAAGATCATCACTGTAAGCAATCTTACAAGGGATATAGTGATAAACAAATATAATATCGACCCTGAAAAGGTTGAGACAGTGTATAATGCTGTTGAGCCTGTGAGCATATCGGAAGAGGTGATGGCTGAAAAAGGTTTCGATGAAAAGGTGGTAACCTTCCTTGGCAGGATAACTCTTCAGAAAGGCCCGGAGTACTTTATTGAAGCAGCCTACAAGGTGTTGAAGGTGATGCCTAACGTCAGATTTGTGATGGCGGGTTCAGGAGATATGATGGAAAAGATGATGCGAAGAGCTGCCGCCCTGAAAATAACCGACAGATTCCATTTTACGGGTTTCCTGAAAGGCAATGATGTTTATAAGATGCTTACCATGAGCGATGTGTATATTATGCCATCTGTTTCTGAACCCTTCGGCATATCTCCCCTTGAAGCCATGCAGTCGAATGTCCCTGTTATAATTAGCAAACAGTCGGGAGTATCGGAGATCCTAACCCATGCCGTAAAAACTGACTTCTGGGATATCGACGCCATGGCCGACGCGATATATGGAATTCTGAATTATCCGGCACTTTCGCAGATGTTTTCTAAGAATGGCAAAGAGGAAGTTGTGCGACTTAAATGGGATAATTCAGCCCGTCATGTTATGGATATCTATAAAAGAGTGATCTGTCAAAGTAAGAATTAAGGTTATGAGTACAGCAGCAGGTAACAAGGCAATTTGTTTTTATTTTCAGGTCCACCAGCCTTTCAGGCTTAAGAGGTACAGATTCTTTGACCTGGGACAGGATCATTATTACTACGATGATTATTTAAACGAATCAGTGATGAGGAAAGTGGCAGATAAGTGCTATCTGCCTGCAAATGAAGTATTACTCGAACTCATCAGGAAGAACAGGGGCAAGTTTAAAATTACTTTTTCTCTTACAGGCCTGGTTATTAATCAGTTTCGACTGTATGCACCTGAAGTTCTCGAATCATTCAGAAGGCTTGCCGAAACAGGATTCGTGGAGTTTCTGGCCGAGACAGAATCGCACTCTCTTGCTTCAATAAAGAGAAAGGATGAATTTGTCAGGCAGGTCTCCTCACAGCGCGACCTGATAAAGACGTACCTTGGTTATGAGCCTACTTCATTCAGGAACACCGAGCTGATATATTCAGATCAGATTGGTTCCTGGGTGGCCGATATGGGTTTCAAATCGATGCTCACCGAGGGGGCAAAGCATGTCCTTGGATGGAAAAGCCCCAACTACCTGTATTGTAATTCAATTAATCCAAGGCTTAAGGTCCTTCTCCGGAATTTTGTCCTCAGCGATGACATAGCTTTCAGGTTCTCGAACAGGACCTGGAATGAATGGCCCCTTACAAGCGAAAAATATGCCCAGTGGCTTAATAAAATAGCCCCCAGGAGTGAACTAGTCAACGTCTTTATCGATTACGAGACCTTTGGTGAACATAACTGGAAGGAAACCGGGATCTTCGATTTTCTGAACCACCTTCCGGGAGCGGTTCTTAAAAAGACTCCCTTCAGATTCATGACACCTTCCGAGGTGGCCGATGAACTTCAGCCGGTATCGGCTATAAGTATTCCATCGCCAATATCATGGGCCGATGAGGAGAGGGATATCACTGCCTGGCATGGAAATGAACTCCAGGTGGCCGCCCTTGATAAGCTGTATTCACTTACAGATAAGGTGAAAGCGTGCAACGATCCCCTGATCAGAAAGGACTGGAGCTACCTTCAGGCAAGTGACCACTTTTATTATATGGCAACGAAATTCTTTTCTGACGGGGCGGTACATTCCTATTTCAATCCATATGAAACACCATATGATGCCTTTATGAACTATATGAACGTTCTCAGTGATTTTGAGATCAGGCTTAACAGGATCAATCCTGCCACCCCGGAACAGAACGAACTTGCCAGGCTCGATGCCCTTCTGAGAGAAAAGATCAGGGTCATAGACCAGCAGTTACTTGAAATTGACAAACTCAGGAAGAAGAATGTAAAGAAGAAAAAACTTGAGGAAATGAAAGGAGTGTCTTCAGAGCCAAAGCTGAAAGAGACACCTGCCTCAACGCCGGAAAAAGCTTCGCCTGGGCAGAAAAAGGGAACCGGGACTACCATAATGAAAAACTAAATCGAATATAAAAAGAACTGCTGATCAGAGACCTGAAATAAAAACTGAAATAATGAATGTTGACCTGATTTTTGAGACCAGTTGGGAGGTTTGTAATAAAGTAGGAGGAATTCATACCGTAATCTCGACCAAAGCCCTTAATATTATTAATGAAATAGGTGATAACTATATACTTATAGGACCCGATGTATGGAGGGACGAAGGTTCCAATCCGGAGTTTCTGCCCGATGATTCCCTGTTCAGCGACTGGAAAAATCTTGCTGAAAGAGACGGACTGAGAGTAAGGACAGGAAGGTGGAACATTGCCGGCCGGCCAGTGGTGATGCTTATTGATTTCACTCCCTATTTCGGACAGCAGAACGAGATCTTTGCCAGGTTCTGGGAGGAATATAAGCTTGATAGCATCTCGGGACAGTGGGATTATGTCGAACCAGCCCTTTTTGGATATGCCGCTGGAAAATTAATTGAAAGTTATACTTCCTTCTATCATGAAAGACATAATATAATAGCCCAGTTTCATGAATGGATGACCGGCACCGGGATACTCTACATCGAGAAGTATGCACCATGGATAGCCACAGTCTTCACAACCCACGCAACCGTACTGGGACGGAGCATTGCCGGTAACAACAGGCCGCTATATGGCCGGATGAAGGATTATAATTCTGTTCAGATAGCCCGTGAATTCAATGTTGTTGCCAAGCAATCGCTCGAGAAGCTGTCGGCAACACAGGCAGATGTCTTTACAACCGTCAGTGAGATAACCTCCCGCGAGTGTTCTTATTTCCTGGGCAAGGATGTGGATCTTGTTACTCCAAACGGATTCGAGGACTCTTTTGTTCCTCCGGCCGGTGAGTTCGAGGTAAAGAAAAAAGCTGCACAGTCGAAGCTGAAAAGCGTGGCCGAGGCCGTTCTTGGCTATTCACTGTCTGATGACTGTGTTTTTATTGCCAACAGCGGAAGATACGAATTCCGGAACAAGGGCGTTGATATTTTCATTGACTCGCTGGGCATGCTCAACAAACAGGCTTCAACAGAAAAGGAATGTGTTGCCTTCATCCTTATGCCTGCATATCACAAGGGCCCGCGACAGGACCTTATTGATCATCTTTATAAAAACAGCCCCCTCAACGGAATTGACAATTACCTTACGCATTGTCTCCATTATCCCGCCTCCGATCCGGTCCTTCAGAGGATTGCTGCCAACGGACTTACCAACAGCAGGAACTCAAAGGTCAGGGTTATCTTTGTGCCCTCCTACCTTAACGGTGACGATGGGATCTTTAATATTTCATACTATGATCTGCTTATAGGTTTCGATCTGACTGTATTTCCTTCCTATTATGAACCCTGGGGATATACTCCACTGGAAAGCCTTATGTTCTCCATTCCTACAGTGACTACCTCCCTTTCGGGATTCGGACTGTGGGTTAAGAAATATTTTAAGGAACCGGGTAACGGCATCGCTGTGGTGGAGAGGACAGATGACAACCAGGAGCAGGTGGTTGCTGACATAAAGGATTTCATAGCCAGATTCACGGGTCTTGATGAAAAAGAGATACGGCTGGCAAAGGAAAAGGCTCACGCCATCTCGCGTATTGCAATGTGGGACAGCCTGGTAAAGCATTATTTTGATGCCTACGAAACAGCTCTTTCCCACAGTGCTGAAAGGAGGGAGGAACCGAGGGAATTCGCCACCTTTATTGAGACGGCAGCCATTACTATCAGAAAGCCTCATCAGAAACCGGTATGGAAGGATATATATGTTCAGAGTGATGTCCCTGAGAAACTGATCCACCTGGTCGAGATGGCAAATAATCTCTGGTGGTCGTGGAATCCGGAAGCCGAGGTCCTTTTTAAAAGGATGGATCCTTCATTATGGGAAGATGTGAAGCATAATCCCAAGCTTCTGCTCGAGAAGATTGATTACAAGAGACTTCTGGTGCTTGAGGATGATGATGAGTACATAATTGACCTTGAGGGAGTATATCAGAAATTCAGGCATTATCTTGATCGTCCCGGCAACCATGAGAAGCCATCAGTTGCCTATTTTAGCATGGAATTCGGGATCCATCCCTGTCTGAAAATCTATTCAGGCGGTCTGGGGGTTCTTGCAGGTGATTACCTGAAGGAGGCAAGTGATTCAAACTGCAACATAACTGGTATCGGCCTTTTGTACAGGTTCGGATATTTCAGGCAGAAACTTGGGCCCAGGGGCGAACAGCTTACCATCTACGAAGCAGAGGAGTTCTCTCACCTGCCCATTAACCCTGTTAAAACCACCGAAGGCAACCAGCTTACCGTCCAGCTGGTATGGCCGGCCAGGAATGTCAGGGTAAGGGTATGGGAAGCCATGATCGGAAAGGTGAGGCTTCTTCTGCTTGATACCGACTTTGACGACAACACCCCGGAAGACCGTTCCATTACTCACTTCCTTTACGGTGGCGACAATGAGAACAGGCTTAAACAGGAACTCATCCTGGGTATTGGCGGAATGAGGGTCCTTAATGCCCTGGGCATAAAACCTGATGTATATCACAGTAATGAAGGACATTCTGCCTTCATCAGTCTCGAAAGACTGAGAAGCCTTATCGACGAAAAGCACCTTACCTTCATACAGGCTCTGGAAGTTGTGAGGTCATCCACTCTTTTCACAACCCATACGCCGGTACCAGCCGGTCATGATGCCTTTGATGAAGACCTGTTGCGTAAATATATCTCTCATTATCATGCCAGGCTGAATATATCGTGGGATGAGCTTATGGCACTTGGACGCTGTGAAGGGGATCATGACAGAAAGTTCAACATGAGTTTCCTGGCCACCCGCATGTCGCAGGAAGTGAACGGAGTAAGCAGACTCCACGGAGAGGTCAGCAGGGCTATGTTCAATAAACTCTGGCCAGGGTACCTCAAAGAGGAGTTGTTCATCGGGCATGTCACCAACGGAGTCCATTACCCGACATGGATTGCACCCGAATGGAGGGAGGTATATGGAGAAATTACAGGGAGCCTTAACTTCGACCAGACAAACAGGTTGCTGTGGGAAAAACTTTACAGCCTGAGCGATAAGAAGATATACGAGATAAAGACAAACCTGAAGAAGAACCTTTTCAACTATATAAGAAAAAGGCTTCAGTCTGATATGATGGAGAAACATGTCAGTCCCCGCACACTGCTTAACATAAGCAGCCATCTGAATGAAAAGGCACTGACAATAGGATTTGCCCGACGTTTCGCGACCTATAAACGTGCATCATTGCTTTTCAGGGATCTTGACAGGCTCTCGAGGATAGTCAACGACCCTGAGAAACCGGTTCAGTTCATCTTTGCCGGGAAGGCTCATCCTCATGACGGAGGTGGTCAGGACCTCATAAGAAGGGTGTTTGAGATATCACAGATGCCTCAGTTTGCCGGGAAGGTTATCTTCCTTGAGGACTATGATCTTGAGCTGGCAAAAAATCTTGTCAGGGGTGTTGATATCTGGCTTAACACACCTACCAGGCCCCTTGAAGCTTCTGGCACCAGCGGAGAAAAGGCGGTGATGAACGGGACCATTCATTTCAGTGTTCTTGACGGCTGGTGGGTCGAAGGCTACAGAGCCTATGCCGGCTGGGCCCTGCCCAAAAAGAAGGCTTTCGAGAACGAGGATCTGCAGGATGACATCGATGCCGAAACCATCTATAATATGCTTGAGTATGAGATTGTTCCTGCTTATTACTCGGCTGATGAAGGCGGGGTACCTTCCGAATGGGTCAGCCATATTAAGAATACCATGGTTAAAGTTGCTCCTGAATTCACGATGAAAAGGATGCTCGATGACTATTATGAAAAGTATTACGATAAACTCTGGAAAAGAAACAGGTATCTGGCTGAGAACGAATTCGCGAAGGCAAAGGATCTTGCAGCCTGGAAGAAGACCATGATGGAGGAGTGGGACAATATAGAGGTAATCAACTACAGCTTTGAGCTTCCTTCAAAAAATGTCTACTATTCGGGCCATGACTATTCAGCTGAGATAGCACTCGACGTCAAGAAAATACCGAAAGAGCATGTAGGGGTCGAGTATGTTATTACACAGCTAAACAAAAACGGAGAGTATGAGTTTATCAGTAGTGAGGATTTCAAGCTTGTAAGCTGTAAGGGAGGGAGGTGTCTTTTCAGGGCCCATCTTATTCCCGAAAAGGCAGGCACTTTCTTCTACGGAATAAGGATCTATCCAAAGCATAAAGACCTCCCGCATAAGCAGGATTTCTATCTCCTGAGATGGATTGATTAGATCTCGGTGGCCTTTCTTACAGCCTCTTTTTTGAGTACAAGGGCTGTCCTGGAAGGAAGGTAAAGATACAGGTAGTAAGGAGCATTAAGTATGTTCCTTTCTTCCTTTGCAAACGAACGGAAGACAGTCGACCTGTCAATCCTGTCGAAACCACCGAATTCGGGGGCATCTGAATCAAGCACTATTCTGAATTTCCCCTTGACAGGTATTCCGTAGTCTGTATATGAGTTAACGGGATGGAAATTAAAGAGAAAGAGGAGATCGCCTCTCATGAAGGCAATTATTTTGTCGGTGGTGTTTTCATAGATCCTGCTGACAACTCCGCTGTTGAGAAGATGATGGGTGGTATGAAGACTCAGCATCATTCTGTCGAAGTGGCCAAGGTATTTATATTTCAGATCATCGTTTTTGGCAAGATGCCACTGCCGGCGGGCATATTTGTAACTCCAGTTGTTACCTTCACGTGGGAAGTCGATCCATTCGGGGTGCCCGAACTCGTTACCCATAAAGTTCAGGTAGCCGCCTCCCGAGGTTCCGAAGGTTATAAGCCTGATCATCTTGTGCAGGGCTATTCCCCTGTCCATCGGAAAGCTGTGATATGACCGGGTCATCCCGGTATACATCTCAGCATCAAGCATTCTGAAGATTAGTGTCTTGTCGCCTACAAGAGCCTGGTCGTGCGATTCACAGTACGAGATGATCTTTTCCTCGGGTCTGTGTTGGGTCAGCTCGTGCATCAGGTAACCCATATCCCAGTTCTCGTCGAATACTTCCTTGACCAGTTTTATCCAGAGGTCGGGTACCCCCATCGAAAGCCTGAAGTCAAAACCGTAACCATCGGTGGCTGTAGTTGCGGCAAGTCCCGGCATCCCGCTCATCTCCTCGGCAACGGTCAGGGCCCGGGGATTAATACTGTGGATGAGATTGTTGGCCAGATACAGATAAACCAGGGCATCCTCATCCTGGTTACCGTTAAAATAGTCGTCGTACGATGTGAAGTTCCTTTCAAGGCCATGATCGAGGTAGATCATGCTTGTGATACCATCGAACCTGAAGCCGTCGAAATGATAATTTTCGAGCCAGTAGCGGCAGTTTGAAAGAAGAAAGTGGATCACCTTGTCCTTTCCATAATCGAAGCAAAGTGAATCCCACGCCCTGTGGTTCCTTCTTGCATCAGCATGAAAATACTGATCCGGCGACCCGTCAAAAAGGCCCAGACCTTCATTTATGTTCTTTACCGAGTGTGAATGGACAAGGTCCATAATAACCCTGATACCGTACTGATGTGCCGTGTCGATAAGCTCCATGAGTTCTTCGGGTGTCCCGAACCGCGATGAGGCGGCAAAGAAATTTGAAACATGGTAACCGAAAGATCCATAGAAAGGATGCTCCTGGATGGCCATCAGCTGGATGGTGTTATAGCCGGCATCCCTGACTAAAGGCAGGACATCAGTGGTGAATTCACTATAGGTTCCTGTCTTTTCCTCAGATGTGGCCATCCCTATGTGAGCCTCATAGATCAGGGGAACCATGTCAGCCGGTTTGAAGTCAGTTACTTTCCATTTGTATTTCTGTGCAGGGTTCCAGACCTGGGCAGAAAAGATCTTGGTCTTCTCATCCTGAACCACTCTTGTGGCATAGGAGGGAATGCGTTCACCTTTACCCCCTTTCCACCGGACTAACAGCTTGAACAGGTCGCCATGCTTCAGTGTTTCGTAAGGAAGGCGGATCTCCCAGTCGCCCTGAGAACTAATCTCTTTCAGGGAGAATTCTTTTTCCTCTTTCCAGCCGCTGAAACCACCAACCAGGAAGATTGATTCGGCGTTGGGTGCCCACTCCCTGAAAACCCAGCCTTCGGATATGCGGTGAAGTCCATAATACTGGTGGCCACGGGCAAAAGCGGCAAGAGTATCTTTTCCGGCGAATGCCTTTTCCTTAAGCCTGCACTTTGCAATGCGGGCTTTTATGACTCCTTTGTAAGGATCCAACCAGTGGTCGGAAGTATAGAACCTGACTGAACTCATTTTCAGATAACCGGAATATAATCATAAAAATACAAAACAAAATCATTATTTTGCCTCTATCCTTCATGGTTTACTATTTTTGTAGCCTACATCCTATACTGATGAAAGTATACTCTGGTCCGGAAAATACAGGTGTCATATCACCGGTTGTGACTATGGGGATCTTTGATGGGGTCCATCTTGGTCATAAAGCACTGCTGTCGAGGCTTGTTTCTGTGGCAGAAGAGACCGGAGGTGAGCCCATGGTGCTTACATTCCATCCTCATCCAAGGATAGTGCTGTCGAAATCACCGTCGAAGCTTTTCTATCTTTCAACCATGGATGAGAAGAAGGAGCTCCTTGCCTCATATGGAATAAAACATCTGGTTATCATTGATTTTAACCACAGCTTCAGTAACATCACGGCTTCAGAGTTTCTTGAAAGGATACTGATAGGAAAGCTTCATGCCGCGTATCTTCTTGCAGGTCACAATCATCACTTCGGGAAGAGGGGAGAGGGAGACACAAGGACGATAGAAGAGTGTGCGGTTCATACCGGTTTAAAGTTCGAGCGTTTTGAAGGAATAAGCACCTCAGAGGGTTACATCAGCTCAACACTGATCAGGGAGGCCTTGCTTGATGGCAGTCTTGAGAGAGCCAACATGATGCTGGGTTATTGTTACCAGATGAAAGGTACCGTCGTCGGCGGCAAGCATCTGGGCAAGCTTATAGGATTCCCGACGGCTAATCTGAATCCACTGGATCCCCATAAGCTGATCCCGGGTAACGGGGTTTATGCCGTTGAAGCTATCGTAGAGGGCAGAGCGCTCAAAGGTATGTTGAGTATAGGGTGTAATCCGACTGTCAATAAAAAACCCGGAAAAAGGACCATTGAGGTTAATTTGTTTGATTTCAATGAAGAGATTTACGGCAGGGAGATAAAGCTCATCTTCAGATACCGGATGAGGGACGAGAAGCTGTTCCCGGGAGTTGATGCTCTTATCCGGCAGATGGCTCTTGATAAGGAACAAGCTCTCGGTCTGCTTGAAAAACAATAGACCCTTTTTTTTGTTATCTTTGCAGTTTTGATAAAAAGCACAATATAAACGTTATGAATACAATTACCGAAAAGACCCAATATTTAGTAAAGGATATCTCACTTGCCGCTTTTGGAAGGAAGGAGATAGAAATAGCAGAAAAGGAAATGCCGGGGCTTCTGGCGATACGGAAGAAGTACAGCGCTGAAAAGCCCCTGAAAGGAGCCAGGATCACGGGTTCTCTTCATATGACTATCCAGACGGCTGTGTTGATAGAGACTCTTTATGAACTCGGTGCCGATGTCCGTTGGGCAAGCTGTAACATATTTTCTACCCAGGATCATGCCGCAGCTGCCATTGCTGACCGCGGAATCCCGGTTTTTGCATGGAAGGGAGAGACACTTGAGGAATACTGGTGGTGCACTGCACAGGCGCTTTCTTTCCCGGGAGGCAAAGGTCCTAACCTGATTGTCGATGACGGAGGTGATGCTTCGCTGCTGGTCCACCTCGGATACAAAGCCGAGAATGACCCTTCGCTGCTTGAAAAGAAGGCTGAGAACAGGGAGGAAGAAATCATTCATGACACACTCAGGAATATACTGGCTACAGAACCTGGTAAATGGCACGCGATAGTCAAAGAACTCAGGGGTATCTCTGAGGAAACCACCACAGGTGTTCACAGGCTTTATCAGATGATGGAAGCCGGTGAGCTTCTGGTTCCTGCAATAAACGTTAACGACTCGGTTACGAAATCGAAGTTTGACAACCTTTATGGTTGCCGCGAATCACTTGCCGACGGGATAAAAAGAGCCACTGATGTTATGATAGCCGGGAAAGTGGTTGTTGTATGTGGTTACGGGGATGTGGGAAAAGGCTGTGCCCGCTCCATGAGAGCTTACGGAGCAAGGGTCATAGTTTCCGAGATCGATCCCATCTGTGCACTCCAGGCAGCAATGGAAGGATTTGAAGTGAAGACTGTTGAAGAAACCCTTGGTGAAGGTAATATCTATGTAACCGCCACCGGGAACAGGGATATCATCACATTCGGGCATATGATGAGGATGAAAGATCAGGCCATAGTGTGCAACATCGGGCATTTCGACAATGAGATCCAGGTAAACAGGCTCAATGAGGAAAGTGAGATAAAGAAGATAAACATCAAACCTCAGGTTGACAAATACCACTTCCCCGACGGCCATGAGATATTCATGCTGGCCGAAGGACGCCTTGTTAACCTTGGTTGTGCCACAGGACATCCTTCATTTGTGATGAGCAACTCGTTCAGCAACCAGACTCTCGCCCAGATAGATCTCTGGAAAAATGACTACCCTGTTGGAGTTTACAGGCTTCCGAAATACCTTGATGAAGAGGTTGCACGTCTGCATCTCGCACAGTTGGGAGTTAATCTGACAAAACTGACTGAAGCACAGGCAGCCTATATCGGAGTACCCGGGAACGGTCCTTATAAACCTGATCACTACAGGTACTAAGGATCACTCTGCCGCCTTACTGGTTCCAGACAGAGACATACTGTCCGTCAAACCGTGTCTTGTAGATCTTGAGAGGATATTTCCCCGGTCCGGAAACAGGAGTCCCAAAAGCAGAAAGAGCATAAACAGTGCTGCACCTGGGACAAACGGCCACGGTAAAGTCGACATTCACCTTTACCGATGAACCATCAATGACATAGTCGTGCGGACAGGTTCTGTCATAGGCGTTAAACTCATCGGGCAACGACCTGTAGACTATTATTCCGTTGTTGTTGAATCCTGCTGAACTCTGTCCCCAGTTGTTGGTGGCTGAAGTGACTATAACATGATTATTGGTCATGCTGAGGTCCCTGAATTCAATGTCGTTAAGGATATCCATCTCAAAGCTGACATAGACATCGGGAATAACATCATTCTCTGCATTTTCGCACGAAACGGCATTAATCATGATCACCAGGAAGATGACCGGGAATCCATTTTTTAATAACTTTGCCATCGCCGGTGTTGTTTGCTGCAAATGTAATAACAGTCGTTTATCTAACGTTATATTTAATAATTAATTGTTATCTTTTAACGATGAATAAAAAGCTGATCAGATACATGTTCCTGCTGGCAGTTTTCGTGATAAGCCAGACACTGGTCTGTGAAGGTCAGACCTTCAGACCCGATTATTCATCGAGGCCCGACAGGGCCATATTCAGAAAGTCGCTGGGCAGAAAGAAACAGGCAAAGGTTAAGGAACCGCATGCTGTGACAAAGGCAAGAAAAAAGCAGGAGGAAAATGAGAAGAGGCAGGACAGGGAGTATGATGAGTTTGTCAGGAATAACAGAAAGCGTTCAATTGAGATACAGATGCCGGAAGTAAGAGAAAGAATGATTAGCAACAGGGATGAATCAGACAACAGGTATAAAACCAAAAAAAAGAATATAACTGAGGCAAACAGAAAGACAGGGCGCAAATACGGAAGGTAGACCATCATCCGGATTGCGTTTTTCTGACCATCGGGCGCTTCCGGAATAAATTTGCTTTTAAGAAAAAAGTATTATATATTTGTTACTGAAGAGTTCCGGAAAACCCGGGATTCTTCTTGTTTTTTAACTGAACACAGAAAAATGGCGGAATTAATTTATTTAACTGAGGAAGGTCTTCAGAAGCTTAAAGATGAACTTGATAACCTCAGATTGGTTGAAAGGCCCTCTATTTCCAGGCAGATTGCTGAAGCCAGGGATAAGGGAGACCTTTCGGAAAATGCAGAATATGCAGCCGCAAAGGAAGCCCAGGGCTTGCTTGAGATGAAGATATCAAAGCTTGAAGACATGCTTGCCCGTTCGAGGGTTATCGACGGATCGAGGATAGACACCTCGACAGTAAGGATACTTAACAGGGTAAAGATCAAAAACATGTCCAGTAAATCGGTGATGGAATACCAGATCGTTCCCGAAAGTGAAGCCAATCTTAAGGTTGGTAAACTAGCCGTCAACTCGCCAATTGCAAAAGGGCTGATCGGCAAGAAGGTTGGGGATGTCGTTGAGATCAAGGTCCCTTCCGGAGTTATTCCTTTCGAGATTATTGCTGTTACAATTTAATACTGTTTTCATATCATGGCAACCCTGTTTTCAAGAATCATAAAAGGAGAGATTCCTTCCTATAAAATAGCCGAGGACGACAGATACTTTGCATTTCTCGACATCAATCCCCTGAGAGCTGGTCATACCCTCATTGTTCCGAAGATCGAGAAAGACTATATCTTCGATCTTGATGATGACACCCTTGCAGGGATGATGATCTTTTCAAAGAAGGTAGCGGCAGCAATCAGGGAAGCTTTTCCCTGCAACAGGATAGGTATTGCTGTGCTTGGCCTTGAGATACCTCATTGCCATATTCACCTGGTACCGATGGATACCATGGAAGATATCAATTTCAGGAATCCTAAACTGAAGTTCAGTCCCGCTGAATTTGAAGAGATTGCATCCAGAATAAAGGGTTTTTTCAGGGACTGACAGAGTCCTTCCGGTCCGGTATTTTGAAGGCAGATCATAGTTATCCCGGTTTTATCCTGAGTTAAACAGTTTACTTTTTGCGCTGAATATTATAACTTTACTGTTAAATATTCTGTTCGCTGCATGAATATCTTTTCTGAACTGTTTGACGATTTCATAAGTCTTCTGCTGCCCAGGCTATGCCATGGTTGCGGCAATCATCTTCTTCGCAATGAAAGAATCATATGCACCGAGTGTTTCGTACTGATACCGAGGACAGGATTTCATCTCCGGCCTGATAACCCCGTGGAGCAGCTTTTCTGGGGAAGGTGCCGTGTTGAAAGGGCAGCGGCTTTTTCTTTTTATACGAAAGGAAGCAGGATGAGAAGACTGATACATAGTTTGAAGTACAAGGGAGTCAGGGAGATAGGAAAAGAACTTGGGAGGATTTACGGATTTTCCCTTGCTGACTCTGATTTCCTTAAGGGAACCGACCTTATTATTCCCGTACCTCTGCATCCGCGAAGGAAGAAAGAGAGAGGATTTAACCAGAGTGAGCTTATTGCTGAAGGCATTTCATCCGTCACTGATTTGCCGGTCGACTGTCTTTCGCTTGAAAGGAAAGTTGTGACATCAACACAGACAAAAAGATCGAGATATGACAGGTGGGAAAATGTTGAAGGCATTTTCAGTGTAAGCAGGCCTGAGATGATCAGGGGAAAGCATATTCTGCTTGTGGATGATGTGATTACTACCGGATCAACTATCGAGTCGTGTGTGAATGAGATACTTAAGGTAGAAGGGACCAGGGTAAGTGTAGCAGCCCTGGCCTGGTCGCTCATATAGTGTTACTGCTCCTTTACTCTCCCAGGATTCTTATTCATAAATTCCTTCCATGATTTGCAGCCTTCTTCATGCACCGGACTGTTGCTCTGGTAGAAGTGGCACAGGGCGGCAGCAAGTCCGTCAGTCGCGTCGAGTTTCATCTCGTTATTGCTGAATTTCAGGATATTCATAAGCATGGCGGCGACCTGCTCCTTTGAGGCTGAACCCTGACCGGTTATTGACATCTTTATTTTCCTGGGAGCATATTCGAATATGGGCAGGGATCTGGAAAGAGCGGCTGCAATTGCTGCTCCCTGTGCCCTTCCAAGTTTAAGCATCGACTGCACATTCTTACCGTAAAAGGGGGCCTCTATGGCAAGTTCGTCGGGTTTGAATTCGTCAATTATACCCAGGGTCCTTTCAAAGATGTGCCTGATCTTCACGTAGTGATCTTCGAACTTTGTAAGGTCGATCAGCCCGATGGTCACAAGTTCAGGCTTGTTGCCGGAGGCTTTTATTACACCGTAACCGGTTATTGTTGTGCCGGGATCGATACCCAGGATTATCCTTTCCAATGGTTTATTCTTCAACTTGAGGTGCTTTTAGGGTAATGGATTATCTCCCGGGAGGGATAAGGGTGTTATTAAGCATCTCAGGTTTTTCGCTGCGATAGATGTTACGACGGGTCTGAAGGCTTTTTGACCCTGTGAATGAACCGTTTTCAAGATAGTATATTGCCTCTTTCAGGCAAAGCTCGTTCCTGTTGTCAAAGTCATGTTTGATGTCATCGGTAATCCTTGCGTCGGGTGCAATTCCGTCATAATAACCTCCCTGGCCTAAACTGTTTTTCAGTTCGAAGGTGATCGGCCAGAATACATATGATTGTTCGATATTCCATCCCATCATACCAACAGGCTTTCCCTCGGTAGTATCTCCTATCGTTATAACCTGGGCAAAAGGTCTGAGTCCGTTAATGACCACCTCGCTGGCTGAGGCTGTCATGCCGGAAGTTATCACAACAATCCTGTCAAGGTTGAGCGGGTAGGCTGTAGGCAGGTAGGAATAGTATGTATTATAGCCTTTCATATCATCATTATACACCAGGTTGGCAAAGATATCCCCGGCAGAAGACTGGTCATTGCCTGCTATATAACTTGCAAGAAGCTGGGCTATGTTTAGTAAGCCTCCGGAGTTATATCTCAGATCGAGGATAAGGTCGCTGACGTTATTCGCCCTGAAGAAGCCGAAAGCAACGGCAAGTTCATTTACAGAAGGCTCGATGAATGAATCAAAAACCAGGTGTCCGGTCTTTCCCGATTTCAGGTTAAGGGTGTCGTAGAGGATCACCGAGTTTACCGTGAAATTACTTTTTGTGTCACTGATGGTAGTGAGCGGAGCATCCGGAGGCTCGAACAGGAAGCTGTTTACAATACCCGCTTTCGAGGGCCCCATGATCCTGTCATATTCGTCTTCGTTGCCTGAAATGACAGCCTCTGCGATGTCACTGCCATTTATCTCCCTTACAAGCCAGCCACGGCGGACTCCTTTTCTGTAAAGAGGTGAATTGGGATATATCAATGCTATCCTGGCATTCAGGTCCTCATCAATTGCCAGCATATAGCCATGTCCCACGAATGTGCCTTTCATCAAAGCCTCGTTGTCGTCATAGTCGATCACAAAGCTCCATCTGTCGAGTTCACTGTACCTCATGGCATCCATCAGTCTGTAAGGGTCAGGGTAGTCCTGAGGATTGACTGCTGGCATCGACCTGTTCCAGTAATACCAGACATTCATAAGGTAATAAAGGCTGTCCCTTGCCTCAGCCGGGGTGATCCTGTCTTCCGTTGGTTCTTCTTTTCTGCACGAGGAGGCGAGAATAATGACGGAGACAAGTAAAAGCAGTATCTTTTTCATGCTGTTATCAGTTTACAATCTCCTGAACCGTTACGGGGTCTTACGGTTCTGGAAAACTATTCCGGCAATGATCAGCAATAATCCTGCCGGAGTAGTAATATAAACGGGTTCATCGAGTATAAAGTGTACAAATATAAGTGAAAGAAAGGGAGCAAGGTATACGAGGTTACTGATTTTGTCGGTTGAAGGAGCCAGCTTCAGGGCTTTCAGCCAGAAGAGGAAGGTGATGCCCATCTCAAAAAGACCGATGTAGACAGAAGCTGCAAGTCCTTTCAGACTAATGGTTTCAGGCCAGCTACGAGTGATAAGCAAGGCGGAAGCAAGGTACAGTGATCCGGCAAGGAAGTTGTAAAAGAGCCTGACAGCTTCGTCCTGCCGGCTTCTGGCATTGAGGATGAAATAAAGAGCCCAGAAGACCGAACTTCCTGCAGCCAGCATCACGCCTTCAGGATCGGCATGGCCGGCACGAAAAAGATGACCCTGGGAAGCTATTATGTAAACTCCGGCAAAGCTTATAGCCAGTGAGAGATAACTCTTCCCGGGTACTTTCCGGCCAAGGATGGGAACTGAAAGGAAGACGAGGACTATGGGCCATATCATGTTAAGCGGCTGCGCGATCTGGGCAGGCAGCAGCTGATAGGCCCTCAGAAGGATCATGTAATACAGGAAGGGATTCAACAGTCCAAGGAGTGCAGATGAGCCCAGTTCTTTTACTGAAAAACCAGTGAGAAGCAGTCGCCTTTTCCCGGCAATGAGGATGATGCAGAGAAGTGAGATGGCTGAGGTTACCGAGGCAATTGTAAGAACTGGAAGGATGTCTGACTCTCCAAGGCTTAGTTTAAATGCAGTGGGAATGGTAGACCATAAGAGGATGGCCAGCGCAGCATAGATGAATGATTTGCGGGCATTTGTCATGGGCTGCTGTCAGAAATACAGATTAACTATGTTCAGGTTTTTCATCCGGGATTGACCGGCCGTCTGTCCGTCGGAGCTTTTATCTGTTTACCGTCGAAGCCCGGGTTTACCTGAGTCCGGGTTTCAGCAGATCAGACTAAAGCCTGTATACGGAACAAGGACCTCAGGAATTTTTATGCCTTCCGGAGTCTGGTTATTCTCAAGCAGGGCAGCTACTATCCTTGGTAATGCCAGGGCGCTTCCGTTGAGGGTGTGTGCCAGTTTTGTCTGTTTGTCGCCTTTACTTTTGAAACGGCATTTCAGACGGTTTGCCTGGAAGGACTCAAAGTTGGAAACAGAGCTCACCTCGAGCCATCTTTTCTGGGCAGCGGACCATACTTCAAAGTCGTAGGTAAGTGCTGAGGTGAATGACATATCGCCTCCGCAGAGTCTGAGTATCCTGTATGGAAGACCAAGAGAGTTAACCAGGTTCTCAACGTGACTGACCATTTCGTCGAGTGATTCGTATGAATGGTCGGGGTGGGCTATCCGTACTATCTCCACCTTGTCAAACTGATGGAGCCTGTTAAGGCCCCTGACGTGAGCTCCCCATGAACCTGCTTCGCGTCTGAAGCATGGTGTATAGGCCACATTTTTTATAGGCAGGTCCTCTCCGTTGAGGATGACATCCCTGTAGACATTGGTTACCGGCACCTCTGCTGTCGGGATAAGGTAAAAATTGTCGGCGGTGGCATGATACATCTGTCCTTCCTTGTCGGGAAGCTGCCCGGTACCAAATCCCGAATCCTCGTTGACCATGATCGGCGGCATGAATTCCGTATAACCTGCATTGCAGGCCTGATCGAGGAAGAAGCTAATAAGAGATCTCTCAAGTTTTGCTCCTTTTCCCTTGTACACCGGAAAGCCTGCCCCGGTAAGTTTGATTCCCAGATCGAAGTCAATGATGTCGTATTTCTTTATTAGTTCCCAATGAGGTAGGGCTCCTTCGTCGAGAACGACCACAGGTCCGCCTTCCTTTACGACGACATTGTCGTCGGCTCCTGTCCCCGGGGCAACCGCGGCGGCAGGCAGGTTGGGAAGACGTATAATCTCTTCCCTGAGCCTGGCTTCAATAGGTGCCAGTTTGTCGGTAAGCGATTTAATATCCTCCTTGAGCTTGTATGTATTCTCCCTGGCCTGGTCGGCTTCCTGCTTCTTTCCGCTCTTGATAAGTGATCCGATCTCTTTTGAGATACGGTTCATTTCGGCCTGAAGGAGATCAGCTTTTGACTGGATATCACGGCGTGAAGCATCAAGACTGATTATTGTGTCAACGATCTCTTCGGCTTTGAAGTTTTTCACCCTGAGTCGTTCAATGACGAACTCTCTGTTGTCGCGGATAAGGTTAATTGTCAGCATATCTGGTAATATTTTTTAAAAAAAGGCAGGCCTTAAAAAGCCTGCGTAAATGTATGAAAAACTCCCGTAATTACTTTTCAGCCACGAAAAGAATTACGGGAGTCGAATGTCGTAAAATTCCGGTTTACTCGCTTACAGGCTTAACCGAAACGTATGATTTGTTATCTTTTTTTCTGGTGAATTCAACTTCTCCGTCAGTAAGGGCGAAGAGAGTATGATCCCTGCCGATACCTACGTTAAGGCCCGGATTATGGACGGTACCTCTCTGGCGGACAAGTATATTGCCTGCTTTAACAATCTGTCCACCGAACAGTTTAACACCAAGCCGTTTGCTTTCTGAATCGCGACCGTTACGCGAACTGCCGGCTCCTTTCTTGTGTGCCATGGTTTTATCTTTTAATAGTTATTCTTCAGTACTAATTGTTTTCTCAGGGTTATTTCCTGGATGATGGCTTTTTCTCAGCCGGTTTTTTCTCTGCAGCTTTCTTTGCCGTGCTTTTTTTTGCAGGAGCTTCTTCAGAAGCTTCTTTCTTGGCAGCTGGCTTTTTTGTTACTGCTTTCTTTGTCTCTTTCTTTTCAGCCGGTGCATTTCCGGTTGCCTCAGCTGCAGGCGCTGCAGATTTTTCTTTTACAGGAGCAGCTTTTCTGGGAGAGGATTTGTCAGTAAGGATGTTGATTATCTCCACCTGTGTAAGGTTCTGACGGTGTCCGTTTTTAACACGGTAGCCTTTTTTGCGTTTCTTTTTGAAAACAATAACCTTGTCACCCCTGACATGTTCAATGACCTTCCCTTCGACAATTGCTTCATTGATAACGGGTTCGCCGATAATGACATTGTCATCACCTGCTATAAGCAGAACCTTGTCAAAATCAACACTAGTACCCACCTCAACGTCGAGCCTGTGTGTAAAGATCTTTTTCCCTTCTTCAACTTTAAACTGCTGACCTGCAATTTCAACGATTGCGTACATCTTTGTAAATTATTATGTTACTCCGTGAGGCGCATATT
>CAZBQM010000002.1:0-45154 GCA_964494045.1 uncultured Rikenellaceae bacterium
CAGGATAAAGGCTTTCAACAGAATCAGTGCTCAAATGTCAGTTAAAGCGACATCTAAATTAACTAATTTGTATCACAGTGCTCTTTTTATTTGACCATTAATACAAAATAGTACACTAAAGTAAAAAAACCTGCAGGTGAAAGTTTCAGGAGGTGTATCACCTCAAAAATGTGGGGGTACTTGACTGATATAAGAATTTTTAGTACTTTTTGGAAGATAATTTTCCGTAATAATGAGCGTTTTATAAAGTCGGTTTAATACTCCGGAACAATAATGATGAAATGAAACCAGTGCGTATTGCATTCACCCATACGCATGTATTTAATTTTTGAATGTTTTTTTCTGACCGTTAAAGTTTAAAATATATACTGATGAAAAAAAGAGTGCTATGTCTACCTGTATTATTTCTTTTATTATCATTATGTTCACAATGGGTTTCAGGCCAGGGGAGCATCCCGGAAGTACTGACAGGAGGAACTGTTGGGGAACAGGTCAGGTATATTGAGGAAAGGACCAAAATCTATGATAATTACAGGGCTATCAGGGAAGATATGTACCAGAAACTGACTGATAACCTAATTGATTCTGTGAATCTGCTTAAGACAGGGATCTACGATCTGAGCAGGAACAGGGCAGTACTTCAGGCCAGGATAGATTCACTCGGATCAGCCCTTCATGGCTCAGAAACGGAGCTGGGCCGGATCACAGACACTAAAAACAGTTTCAGGCTTTTTGGTATGGAAATCAATAAGATTACATATAATGCAATCATCTGGATTATCATTCTGGGTCTTCTGGCTTTGTCGGTGATACTGGCAGCTGCATTTAAAAAGAACCATGCAACAACCAATACGGCGAAAAAAGAAGTTACTGAGCTCAGGGAGGAGTTTGATGCCTACCGCAAGTCGAGCAGGGAAGCCAGGGAAAAAATGTCGATGGAGCACTTCAGGGAAATCCGACGGTTAAGAGGGGGATGAACAAGCCTTTTCACGGGTATCTGAGCTTCAGCAACAGTCATCATCTTTTCATTCTGAAGTACTTTCATTTTCAGGAGCACCTTTGTGGGAGACATCATTTTCCGCATCATGTTTTAATCTCCTGACCGCTTCTATCGCCAGATTTTCAGTTTCACTGACCAGATCATCAGCCAGTATCTGCTTGGCACGTTTCTCCTGAGGCGGATTCAGCTTTTCAGCCTTTTCAAACTCAACTACCGATTTAAGAATGTCGGAAGGGAGATCTATGCCTGCCTTCGAAAGGATCTCAAGAAACTGAAATGAAAAGAAGTTATCGATCTGTATCTTTCTTTTTGCAGTATGGGAAAACTTGCCTATGATTCTGCAGATATTTTCCCTTTCGTCAGGAGTAAGCTGACCGGCAAATTCGTAATCCTCAATTTTCTTTAGTGACAGGATAATAGGTTCCAGTGAATCGACAGTAATAATATAAACATAATAATCGCCCATGTTGAACGAATACTGGCTGATAACATCCAGGGTATTTGCCGGGACAACCAGAAAGATATCATTTTTAACATTTTCCTGTCTGGTGTATTTCCTCACGCTCTCAGTCTGGGCCTTAATGTAACGCGGAAAGTTTTCCAGGTCGTCTCCTGCCGGACTCTTGGCATCAAAGATCACATATTCCCCGGCTATCATAATGGTATTATCAGGATTACCGCGGAAAGGAACATTCTCAACATATTCAATAAGATGTGCCTTACAGATATTTCTGATGGTCACCCTGACTGCACTCTCATGGTTCCTCCAGGTCAGTCTCATCTTCTCAAAATACTCCTCCTTCTCCTTTATCCTTTCATCATTAAGCCGGGTCCTTTCCTCTTCAAGTCCTTTCTGTATAGCCTTAACGGCCGAGATATTCCTGAGAAATTCGTCTGTTCTGCCCTGGTCGGCCTGTTCAAACCTTGCAATCTTTGCCGAAAGGTCGCTTTTTTCATGGTTCTGACGTGCAAGGTCATTTTCAAGCGACAATAAGCGGGCTTCCTGTTTCTGGATCTGAAAATTAAGATCCGATATCCGGTTACGCGAGATCTCAGCATCCCTCTCCATTTTCGCTTTTAGATCATCTGTGATTTTCTCCCTTACGGTAATCCCGTTCTCAAGAAAGCTGACCCTCTCCACCAGTCCGGTATATTCATCATAGGCGTCATAACTTAGGGTCCTGATCTTTCCCCAGCCGAACACTCTTCTCCAGAAACCGGTTGACTTAAGTCTTTCAAAAAATAACTTCAGATTCTCATGCATAATACCCGAAATATTAAAAGATTCTATTCTGTTCTGCCGAACAGTGTTGTTGCCATGTCGTCCCTGCAATAAGCATAACCCCGGCAATTTATTATAAAAAGACAAATTGCCGGGGCTATTTTATTAAAATAAAAGTTGGTTTCTCCTTATTTGGGCATCACCACATAATCAGCATTGTTGAGGTAATCAATACTCTTTTTGCAGCTTGTAAACTGGTCAAAATTATACCTTTCAACTTCAACAATACCATATTTCATTCCCGATTTATCTCTCGATTTCCATATCGATTCAAAATCCATCATGCCGCTTGCCCCGATTTCTTCCTTATCCTTTATGTGCCACAGATCAAATCGTCCGGGATAGTTGTTGAAATAGTCAACAGGGTTTTTGCCGCCGACAACACACCAGTAAAGGTCTATCTGAAAGAATACTTTCTCCGGATCGGTGTTCTTAAGCATGAAATCATACAGGGTCACACCATCAAGGACAGTGCTGAACTCCCTGTCGTGGTTATGATATCCGAAACGGATTCCTTTTGCATTGCACTTTTCACCGACAGTATTGAAATAGTCGCACCATGCTTTAAGATTCTCAAGACTCTCATAGGCTGACCGGCCCATGGAAGGCTGTACTATATACTTTGCACCAACGGCAACATGAGCATCAATACAGGCATCCCACCAGGCCATCGTTTCAGCATAGTTTGAAGCATCGGGCAAAGGTCTGCTGGTGTGTGAGCTAAGTATAGTCATACCGTTTTTACTGCACAGAGCTTTAAAATCAGCCGGAGTAAGGCCATAAAACCTGCCATCAGAATATCCGGCGGGTTCAACAAAGGTATAACCCATATCGGCAACCTTTTTGATTGCTGCGGGTACATCCCTCGTGATCGAATCGCGGATCGAATACAACTGGAGCCCTATATTCTTTGATTTTGGTTTGAATGACGTGGATGTCGTAAAGAACACACCTGCGACTGTCATAACAATGACGGCGCTGATCAAATTTTTCATCTTCATCTTTATCAGGTTTAAATTCCGTTGAAAGATACAATTTATTTCAGGAATAATTCCATACTTTTAGTTCCGCTCAAGGGATCAGACGGAGACAGGTTATGGATGATTTTATATCCCGGAACAGAAAATGCAACTTTTTTTAAAACAACAATACAATGACATTAAAGAGAAGAGAATTTGTCAGAAGTACGGCAATGGCCGGAGCCGGCTTGCTATTTCTCCGGGCTGACGCCATTGCGGCAAGGAAGAAAGCAGGATCAGTGATAGAAACCGGGGTATGCACTTCTTTTGCCAACAACAAACTGCTTACTGAAGCCGGTTTCACTTACATCGAGGAGTCAGTCCAGTCTTTTCTCGAACCGCTTAACGAAGAAGAAGCCTTCATTAAGAGACTCGGACAGATAAAAAGTGAAGGAATCATTATCCCTGCATGCAATTCATTTCTGCCGGGGAAGCTGAAAAGTGTCGGTACCGGTGCGGTTCATGACGAAATACTCAGATATGCTGAAACTGCATTCCGAAGGGCTGAAATGGCGGGGGTCAGGATAATTGTCTTCGGTAGCAGCGGTTCGCGCTCCATCCCCGAAGGATTTTCGCGTGAGAAGGCAAGAGAGCAGTTCCTCGACCTTTGCGGTATGATGGGACCCCTGGCCCGCAGGTACAAGGTAACTGTCGTACTGGAACCCCTGAATTCAGGGGAATGCAACTTCCTTAACAGCGTGGCCGAAGGAGGCGGGATAGTGGAAGAGATCAATCATCCCAATATCAGGCTGCTGGCCGACATCTTTCATATGCTCAGGGAGAAGGAAGGCCCGGAAAGCATCCTCAGGTACGGGAAATACATAAAACATATACATATTGCAGAAAACGCAGGAAGAAGCGCACCCGGGGTTAACGGGGAGGACTTTAAACCTTATTTAGGAGCCCTTAATACTATTAACTACAGAGGTATGATGTCGATCGAATGCAGCTGGAAGGATATTACCAGGGAGGCAGGCCCTGCACTAAGCTACCTCAGGCAACAGATTGCAGCTTCAGAAGCGTTGTAAGAGAAGCACTTTACGCAAAACGGGCAATCACTGTAAACTGTTAATCACGCAGGCTTAATCTTTTTCAGCCGAATAAAACCTTTAAAGGTTCTGAATAAAAATTAAAGAAAAAACTGATTTTTGTTTGATTTATTAAAAATACAAATACCTTTGTACTTCGAATTGTAAAAAATACTATGTTAATCAAATTAACTCATATTATAGCCCTCCTCCTCGTCCTTATTATTGCCAAAGGCAAATGATCCGGGAATAATATGTAGTACTGTAAAATACAAAAGCTTTCCGGATCGACCGGAAAGCTTTTTTTTTAAAACTTTTATGAAGAAATGAAGAATCAGTTAAGAAGTTCCAAGACGATCACAGGCCGTAATATGGCTGGTGCCAGAAGTCTCTGGCGAGCCAACGGCAAGAAGGAGGAACAATTTGGCAAACCAGTCATTGCAGTTGTCAATTCCTTTACCCAGTTTGTACCCGGACATGTTCATCTTCACAATGCAGGTCAGTTTGTGAAGCAAGAGATTGAGAAGCTCGGTTTTTTTGCTGCGGAATTTAATACCATAGCAATTGATGACGGCATAGCAATGGGGCACGACGGCATGCTTTACTCACTTCCTTCACGTGAACTTATAGCTGACAGTGTTGAATATATGTGTAATGCGCACTGTGCCGATGCTATGATATGCATAAGCAACTGCGACAAGATAACTCCCGGAATGCTTATGGCTGCCATGCGTATGAATATTCCTGCGGTATTCGTTTCAGGTGGTCCGATGGAGGCTGGTAAACACAGGGATAAGTATGTTGACCTGATCGATGCCATGGTTTATGCAGCAGATCCCTCTGTCAGCGATGCCGAGCTTAATGATCTTGAAATGTCGGCATGCCCGACCTGCGGTTCTTGTTCCGGAATGTTTACGGCCAACTCAATGAACTGTCTTACTGAAGCTCTCGGGCTTTCCCTTCCCGGCAACGGTACACTGCTGGCTACTCACAGAAACCGGACCGGCCTTTTTGAAAAAGCTGCCGCGCTTATCGTTGATATAACAAAGAAATACTACTACGATGGCGACGAATCGGTTCTTCCCCTTTCAATTGCAACAAAGAAAGCTTTCATGAATGCAATGTCGCTCGACATTGCCATGGGCGGATCGACCAATACTGTCCTTCATCTTCTTGCCGTTGCTCATGAAGCAGGTGTGGATTTCAGGATGAAGGATATCGACGAACTCTCGCGGAAAATACCCAATATCTGCAAAGTGGCCCCCAGTTCTTCGTACCATGTTCAGGATGTCCACCGCGCAGGAGGCATAATGGCCATCATGGGAGAACTCAGAAGAAACAATCTTGTCGACGGCTCAGTAAGCCGTGTTGACTATAAAACACTTAACGAGGCTATTGATGAATGGGATATAATGGGAGTCACGGCCCGACCGGAAGCACCTGAGTTCTATCGCAGCGGGCCTTCGATGAAAAGGAGTATCGAGATGGGAAGCCAGAACAACTATTATGATTCCCTTGATACAGACAAGGAAAAAGGCTGCATAAGGGATATGGATCATGCTTACAACCGCGATGGAGGACTTGCAGTTCTTTACGGCAATATTGCTACAGCCGGATGCATCGTAAAAACAGCCGGAATTGATCCTGCCCTCTTCCATTTCTCAGGTCCTGCCGTAGTTTTTGAATCGCAGGAAGATGCTGTTGAAGGAATCCTGGGTGGAAAGGTCAGGGAAGGCGACGCTGTTATAATCACTCACGAAGGACCTAAGGGAGGACCCGGGATGCAGGAGATGCTCTATCCCACTTCCTATATAAAATCCAAAGGTCTGGGCAAAAAATGTGCTTTGATAACTGACGGACGTTTTTCGGGCGGTACATCAGGTTTGTCAATAGGACACGTCTCTCCCGAAGCTGCAGCAGGAGGGAATATAGCAATTATAAGAGACGGCGACATTATCGAGATAGATATTGCTCAAAGGAAGATAAATGTTTTACTTACCGACAGCCAGATTGCTGAGCGTCATTCGGAGGAAAGAAAAAAAGGAACAGCCGCCTACAAACCCCTCTCAAGGAAAAGAGTGGTGCCTCCTTCACTTAAGGCATATGCCCTCCTTGTGACATCGGCCGATAAGGGAGCCGTAAGACAGATTGAGAAAGAGAACTAACAGGATATTTATATAAATACTCTTAATAACAATATCTTTATGAAGAGCGAAAAGGAAACCTTACAGTCTGTCATGCAGACCAACGGATATGAAACGATTACCGGAGGTGAGGCTTTGCTGAAAAGTCTCATCGAAGAGGGAGTTGACACCATCTTTGGTTATCCGGGGGGAGCTATCATGCCCGTTTATGACAAACTACTTGACTTTGAAGACAAGATAAGGCACATCCTTACACGTCATGAGCAGGGAGCGGCCCATGCGGCCCAGGCTTATGCCATGGTCACCGGAAAACCCGGAGTCTGCTTTGCTACTTCCGGCCCCGGAGCTACAAACCTCATAACCGGAATAGCCAACGCTTTTCTCGATTCGGTACCAGTTGTGTTCGTGACGGCACAGGTAGTTTCAAGCCTCATCGGAACAGACGCCTTCCAGGAAACTGATATACTGGGTGTTTCGATGCCTGTTACAAAATGGAACACCCAGGTGAAAAAAGCACAGGACATACCCGCTGCCATAGCAAAAGCGTTCTACATTGCAAAGACAGGACGCCCTGGACCGGTACTGATAGATATTGCAAAAGATGCCCAGATCGACAAACTGAACTACAAATACGAAAAATGCAACTATATCAGAAGCTATAATCCCATACTGCCTCTTCAGACCCGCGCTCTCGAATCGGCAGCTATTATGATCAATCATGCCGAAAAACCACTGATACTGGCCGGGCACGGCGTTCTTATCTCAGGTGCTGAAGAACACCTGCTCAGATTCGTCGAGAAGACAGGGATTCCTGTTGCCGTGACACTCCTCGGGCTGTCTGCCTTCCCCTCGGGACACCGGTTGTACGCCGGACTGCTCGGAATGCATGGTAATTACGGGGCTAACGTACTTACCAACGAAGCTGACCTTATTATTGCCATTGGTATGAGATTTGACGATAGGGTAACCGGCAATCTAAAAAAATACGCAAAGAAAGCAAGGATAATCCACATCGAAATTGATGAAGCAGAGATCAACAAAAACGTTCTTGTTGATGTCGGAATAAATAATGATGCAAGGGATGCTCTCTCGTACCTTATGCCATTGGTTAAGGAAAAATCGTATGAATCTTGGATACGGGAATTCAGGGTTCTTGATAAGGTTGAGTACGAAAAAGTTACCAGACCCGAGACAAAACCGGAATCGGGAAAGATACGTATGGGCGAGGTCGTAAGGCTTGTTTCGGAACTGACTGAAGGCAATGCCGTTATTATCACCGATGTGGGACAGAACCAGATGTCGGCTGCAAGATACTACAGATTCACCAGTCCCAATACCTTCGTCACATCGGGGGGAATGGGGACCATGGGCTTCGGTCTTCCTGCAGCCGTGGGAGCAAAAGTCGGACTTCCCGGAAAACAGGTAATAACCTTCCTTGGTGACGGAGGTTTCCAGATGACTATCCAGGAGCTTGGAACCATCCTCCATTACTGCATCCCCGTCAAGATCATCCTTCTTAACAACAGTTTCCTTGGGATGGTAAGGCAATGGCAGGATATGTTCTTCGACAAAAGATATGCTTCCACTGAACTGGTTAATCCTGACTTCCAGGCCATAGCCAGGGGCTATAACATATCATCAAGGCTTGTGAGCGAGAGGGCTGACCTTAAGGAAGCCATAACGGAAATGCTCGACTGTGCCGGCCCCTACCTGCTTGAGGTCAGGATCGATAAGGAAGCCAATGTCATGCCTATGGTTGAACCTGGCTCTTCGGTTTCCGAGATAAGACTGGTCTGACATATCAGTGTTTTAAAGTGTATTCATCCGATCATTAAAATTAAAATTGCAGACTGATGAAAAAAGAGTATACAATATCGTTGTTCACTGAGAATCATATCGGCATAATGAGCCAGATTACGATAATCCTTACAAGGAGACAGATCAATATTGAAAGCATCACGGCTTCGGAATCTGCTGTCAAAGGTGTTTCCATACTTACGCTTGTGGTAAGGGCAACCGAAGAAATGGTTCAGAAAGTTGCCAGGCAGATGGATAAGCTTGTTGATGTACTTAAGGTTTTTGTGCACCATTCCGATGAGATAATCTACCAGGAACTGGCACTTTACAAGGTTAGCACAAAAGGGCTAATGTCGGGAGACATCATTAACCGTATTGTAAGGACTTATCATGCAAGAATCCTTGAGATGACTCCCGAATATATTGTTATTGAAAAGACCGGTCATAAAACTGAGATCAACGACCTCCTCCATGAGCTGGAGCCCTGTGATGTTCTTCAGTTTGTCAGATCGGGCCGCGTGGCTGTTACCAGGCAGGTCAAGGAATTGAATGCCTACCTCAGGGAAATGGACGAGGCCAATCCCAACCGGCCCGATAGAATGGAAATGTTTAATTAAGAATACCAGTGTAAATGATTACATTGGAAAAGAACTATAATAACTAACATATTAAAATTTAATACCATGGCAAAAATCGATTTTGGCGGAGTCCTTGAGACAGTTGTAAAAAGAGAAGAGTTCCCTCTTTCAAAAGCTCGTGAAGTACTTAAAGATGAAGTTATTGCTGTTATCGGCTACGGTGTTCAGGGACCGGCACAGGCTCAGAACATGAGAGACAACGGGATCAATGTTATCATCGGGCAGGCTCCCGAATTCAAAGCTGACTGGGACAAGGCCGTTGCTGACGGTTTCGTTCCGGGCAAAACCCTTTTTCCTGTTGAAGAGGCAGCAACCAGGGGAACCATCATCCAGTATCTGGTGTCTGATGCTGCCCAGAGGATACTCTGGCCAAAGATCAAACCCTGTCTTAAGAAAGGTGATGCACTCTACTTCTCACACGGATTTTCTATCACCTATAAGGAGCATACCGGAGTAATCCCCCCGGCCGATGTTGATGTGATTATGGTTGCTCCCAAAGGTTCGGGTACCAGCGTCCGCAGGAACTTCCTGGCAGGTGCCGGAATCAACTCAAGCTTCTCAGTGTTCCAGGATTTCACGGGAAAAGCTAACGACAGAACACTGGCCCTTGGTATCGCCATCGGATCGGGTTATCTTTTCCCCACCACTTTCGAAAGGGAAGTCTACAGCGACCTTACCGGTGAACGTGGCGTGCTGATGGGTGCTCTTGCAGGAATTATGGATGCCCAGTACCAGGTCCTCCGTGAGAACGGCCATTCTCCTTCTGAAGCTTTCAATGAGACTGTGGAAGAACTTACCCAGAGCCTTATCAGGCTTGTCGACGAAAAAGGAATGGACTGGATGTATTCAAACTGCAGTGCCACGGCACAGAGGGGTGCACTCGACTGGCTCCCGAAATTCAAAGAAGCCACACTCCCTGTCTTCAAGGATCTGTATAATAAAGTCAGGTCAGGCGAAGAATGTGTAAGGGTTCTTGAATCAACCGGTTCACCCGATTACAAACAAATCCTCGATGCTGAACTGAAAGAACTCGGCAACTCCGAGATCTGGAGAACCGGCGCGTCTGTAAGAAAACTCAGACCCACCAAATAGTAAAAAATAATAATCCTTAATAATGGAAGAAAAAGTAATAATTTTCGATACAACCCTCAGAGACGGAGAGCAAGTGCCCGGATGCCAGCTGAATACCATTGAAAAGATTCAGGTGGCCCAGGCCCTGGAAGCTCTTGGTGTCGACGTTATTGAGGCTGGCTTCCCTATATCAAGCCCTGGTGATTTCAGATCGGTGGTCGAGATATCAAAAGCTATTACAAATCCCGTGATATGTGCACTGACCAGGGCCGTCAAGAAGGATATCGAAGTTGCTGCTGAAGCTCTGCAATATGCAAAGAAGAAAAGAATTCACACTGGAATTGGCACCTCTTCCTTTCATATCAAATACAAGATCAAAACAACTCCTGAAGAGATAATCAGGAGAGCCGTTGATGCTGTAAGATATGCCAGGAAATTTGTTGATGATGTTGAGTTCTATGCCGAAGATGCCGGAAGAAGCGAGGACGAATATCTTGCTAAGGTAATTGAGGCTGTGATTGATGCCGGAGCTACCGTGGTTAATATTCCCGACACTACAGGCTATTGCCTGCCCGAAGGTTACGGAGCAAAAATCAGATATCTCAAAGAGCATGTTCCCAATATCGACAGGGCAATAATTTCGACACATTGCCACAACGACCTGGGAATGGCCACTGCAAATACAGTCATGGGCATCATTAACGGCGCCCGCCAGGTTGAAGTTACCATGAACGGTATCGGGGAAAGAGCTGGAAACACTGCTCTTGAGGAGATCGCAATGATACTCAAGAGTCATCATTCAATGAATCTCGTAACCAATATCAACTCCAAACTTATCTCAGGTACAAGTAAACTGGTGTCCTCCCTGATGAGCATGCCCGTTCAGCCTAACAAAGCCATTGTTGGGAGGAATGCATTTGCTCACTCCTCAGGGATCCACCAGGATGGAGTACTTAAGAACAGGGAGAACTACGAGATTATCGATCCCCACGAAGTCGGAATCAAAGATTCGTCCATCATCCTCACTGCACGCAGCGGAAGGGCAGCACTGAATCACAGACTCGAACTGCTGGGGTATAATTTCAGCAAGGAAGAGCTGGATGATATCTACCACAGTTTCCTTACCCTTGCCGACAAGAAGAAAGAGATCAACGATGAGGATATCAGGATACTGACAGGAGAAGTGTTCGGAGGAGAAAAATCGCTAAAACTCGAACAGCTTCAGGTGACATGCGGAAAATCAGCAATCCCTGTTGCCACTGTCGGAATAAGGATAAATGGTGAGATCCACACTTCAACCGCTAGCGGAAACGGGCCCATCGATGCTGCATTTACTGCCGTCAAACACCTGATAAGCAAAACTATCCATCTCGAGGAGTTCCTTATTCAGGCTATTACAAAGGGCAGTGATGACATCGGGAAGGTTCATATCCAGATAGAACATGAGGAGAAGACCTATTACGGTTTCTCAGCCCATACCGATATCGTAACCGCTTCAGTGGAAGCCTTTATTGACGCAATTTCAAAAATCAAGTAGATAATTTTATTCCCACGTGATCCTCTGCAGCCACGTTTCTGAATGTCAGAATTCAGGACGTGGCTCAGGGAAATCACATGAAGAACCTATACAGAAAAAATATTGCTAATGGAAGCAAAGACACTTTTTGACAAGATATGGGACTCCCATGTTGTTCGTTCAATAGAAGGAGGACCGGATGTCCTGTACATTGATCAGCACTACATTCACGAGGTGACAAGTCCCCAGGCTTTCAATGGTCTGAGGAACAGAGGGATAAAGGTCTTCAGACCAGGTAAGACCCTTGCTACGGCCGACCATAACATACCAACAAAAGATCAGCATCTTCCAATCAGGGAAGAGCTGTCGCGGAAACAGGTTGCTCAGCTGGAAGCAAACTGCAGTGAGTTCGGGATCAACCTTTTTGGACTCAACCACGAGAAGAACGGAATTGTTCATGTCATCGGACCTGAACTGGGATATACCCGGCCCGGTATGACCATTGTGTGTGGTGACAGCCATACATCGACTCACGGAGCTTTCGGTACCATCGCCTTCGGTATCGGAACCAGCGAGGTTGAAATGGTTCTTGCCACCCAGTGTATCCTTCAGCCCAAACCAAAAAAGATGAGGATAACTGTCAATGGCAGGCTGCAGAAAAGTGTGACTTCCAAAGATATGATAATGTACATCATCTCGCAGATATCAACCAGCGGTGCCACGGGCTACTTTGTCGAGTTTGCCGGCTCTGCCGTTGAAGCTCTGAGCATGGAAGCCAGGATGACAGTGTGCAACATGAGCATCGAGATGGGTGCTCGCGGAGGGCTGATAGCTACCGACGAAAGGACAATCAGCTACCTTGAAAAGATACCCGGGCTGAAGGAAGACCTGGACTGGAAGACCTCAGTTGCAGAATGGCTTCAGCTTAAAAGTGATCCGGCTGCGGTTTTCGACCGCGAACTGGAATTCAATGCAGCCAATATCAGGCCGATGATAACCTTTGGAACAAACCCGGGAATGGGAATAGCCATTGACGACTCTATACCTTCGCTGGCCGACATCAATGGTGAAGGATCTGTTTCCTTCCTCAAATCTCTTGAATACATGGGATTTACACCGGGAATGAAGATAGCCGGACATCCCATCGACTATGTGTTTCTGGGAAGTTGCACCAACGGCAGAATTGAAGACCTCAGAGCTTTCGCCGGCCTGGTCAGGGGAAGGCAAAAAGCTCCCGGTGTTACAGCATTTATAGTGCCCGGCTCCAAACTTGTCGAACAGCAGGCGAAAAAAGAAGGCCTTGCCGATATTCTTGAAAAAGCAGGGTTTGAACTCCGTCAGCCTGGCTGTTCATCATGCCTGGCCATGAACGAAGACAAGATACCTGAAGGCAAATATGCAGTCTCCACTTCGAACAGGAACTTTGAAGGACGCCAGGGACCAGGGGCACGTACCCTTCTGGCAGGTCCTCTCACTGCTGCTGCTGCCGCCATAACAGGGAAGATAACTGATCCGCGTGAATTTATTGACTAACGAAAATAATAATAACAAAATGCCAAAAAGTAAATTTGAGATACTGGAATCTACCTGCGTACCCCTGCCACTCGAGAATGTCGACACCGACCAGATAATACCGGCAAGGTTCCTGAGCGCCACATCCAGGGATGGCTTCGGAAATAATCTGTTCCGCGACTGGAGGTTTGAAAAGGATGGATCACCAAATCCCGATTTCATACTTAATAATAACAGGTTCAACGGAAAGATTCTTGTTGCCGGAAAAAATTTCGGAAGCGGATCCAGTCGTGAACACGCTGTCTGGGCCGTCTATGATTACGGATTCAGAGCCGTCATCTCCAGTTTCTTTGCCGATATCTTTAAAAATAATGCTCTGAATAATGGTCTTCTGCCGGTCGTTGTCAGTGATAAATTCCTGCAGAACCTTCTTGCCCTTGTAGCCAGGAAACCTGATACGATGGTTAGGATCGACCTTTTCAACCAGACAGTTACCATACCTGACACAGGTGCAACTGTAAGCTTCGATATTAATCCCTGGAAGAAGGAATGTATGATCAAAGGACTTGACGACATCGACTACCTTCTTGAGATAAAAGATCTTATTACAACTTTCGAATCCAATACAAAGAAGTGAGATAAGACCCGCATGATTGATTCAGGACGCAACAACTGTTAGCTGATAAGTCATCTTCAACCATGTGGATTCCATCAGGCAATGAATACTAAAACTATATACTGATGAAAATTGAAATAATGGATACCACTCTCAGGGATGGTGAACAGACACAGGGAGTATCCTATTCCCCGCCTGAGAAACTCCATATAGCCTCTCTCCTCCTTAAGGATGTCAGGGTCGACCGTATAGAGGTTGCGTCAGCAAGAGTCTCGACCGGCGAATTTGAAGCCCTGCGCAGAATTACCGACTGGGCAAGGCAGAACAATCTTCATCAAAAAGTTGAGGTACTTGGTTTTGTCGACGGCGATATCTCCCTGAACTGGATCAACGATGCAGGAGGAAAGGTCATCAACCTCCTTTGCAAGGGATCCCTGCGCCATCTTGAAAAACAACTAAGGAAAACACCTGAACAACACATCAGTGACATACGTGCCATCGTCAACAAAGCCGACCGTATGAACATGGAGGTCAATATCTACCTTGAAGACTGGTCAAATGGCATGCTGAACTCCGAAGACTATGTCTTCTTTATGGTCGACGCTCTCAAAACTGAAAAGATAGCAAGGATCATGCTTCCCGACACTCTCGGGATACTTAATCCCGACCAGACATATGAAATGTGCAGTAAAATGACCGGCAGGTATCCTGATATTCATTTTGATTTTCATTCACACAACGACTACGACCTCGCTGTTGCGAACATCTTTTCGGCAGTCAGGGCAGGCATCAAAGGTGTGCACACAACAGTCAACGGACTTGGAGAAAGAGCAGGCAATGCTCCGCTTTCGAGTGTCATCGGAGTCCTCCGTGATCACCTCGGGGCCGAAATAAATGCCGTTGAAAGGGAGATCACCAAAGCAAGCAAGATGGTCGAGACCTTCAGCGGAATAAGGATCCCCGTCAATAAACCCATTGTGGGGGAAAACGTTTTTACCCAGACCTCTGGAGTGCATGCCGACGGAGACACCAAAGACAACCTGTATTTCAACAACCTCCTCCCCGAGCGCTTCGGGCGGAAAAGGAAATATGCCCTGGGGAAACAATCAGGGAAGGCAACAATCAAGAAGAACCTTGAGGAGTTTGGTTTCGACCTCAGTCCCGAGTCTCTTTCCAAAGTAACCCAAAGAGTCATCGAGCTGGGCGACAAGAAAGAGAATGTGACATCAGAAGATCTTCCTTTCATAATCTCTGATGTCCTTGGCGATGACACAACAGAATACAAGATCTTTATCAAGAATTACTCCCTTTCCCTTTCATATGGCCTTAAGCCATTTGCCAGCGTCCAGATCGATATCGATGGCAACCTGTACCAGGAAACATCTTCAGGCGATGGCCAGTATGATGCCTTCATGAAAGCATTAAGAATAATCTATGACCGTCTTGGCAAAGAACTTCCAATCCTTTCCGACTACGAGGTTTCAATCCCTCCGGGAGGGAAAACGGATGCTTTTGTAGAGACTGTTATTTCATGGAAAATTAAGAACAGGGAATTCAGGACCAAGGGACTTGATGCCGACCAGACTGAATCGGCAATCAAGGCTACAGAAAGAATGCTTAACATAATCGAGGGACTCAACGATCATAATCACAGATACTATCCCCCGGAAACATCATCTCAACTTTAAATGTCTAATTCACAATAAAATTGAATAACAATATGAAAAAAGCTTACAATATCGCTGTTATCGCTGGTGACGGAACCGGCCCGGAAGTCGTAAGAGAAGGTAAAAAAGTTCTTGAAGCTGCCGCTATAAAATACGGATTTTCAATTGACTTCCATGATTTTGATTTCGGAGGCAATCGTTATCTGAGAACCGGTGAGATCCTTCCTGACAACGCTACTGAAGAGCTCAAAAAATTTGATTCAATCTTCCTGGGAGCTATCGGTCACCCTGATGTAAAACCGGGAATTCTTGAAAAAGGAATATTACTGAAACTAAGGTTTGAACTCGATCAATATATTAACCTTCGTCCTATAAAACTCTATCCCGGAGTTGCAACACCGCTGAAAGACAAAGGACCGGAACATATTGACTATGTTGTTGTAAGAGAAAACACAGGTGATGTCTACACCGGAATAGGCGGCGTCACCATGAAGGGCACCGCCCATGAAGTGGCTATTCAGAACATGGTCTACAACAGGATGCAGGTTGAAAGATGTCTCCGCTATGCTTTTGACTATACAAGGAAGAGAAACAAGAGAAAAACCCTGGCCCTGTGCGGCAAGACCAACGTCCTCACATATGTATTCGACCTCTGGGAAAGAGCCTTCCATGAAATAGGAAAAGCCGAATACCCCGATATCAACCGCGAATACTACCACGTTGATGCAACCTGTATGTGGATGATCAAGAATCCTGAATGGTTCGATGTGATTGTTACAACCAACATGTTCGGCGACATTATCACAGATCTTGGAGCCATCACCCAGGGCGGAATGGGTATTGCCGCCGGTGGTAATATTAATCCTTCGGGAGTGTCGATGTTCGAACCTATCGGTGGCTCAGCCCCGAAATATACGGGCAAAAACATTATCAATCCTCTTGCCTCGATATCAAGCGGTGCAATGATGCTCGAACACCTGGGCGAAGAGAAAGCTGCCAAAGCCATCGAAAATGCAATCATGGATGTTACAGCCAACAAGCTGAAAGATATGGGAGCGGGAAAGATGGGATATTCAACTACCGAAGTCGGCGATCTGGTTGCTGAAAGAGTATAATATCCGGATAATCCACGCCTGGTAAGAATCATCTCTTTCACAGACACGACGGAGTTACTTTTTTTGTTATTTAAGCAAAAGGATTGTAATTATTAAAAAAAGTATATCTTTGTGTTCACAAAAATTACAAATGAATAGTAAAGTGTTATTTCATCATCATCATCTTCATACTTGCTCTCAGGCGAGATGAAAATGATATGTGGTAACACAAAATATCATAAACCCGTCTGAGCTGATCAGGCGGGTTTTTTTCTGCCGGATCAGCCCGGCTAAATAAAATTACTTAAAATGAGTGTACTTAAAATTGCAATCCAGAAGACAGGCCGCCTGAGTGAGAATTCACGCAAGCTTCTGGAAGAATGCGGGATAAAGATCTCTAACGGGGCAAATGTCCTGAAGTCGGCTGCCGGTAACTTCCCTATCGAGGTTCTGTTTCTCAGGGATGACGACATACCACAGTACGTTGAACAGCAGGTAGCCGATATCGGAATTCTCGGGGAGAACATGGTATATGAGAATGACAAGGATGTTGATATCCTTGAGCAACTGGGCTTTGCCCACTGCCGTCTTAGCCTGGCAATCCCCAAGGAGGATACTTTCACCGGTCCCGGGTATCTCATGGACAAGAAGATAGCAACCAGTTATCCGAACCTGCTTACTGGCTACCTTAAAAAGAACAATGTCAGGGCACAGATCGAGGAGATCAGCGGAAGCGTTGAGATTGCTCCCGGCATAGGTCTGGCCGATGCAGTGTGTGACATAGTAAGCTCTGGCACAACACTGCTTTCAAACGGCCTGAAGGAAGTGGTCACCATACTGAAGAGCCAGGCTGTGATAATAGCCAACCGCCACCTCGACGAAGGTAAAAAGGAGATTCTCGAAAGGCTGCTTTTCAGGATCAGGGCTGTCAAGAATGCAAAGGAAAACAAGTATATCCTTCTTAACGCTCCCCAGGATGCCATTCCGGAGATCTGCAGGATACTCCCGGGAATGAAGAGCCCGACCATATTACCTCTTGTCGAAGAGGGTTGGTGCAGCCTTCACTCCGTTGTCAGGGAGGATGATTTCTGGGAGAGAATCAGCCAGCTCAGGAAAGCAGGCGCTGAAGGGATTCTTGTCATACCAATTGAGAAAATGATAATTTAATGGAAACCGTTTTATTGCCTGACCCCGGTCAATGGAAGGCACTCTGCCGCAGGCCGGTAATAGAAAGGAAGGACCTTGAACGGAAATGCCGTGAAATCCTTGGCCGTGTCAGGACTGAAGGAGATAAGGCCCTTGCTGAATTTTCAGAGATGTTTGACGGGATCCTCCCGGGTTCGCTCCGTGTGAAACCTGAGGAGATAGAAAAAGCCGTACTTAAGGTCCCTGATGACCTTAAGAAAGCCATCCTTACTGCCAGGGAAAACATAACACGTTTTCATTCAGTCCAGCTGTCCACTGAGCCCGTTGTGGAAACGACTCATGGCGTCAGATGCTGGAGGAAGAGCGTTCCTGTTGAAAAAGCGGGTATTTATGTACCCGGCGGAAGCGCTCCCCTTTTCTCAACGGTACTGATGCTTGCCATCCCGGCCCGGCTGGCCGGCTGCAGCGATATCATAATGTGCACTCCTCCCGGAACTGATGGCACTGTAAATCCGGTGATCCTTTATACCGCATCCGTCACGGGAGTCACAGCCATATTCAAAACAGGAGGTGCACAGGCTATTGCGGCCATGGCTTACGGGACTGAGACCATACCCTCCGTTGACAAGATTTTCGGACCCGGGAACCAGTACGTCACCATGGCCAAGGAACTGGTTCAGCTCGACGGTGTTCCGGTCGACATGCCTGCCGGACCCAGCGAAGTGCTTGTTATCGCGGATTCCACATCGGTTCCGGCATTCGTGGCTGCCGACCTCCTTTCGCAGGCCGAACACGGACCTGACAGCCAGGTAATCCTGCTCACTGACAATGAGTCGGTGATCAGTGATGTAACTGCTGAAATTAAAAGACAGACTGAATCACTTCCAAGAAAGAATATTATAGTCAGATCACTTGAGAAAAGCAGGGCCATCCTCCTTCCTTCGGTAGCCGACTGCATTCGTTTCAGTAATATCTACGCCCCCGAACACCTTATACTTGCCGTTGCCGGGGCAGCTTCATTTGCCGCGAAAGTGACAAACGCCGGATCGGTATTCCTCGGTAATTACAGCTGCGAGAGTTCAGGCGATTATGCCACAGGTACCAACCATACCCTTCCGACAAACGGTGCAGCAAGGAACTTCAGCGGTGTATCGGTCGACAGCTTCATGAAAAAAATCACTTTTCAGGAGGTTACACCTGAAGGGATGATCAGGCTTGGACCTGTCGTCGAAATCATGGCTGAAGCCGAGAAGCTCGAAGCTCACAGGAATGCAGTTACAATCAGACTTAATTCTTTAAAAAATGTTTGACTTAGATAAGCTTGTCAGAGAAAACGTAAGAACCCTCATCCCCTATTCATGTGCAAGAAATGATTTTCAGGGAAAGGAAGGTGTTTTCCTCGACGCAAATGAGAACCCCTACGGGAAGCTTAACAGGTACCCCGATCCATACCAGTCGGAACTGAAGAAAGCAATAAGCAAAATCAAAGAGATTCCTTCCGGGAATATCTTCCTGGGAAACGGCTCTGATGAAATAATAGATCTCTGCTACAGGGTCTTCTGTTCTCCGGGAAAGGATAAGGCCCTTACATTCCATCCGACCTATGGCATGTATGAGGTGTCGGCTGCCATCAATGATGTAAGGCTTGTGAAAGTTGATCTCGACAGGAGTTTCAACATAGATCCGGAATCGGTGACACCCTTTCTCGATGACCCGGAAATGAAACTCATCTTTATATGTTCGCCAAACAATCCTTCGGGCAACTCCATGAACCATGCAGTAGTCGAAAACATAATATCGCGGTTCAGGGGAATGGTCGTGGTCGATGAAGCTTATAATGATTTCTCTGACAAACCTTCCTTCAGGTTTTCATTAGATAAATATCCCAACCTTATAGTGATGCAGACCTTCAGCAAAGCACTGGGACTGGCTGCGGCAAGAATAGGAATGGCATTTACCTCACCCGGGGTAATAAGCTACTTCAACAAGATGAAACCTCCGTACAACATCAGCACAATCAACCAAAAAGCTGCTCTTGATAAACTTGAAAGGATCGATGATTACCGGACACAGACAAAAAAGATCATTGATGAGAGGAAACGGATTGTTCCCATTCTTAAAAAAATCAGTATTATTGAAGAGGTATTCCCCTCCGATTCGAATTTCTTACTTATAAGGGTAAAAGACGCTGATAATCTGTACGAACAGCTTAAAAGCAGCAAGATCATTATAAGGAACAGGAACAGGATAGCAGAGGGTTGTCTGAGGATAACAGTGGGGTCACGGACTGAAAATGATAAACTCATCAAAACTATTAAGAAACTTGCCAGATGAAAAAAGTCCTCTTTATTGACCGGGATGGAACAATAATTACAGAGCCCCTGGATGAACAGGTTGACTCGGTAGAGAAATTCGGATTCCTGCCTGGTGTGATAACGGCTCTGTCGGCCATTGTAAAAGAGATGGATTATGAGTTGGTGATGGTGACAAATCAGGATGGTCTGGGAACGGATTCCTTCCCTGAGGAGACCTTCTGGCCATCTCATAATAAGATGCTTCAGATACTGGGGGGCGAAGGGATTGTCTTCTCCGAGATCTTTATCGACAGAACCTTCCCCGGGGAAAAAGCTCCGACAAGGAAACCCGCTACGGCCATGCTTACGCAATACCTAGCACAGGGAATAGACCTAAAATCATCATACGTCATAGGCGACAGGATCACCGACATGCAACTGGCAGCCAACCTGGGATGCAACGGAATTCTGATTGGCGCAAAACCGTCACCTCTGGCAGTGTTCAATACCACCGACTGGCACGAGATCTACAGGTTTCTGAAAGCCAAACCCAGAAAAGCCTTTATCGAAAGGAAAACAAAGGAAACCGCCATTAAGGTTGGGATAAATCTTGATGGTAGCGGGAAAAGTGAAATTGATACCGGTATCGGATTTCTCGATCATATGCTCGGACAGGTTGCCCGGCATGGGGAGACAGACCTCATGATAAAGGCAAAGGGAGACCTGCATGTCGACTTTCATCACACTGTTGAAGATATAGCGATAACACTGGGGGAAGCTGTAAAAGAAGCTCTCGGAAGTAAGAAAGGCATTGAGAGATACGGTTTTCTGCTCCCCATGGATGACTCGCTGGCACAGGTCGCCATCGACTTCAGCGGCAGACCCTGGCTGGTATGGGATGTCACTTTTAAAGGCGAAAAGACAGGAGAGATACCCGTCGAAATGTTCTTTCACTTCTTCAAGTCGTTCAGCGACAATGCCTGCTGCAACCTGAACATCAGGGCAGAGGGTGACAACGACCATCATAAGGCTGAAGCGATATTCAAGGCCTTTGCCAAAGCATTCAGGATGGCTGTCAGCCCTACAGGCAATTATAACCTGCCTTCAACAAAGGGAACACTATGATCGCTATTCTGAAGTACAATGCCGGTAACATACTGTCGGTCAAAAACGCTCTCGACCGCCTTGGCTATGAAAATAAAGTCACGGACGACCTGAAGGAAATCTCAGGCGCCGAAAAAGTGATTATCCCGGGTGTGGGTGAAGCCAGTTCAGCCATGCGATACCTGAAGGATCATAATCTCGACAAGACTATCCTGTCCCTTAAGCAACCCGTCCTTGGCATCTGCCTTGGCCTTCAGCTGATGTGCCGTTTCTCCGATGAAGGGAGTGCACGATGCCTTGGTATCTTCGATTCGACTGTAAAGAAATTCCCTCCCTTCGACAAGGTACCCCATATGGGATGGAATAACTTCTCAGCCCTGAAGGGTGAACTGTTCAAAGGAATAAATGCCGGCGACGACGTGTATTATGTGCACAGCTACTATGCCGAGATTGCCCCGTGCACGGTTGCCATCTGTGATTATGTGCTGCCTTTCAGCGCCGCCATGAGAAAAAACAACTTCTATGCCACCCAGTTCCATCCCGAGAAATCAGCAGGAACAGGGGTCATTATACTAAAGAATTTTCTGGAGTTATGAGGATTATAGTAGCCATTGATATCATTGAAGGCAAGTGTGTCAGACTGACCAGGGGAGATTATTCCACCAGGAAGATCTATAATGCCGATCCACTCGACATGGCAAAACAGATCGAGGACCATGGAATAGAATATCTTCACCTTGTTGACCTTGACGGTGCGAAGAACAAAAAGATTATCAACTTCAGAGTGCTTGAACAGATAGTATCGAAAACCTCACTGAAGGTCGATTTCGGCGGAGGCATAAGGTCGTACGACGATCTGCGTATCGCCTTCGGTTGTGGCGCCAACCAGGTGACATGCGGAACGATCTCGGCTTCTGACCCTTCACTTTTTCTCGAATGGCTCGGGCTCTTCGGCGCCGATAAAATAATACTCGGAGCCGATTCCGTGAACAGAAAGATATCTACCGAAAGCTGGCTTGAAAATACTGAAACCGATATCCTCGATTTTATTAAAAGCTATGTTCTCAAAGGTATCAAATATGCCGTTTGCACTGATATTGAAAAAGATGGAATGCTGCTCGGACCTTCCGTTTCACTTTACAGGGACATTCTTGCAACTGTAAACTTTAACCTTATTGCCAGCGGAGGCGTTACCACAGAAGAAAATATTATTGAACTCAGAAGTCTGGGATGCGAAGGCGCCATTATTGGCAAAGCCCTGTATGAAGGATTGTTAAACCTCAAACAACTTAGCCGCTTATGCTGAAAAGAAGAATCATACCATGCCTCGACATAAAGGATGGAAGGACAGTGAAAGGCGTCAACTTTGTTGATATCCGTGATGCCGGAGATCCCGTGGAACTGGCTAAAAGATACGTGGAAGAAAGGGCCGATGAACTGGTGTTCCTTGATATCACTGCCACCATAGAGAAACGGAAGACCTTTGCTGACCTTGTTAGAAAGATAGCCGCCGAAATAAACCTGCCTTTCACCGTGGGAGGAGGAATCAAGACAGTTGAGGATGTGTCGGTCTTAATCAAGGCAGGGGCCGACAAGGTTAGTATAAACTCGGCGGCAGTAAGGAACCCCTCGATCATTACGGAGATGTCGGCTGAATTCGGGAGCCAGTGCGTGGTTGTTGCTATTGACACCAGGCTGGTCGGTAACGAATGGATGGTGTTCCTCGACGGAGGCAGAACGGCCACTTCACTTAAGGCAACCGACTGGGCCTTAAAAGCTGAACGGCTTGGAGCCGGTGAGATACTTCTGACTTCGATGAATACTGATGGTACCAGGTCGGGATTCTCAATCGATATTACCCGGGATATCAGTAAACTGGTAAACATACCCGTAATTGCATCAGGAGGAGCCGGAACCATGGACCACTTTGTGGATGTATTCACTAAAACAACATGCAGTGCGGCCCTCGCTGCCAGCATCTTCCACTTCGGCGAGATTCCCGTTCCGGAACTGAAAAAATATCTTGCTGCCAGAAAAATCAATGTAAGACTATAATAGCCGGCCCGGTAAGCAGATCATGCTTTCTACAGCAAACAAAAGTAAAACAAGAATACAATAAGGTCATGATAAACATAGATTTCGAAAAGGGAAACGGTCTGGTCCCTGCCATAATACAGGACTATAATACTCTTCAGGTACTGATGACAGGCTATATGAATGAAGAAGCCTACTGCAAAAGTATCGAAGAAGGACGTGTGACATTCTACAGCCGCACGAAGAAAAGATTATGGACCAAGGGAGAGACATCGGGTAATTTTCTGTATATTAAAGATATACAAACAGACTGCGATAATGATGCCCTTCTTATCAAAGTAGATCCGGCCGGCCCGGTCTGTCACACCGGATCAACTTCATGCTTCGGTGAAGAAACGGCCAAAGGCTTTATTTACAGTCTCGAGAAGATAATCGAACAGAGGATCAGTGATGATGTAAAGGATTCATACACAAACAAAATATTCAAACAGGGCGCGAACAAGATGGCTCAGAAGGTGGGAGAAGAAGCTGTTGAACTGGTAATAGAGGCCATGGATAATAACGACGATCTTTTCGTTAATGAAGCAGCCGATCTGCTTTATCACCTTCTTATACTTCTCAGGTCAAGGAACATGACCTTTACCGATATTGAAAAGATTCTCAGGTCGAGGCATGAAAAATAAGACCTGTCTGAGAAATTATTCTGTCAGTTGACGTGGATACTTCCTGTCAGCGGAAACATAGGAAACCTGTCGTGACCGATATCTGACCAGTGTGGATTTTTAAAATAAAAGTAAGATTTATTAATATTTTTTTGATTTTTTAAATTTTCAACTACTTTTGTACAAAAGAAACGCGAAAAAATGAATACTGTAAACAACTACTTCTTCTTCTTTTTTTATTCCTTTTTTTATTTTAAAAAGAGATAGGGGATTTTTGTATACAGATAAGAAATTATATGAAACAAGGGTCCCGAAAGCGGGGCCCTTTTTTTTTGATTTAAAAAATGGGATCCATATGTATTGCATGCAAAAACCTCAAAAAGATTTTTCTTATACATGTCGGTTTCTTAAAACCATAAAAAACAAAATTTTATTCTGATGAAAATAGCAATACAGGGAGAACACGGGTGTTTTCACGAGGTCGCAGCAAGACAGTATTTCAAGACGGAAACCATTGAAATAGTGCCATGCCCGACATTCGATCAGACCCTGGCTACCGTAAAGGAGGGAAATGCCGATCTGGCCATGATAGCAATAGAAAATGCCCGATCGGGAAGCATGCTTTACAACTACAATCTCATACGGGAATCGGGTATGAAGGTACTTGGAGAACACAACCTGCGGGTTGTTCAGAATCTGATGGCTCTTCCCGGACAGACAATTGGCGATATAAGGCAGATCAGATCGCATCCCATTGCAATTGCTCAATGTATGACCTTTCTGAACCAGTATCCGGGCATTACCCTGGTGGAAACCGACGATACTGCCAGCAGCGCCAGGTTAATCAGTGAAAACAAATTGAAGAAAATAGCAGCAATAGCATCGGCCAAGGCAGCTGAAATCTACGGGCTCGGGATACTGGCTGCCGGAATAGAAACTTATAAAAAGAACTACACCCGTTTTCTTGTTGTCGGCAGTGAAGATAAAAGTACTGGTGAAGGAAATAAGATCTCAATCTGCTTTGCGACCAATCACAGGCCCGGATCTCTGGCCACGGTACTTGTTATGCTGGCCGGCCTCGACATTAACCTTTCGAAGATCCAGTCGGTGCCAAGGCTAAACGGGGAATGGGAATATATGTTCTACCTCGATCTGGAATTGCCACCCGATGCGGATGTAAAAGTTATAACGGACGTTCTTGACAAATACACAAATAACCTTGAGGTTCTTGGAATATACAATAAAGGAGACATGCTATATGAAAGTTAAACCTGCCATAAGGACTGAAAGTGTCAGCGAATACTATTTCTCGGCTAAGCTGAGACAGATTGACAGAATGAAAAATGATGGCGCCGATGTCATCAACCTCGGCATAGGAAGTCCCGACCAGCCTCCTTCAGAAAATACAATAGCACGCCTTGCCTCTGAAGCTGCCAGACCTGATGTCCACGGCTATCAGAGCTACATAGGGGCACCAGCCCTGAGAAAAGCTTTTTCAGATTGGTATCTAAGGTATTTCAATGTAAAGCTTGACCCTGAGAGTGAGATACTTCCGCTTATCGGCAGCAAGGAAGGCATAATGCATATAAGTATGGCTTTCGTTGATCCGGGTGATGAGGTCCTTGTCCCTAATCCGGGTTATCCCACCTACAGCTCTGTTACAAAGCTCACCGGAGGGAAGATAAGATATTATGACCTCATGGAGTCGAGAGGCTGGGAACCCGATTTTGAATCACTTGAAAATGAGAATATTGAAAGAGTGAAACTGATGTGGATCAACTATCCTCATATGCCGACAGGTACACGCGGTTCGATGAAGTTGCTCGAAAAGTTTGTCAGTTTCGCGCATCGGAAGAACATACTTATTGTCAATGATAATCCCTACAGTTTTATACTGAACAGGGAGTACAACAGCATACTTGCCGTAAATGGTGCCAGGGATGTGGCACTCGAACTGAATTCGCTCAGCAAATCACATAATATGGCCGGGTGGAGAATTGGTATGCTGGGCGGCAACAGTGAATACCTGAAAAGTGTCATAAAGGTAAAGAGCAATATGGATTCGGGTATGTTCCTTCCCATGCAACTGGCTGCCGCTGAAGCCCTGGGCAATCCCGAATCATGGTATGATGTGGTCAATAAGAAGTACAGGGAAAGGAGGAAAATTGCAGGATCAATAATGGACCTCCTTTCGTGCAGTTATGACAGTGAACAGGTGGGTCTGTTCCTGTGGGGCAGGCTTCCCAGGGAGGTTCAATCCTGTGAGGATTTCGTTGAAGACATCCTGAATAACACACATGTCTTCCTGACACCGGGATTCATCTTCGGGAGCAACGGCGACCGCTTTATACGGATATCGCTGTGTGCCACAGAAAAGAGGCTTGGAGAAGCAGCCGAAAGGATAAGACAATACCTCAAACAAAAACAATCATAATTTTAAAGTAATATTATATATGATAATAGCTGTTATAGGAGTTGGACTAATAGGTGGTTCCCTGATGATCGACCTTAGAAAAAGGAATTTTGCCGACCGGATCATCGGCGTGGACGCCAATCCACAGCATCAGAATATTGCCCTGCTTTGCGGCCTGGTTGATGAAAACGACACACTCGAAAATGCTGTCGACAGAAGTGACCTCATCATCCTTTGCACTCCGGTTGACGCCAACTGCCTGATGCTCCCGGGGATCCTCGACAGGATTCAGGGCACAGATAAAGTTGTGGCAGATATGGGTTCAACGAAAGCCAGCATAGCCAGGGTATCAGATAGCCATCCGGGCAGGGGACGTTTTGTAGCAGTTCACCCCATGGCAGGAACCGAGTACTCGGGTCCACTTGCCGCCATAGGAAGGCTCTTTGATTATAAGCCTGCCATCATCTGCGATCCTGAAAAGAGTGATAAGGATGCTCTCTCTCTTATTGAAAAGATGCTCGACATCCTCAACATGAAAAAAGTATATATGAATTCCAGCGACCACGATGTTCATGTGGCCTATGTCTCACATATCTCGCACATCACCTCATTTTCTCTGGCTCTCAGTGTTCTTGAGAAAGAAAAAGAAGAGCACAACATACTCACACTTGCCAGCGGAGGTTTTGAAAGCACAGTCCGTCTGGCAAAGAGTAATGGCGATACCTGGGCTCCCATCTTTCTTGAAAACTCCGGATTTATAATTGAAGTCATGGATACCTATATAGAAAAGATGAAGCTTTTCAGAAAGATGATAGCCGAAAGGGATAAGAAAGGTTTGCTTGACCTCATGGAAGAGGCCAATAAAATAAGAAAAATACTACATTAAAAATATCAAGTTATGGAACAGAGTGTTAAGACTTCGGTCATTAAGGATTGGAGAGGCTACAAAGGCAGACCTTTCCTGATTACGGGTCCGTGCAGTGCCGAGAGTGAGGAACAGGTGATGGAAACGGCAAAGCAACTTGCTGCGCTTAAGGAGACTTCTGTTTTCAGGGCCGGCATATGGAAACCCAGGACCAGACCAAACTCCTTTGAAGGAATCGGGGTCGAAGGATTAAAATGGCTAAGGACAGTCAAGCAGGAGACAGGGCTTCTTGTAGGCACTGAAGTGGCTAATGAAAAACATGTATATGAGGCCCTGAAATATGGTATTGACCTGTTATGGATCGGAGCCAGAACCTCGGTAAACCCCTTCACTGTACAGGAAATCTCCGACGCCCTTAACGGTGTCGACGTGATGGTTCTGGTAAAGAATCCTATAAATCCCGACATTGAGTTATGGATGGGTGCCATTGAACGTATAGCAAAGGCAGGGATAACATATCTTGGTGCAATACACCGGGGCTTTTCATCGTATGAAAAAACCACCTACAGGAATCAGCCCAACTGGCAGTTGCCTATTGAGCTCCGCCGACGGATGCCTGATCTGCCCTTAATCTGCGATCCCAGCCATATTGCGGGATCGCGTCTGTATCTTCATGAGATCTCCCAGAAGGCGATGGACCTCAACTACGACGGCCTCATGATCGAATCACATATCAATCCCGATAAAGCCCTGAGTGATGCCGCACAACAGCTTACCCCAAACGACCTCAAAGAGCTTCTCAGCCGGCTTGTTATGCGTAATCCTGTTGCTTCCGACCCGAAAATACTCGATGTACTGGGCGAACTCAGACAACAGATCGACCTTTACGACGACCACCTTCTGGATATCATCGAACAGAGAATGAAAGTAGCCGAAACCATTGGAGCATATAAAAAGGACAATAATATTACTATCTTGCAAAGTGTACGGTGGGATGAGACCATGAAAAAGGTTCTGGCAAAAGGTGTGGCAAAAGGTCTTAGTGCTGAAGTCATTGATACAATCTTTAAAGCTATCCATCAGGAATCCATCAACCACCAGATGAAAATAATGAACAACGGCATAAAGAAGGAAGACTGAAAAACAGCATTTCGAAACATGGAAAGAATTGTAGAACCATCATTTGTGGAAGGAAACCTAAAGGCCCCTTCATCAAAAAGCATGACCCAGAGAGCTATTGCAGCCGCAATGCTTGCATCCGGACAGAGCATAATCAGGAATCCTTCCTATTGTGATGATTCACTGGCAGCAATGAGTATTGCCGTGGGCCTGGGAGCAAAAGTGGAACCCAAACCGGGCGAAATGAAAATCTCGGGAGGCTTCGAGGTTAAAGAGAACAAGCTGAATTGCGGTGAATCAGGTCTTGCAATCAGAATGTTCACTCCCGTGGCTGCTCTCTATCCTGATACCATCACTCTTTCAGGATCGGGATCCCTCAAAAACCGGCCCATGTCGATGATAGGCGAAGCCCTCGGACAGCTGGGCGTAAGCTTCAGCAGCAGGGATGGATACCTCCCTCTGACCGTCAGGGGCCCCATCAGGGGAGGAAAAATTGAAATTGACGGCTCTGTAAGCTCTCAGCTGCTTACAGGACTGTTGATTGCCCTCCCCCTGGCAGAACACGACTCCGAAATCCTTGTCAGGGACCTGAAAAGCAAACCATATATTGACATGACCCTGGATATCCTTAAGGATTTTGGTATCCAAGCTCAGAACGAAAACTACAGGTCTTTCAGGATACCTGGAAAACAAAGCTACAGAGCCCGCGAATATGAAGTTGAAGGTGACTGGAGCGGCGGAGCATTCCTGCTGGTTGCCGGTGCAATAAACGGCAATCTCAGGGTGACTGGCCTGAGACCCAACAGTGCGCAGAGCGATAAAGCAATCCTCAAAGCACTTCATGATGCCGGAGCCAGATTATCCTTAGGAAGCGATTATATTGAAGTCTCACGGTCCGAAATGAACTCCTTCACTTTCGATGCCACCGATTCTCCCGACCTCTTCCCTCCCCTTGCTGCCCTGGCAGCATGTTGCAGGGGGGTATCTGTGGTAAAAGGCGTATCGCGACTTGCCCATAAAGAAAGTGACCGGGCCGGTGCCCTGAAAGATGAATTCGGGAAACTGGGTATCACAATCGAAATATCGGGTGACCTTATGAAGATTACAGGAGGAACGGTACAGGGCGCTGCAACCGAATCGCATAACGATCACAGGATAGCAATGGCTGTAGCAGTAGCGGCTCTGGGAGCGAGCGGAAAAGTATCGATCCGCGATTCGCATTCCATCGGGAAATCATATCCCGGATTCTTCGACGACCTCAGGATGATTGGCGCAAAGATCAATGAATGAACTCATGGTCCCGGCCGTAAAAGAAATTATTAGCAAAAAGTACCCCTGAAATAAAAAAAAGCAAAAAAACCTGAGTTTTTGTTTTGAAATTAGAAAAAAACATTACTTTTGACATCATAATATTCATTATTTCCTGGAACAAGGAATAAAATTTGAAGGGAATGTGGATTTGTCCGGGAAACCGGAAAAGAATGAAAACTGAAATAACAGACTGACACAAATGAAAAGCATGAGGTTATATATCTGGTCTTGGCGCAGCTACAACAATTAAGCTGTGAAACAGGCCGTTATATAACCACAAAAGATATTTATGAAAAGGCACGCTGTTCACAGCGTGCCTTTTTTTATTAAAAAATTCATACTAATTACTACTTAATATTAGAAACAATGGAAAATAACCGAAAAATTTTACTGAGCGAAAATGAGATGCCACGTCAATGGTATAACATTGTGGCTGACATGCCCAACAAACCGATGCCTCCCCTGCATCCTGTTACCCGTCAGCCCATTGGCCCGGAAGCCCTGGCCGCCGTTTTCCCCGTTGAGCTGATAAAACAGGAGATGTCGGCTGAAAGATATATTGACATTCCCGATGAGGTTCGCGACATGTACTTCAGCTATAGACCTTCACCCATGTTAAGGGCCGTCAATCTTGAAAAAGCTCTTGGAACAAAAAGCAGGATCTATTACAAGTACGAAGGAGGAAACTATTCGGGTTCCCATAAAGCAAATACTGCTATAGCCCAGGCATACTACAACAAGAAGGAAGGAGTCCGCAAGATAACCACCGAGACCGGAGCTGGTCAGTGGGGAAGCGCAATGAGCTTTGCCTGCCAGCACTTTGGGCTCGAACTGCTCGTCTTCATGGTTAAGGTCAGCTACAACCAGAAACCCGGGCGCAAGCTTCTTATGAATACCTACAATGCCAAGGTAATCCCGTCTCCTTCTACAATGACAGCCGCCGGGAGAAGAATCCTCGAACAGAATCCCGACTCCCCTGGCAGCCTTGGTATTGCAATTTCGGAAGCAATGGAAATAGCCGCATCCGATCCTTACACAAAGTACTCGCTGGGCAGCGTACTTAACCATGTTGCTCTCCATCAGACTATCATAGGCCAGGAGGCACTTCTGCAGATGGAAAAGGCAGGAGATTATCCCGATGTTGTAATAGGCTGCTTCGGAGGAGGATCCAACTTCTCAGGAATAGCATTTCCTTTCCTCAGGGAAGTGATTACCCAGGGTAAGAAAACCAGACTCGTGGCTGTTGAACCATCCTCATGTCCGAAACTCACCAAGGGAAAATTTATGTACGACTATGGCGATTCAGCCGGCATGACCCCGCTGCTCCCGATGTTCACACTTGGACATGATTTCATCCCGGAGAAGATACATGCAGGAGGTCTCAGGTATCATGGCGCCGGTGTTCTTGTAAGCCAGCTTCTGAAAGATAACTATGTGGAAGCCAAGGCAAAAATGCAGAGAGAATGCTTTGAAGGAGCAGTATTGTTTGCAAGGACAGAAGGTATACTTCCGGCCCCTGAATCATCATACGCTATCGCCGGTGCCCTCGATGAAGCCAGAAGAGCAGATCTCGAGGGTGTCTCAAAGACCATCCTCTTCAACCTCAGCGGTCACGGCCATTTCGACATCTCAGCCTATGAGAAGTTCTTCGACAATAATCTTCCCGATCATGAAATGACTAACCAGGAAGTTGAAAAAGCTATTGCCAGCATCTCATTCCCTTCATGAGATCTGTCTGGTTATGATAAAAAAAAGGCCGGCTCTGTTGAGCCGGTCTTTTTTTCTATTGGTTTTTATCCGACTGTCAGAAATCAGAATATGATGTCGGGTGAACAAGCATAATGTGTGATTTGGATACAGTGTTTTTGAATTCCTCAACAGCTGAAAGTTTGGTCCAGCCCGGAGCAGTCCTGAAGGATTTCCATCTGTCATCATGTGAAGTCATATCCCTGAAGGATGTCATATACATAAGGTTGGGCTTTTGCTTTCCGGCGAGAACCTGGGCACTGAATACCGGATTGAAATCAAGCTGTTTAAAGAGTTCTATTTCACCTTCATTGAACATCTTCATCTTCTGCGAAGCAAGATGCTCGGTAGCACTCTCGTAGCTGCGCAGTTCATAGATGCGTTCCCCGGCCGGTGTATCAAATGATGGAGCAACAAACTGTGGCATACCTGTAAAAGCCTTTAAAAGAATGCTCTCATATCTTACAAACGGAGGATCATTATACGGGGCACTTACAAAACTCCTGCTATTCTCCTGGTACTCACTGTCCTTCTTCAGAATGTCAGGAAGCTTAAGATACTGATCCATCGATTTGAAAGGAATAAAAACATATATAAGCTTCCCGTAAGCGGTATCACTCTCGATGGGTTTAAATACTCCTACTTTAGCTATCCCTGCCTTGTGCATGGCAGGTATAAAAGCATTACGGAGATAATTATCAACCCTCTCCGACTGTGATGACTGTTTTACACTGTATACCCTGATCTCATAATACTGCTGTTTCCCCTTTGGAGCAGCAAAGGTTTCAAAGGATATTGAAAACAATAAAACAAACGCCAGAAACACTACTCCAGCTCCCGAAAATCTCTCTCTTTCCATTGTCTATCAGAATTTTAATTTATAAATAATTATCTCAAACATTAAAAGCTATGGTTGACTAAGTTCAATAATCAATACTGGAACACTTTTCCTCCGGCCATTACCTCCTGCGTCTTTTCGTCGAAGGTTGCCCTTTCTCCTGTTCTCAGGCAGGCTGTTGTCATTATGTTTGCAATGGAGTGGTTATATCCTGCAACGATATCCGCATTGGGTTTTTTACGGTCGCGCACACATTCCATCCAGTTTTTCATATGGGCATTTGTCATAGGATCTGACCCGGTGTTAGCCCCGGTTTCAACCTTCATGCCGGGCAGGTCGAATGGTTCGAGAAGGTTAGGTTTCATGCCCATGGCTCTGGCATCATTCTCCCTTAAGCCTCCTGTATTTGTAATCTTGTTTGTATCAAGGTTAAGCATACCTCCGTTGGAATAATATAGTTCCCTGGTGCCGCCAGCCTCATTGGTGAAACGCGACGAGTAAACGACCTGGAAGCCTGAGGACAGATCGTTAGGATCGCCATAGTCAAACACAGCAGTCATGGTGTCGAAGTTCTGACGTCCATCCTTCCACAGGTAGATGCCGCCGTTTGCAGCCACGCTTCTTGGGTGGGCAAGTCCGGTAAACCAATGTACCGTATCTATCTGATGTGCCATCCACTGACCCGGTATACCCGAGGAGTAGGGCCAGAAAAGTCTGTATTCAAGATATTTCCTCGGATCCCATGCAGCTTGGGGCCGGTTCATCTGAAATCTCTTCCAGTCGGTATCGGCTTCCCTGATAACAGAGGTTAGCTGAGGTCTCCTCCAGCGGCCGGGCTGATTGACGTTCCATGACATCTCAACCATAACAATAGGGCCAAACTTACCCGATTTTATATACTCATCGGCAGCAATATAGTTCGCTGCGCTTCTTCTCTGCGAACCTATCTGGACTATCTTTCCGGTTTTCTGAACAGCTTTCCTGGCAACATGTGCATCGGCCATTGTCTCGGCAAAAGGCTTCTCGACATAGGCGTCCCTCCCTGCTTCAACAGCCTCGACACAATGAAGCGCGTGCTGAAAATCAGCTGTACTTATTATCACGGCATCTGTGTCTTTTCCTTCATACAACTCCTCATTGTTTCTGGCAAGCCGGAGATTGATCCCTTTCTGTCTGAAAAAGGCATCGGCCTCTTCACGACGCGTGCTCCAGCTATCAGAAACTGCAGTAAATTCGAAGTTCAACTCATTGGCATAGGCTAAAAAAGAAGGTGAGAGAGACGACCTGAACCGGTCTGAAAATCCCACAATTCCAACACGTATTCTGTCGTTGGCACCAAGAACACGGGAATAACTCTTTGCACCAAGAGTTACAGCTGCAGCTCCCATGGCTGTCTTCTGGATAAATTCTCTTCGGGTTGACATATCATTTATGGTTTTGGTTATTTCTTGATATCACCGACACGACCGGATGCATTACTCCCGGCTGGCTATGTTTATTTCCGAATAATATGATCCGGGGCGCAGAATTATTTTCATTAAGACTGCCCGAAGTAAAACCACCACGATCGTGTTAACAAAGTAAAAATAAAAAATTCAAAATCATTTGTCAGTAATGAAGGCCATTTTTTACAAAGAACCTTTCCTGCTTTTCAGCATAGCATTTGCTTTACGGTTGCTCATATTCCGGGCAGGAGACTGAAGGAAGCTGTCAAAGATTCCCTTAATGGTTTTTTTCTTCCTGTATCTTTCTTGCCATTTTTACTATCAGACCACGGGGAAGAAATCTTACGGCATTTGCCATCAGGTAGTTTCTCAGACCATGGATCACAACTGGTTTGCCCTTCATCATCGCCCTGTAACCCTTAAGGGCAACCTCAGATGCCGGATCCATCCTGCGGGGCCTGACAAGGGATGGATCGCCAAGGACCACTGCATGAAAACCTGTGTCAGTCGAGCCCGGGCAAAGAGCCGTGACAGTTATACCCTCGTCTTTCAGTTCATTATTAATTGCTTCTGAGAAGCTAAGGACAAAAGCCTTCGATGCAAAATAGACCGACATAGTGGGTCCCGGTTGAAATGCAGCCGTTGATGCAATATTCAGGATCCTGCCCTCGCCCCTTTTTATCATACCTGGTAAAATCAGCCAGGTCAGATGCATCAGGGCTGTAATATTAAGCGAAACCATCTTTTCCTGCTTTTCCCAATTGCTTTCGTGGAAAAGTCCGGAATCGCCGAAACCGGCATTATTAATAAGATAATCCGCATAAAGTCCCTCATCTTCCATTATATCAAATACTTCCTTCGCAGCATCCTTTATTGCCAGATCTCTTGCCAGTATCCTGATATCAATCCCGTATTTCTTCTCCAGTTCCTCTTTTATCTTTTCAAGTTTATCAATGCTTCTGGCCACAAGGACAAGATCATCACCCTTTGAGGCATGTATTTTTGCAAGCTCCAGTCCTATGCCTCCTGAGGCTCCTGTTATTAAAGCTCTTTTTTTCATATACCTTGTGGTTTTCTGAATACTATTCTCATACCCTGCCTTAAGTCATAACTCCGCCACATGAAATTACTGACATCAGGTTTTTGCCCTGACAGTATTTTTCAAAAATAGTGAACAAAATAAATAAACTGTCATTAGCACTGTTTTCATTTGCATGTCCGGCCGGAATGGTCATCATATTGTCAGTGGAATCCGGAACGGCCCTGTAGAATGGAGCATTGTCGTATGCTATTAAAACTGTCAGCGAAATTTATTATTTTTGAAGTTATAAACGGCAATAAATTGTTAATTTGCCGGCTCGTGAAACTTAAAACATATCCGCTATGAAAAAACTTTTTTCTATTTTACTTATCTCAGTGACAGTATTAATGTTTTCGTGTAAGGAAAAGGAATCAGAACGCTATGAGCTTCTGACGGGCACGACATGGGAAGCCGAATCTCTTCTTGCAAATGGTGTGGATGCAACCGGACCCGGTGGTATGCTTGAGGGTTTTTCGGGAGTGGCAAAGTTTAAGACCGACGGCACCGGAACTTTCGGCAGCTTCGAGGGAGAATGGGCCTTCAATTCTGATGAGACAAAAATCACTATCAATTCGGAAACTCTTCCTTTGCCAATTACGTGCAGTATTCTTGAGTTAACCTCATCAACCCTTAAACTGCAGGCTCTGGTACCAAATCCGGAGGATCTTCAGAATCCGATAACAATTGAAATGACATTCAGTGCACAATAATGCGGTTGTTTATCGCATATCTGTTACTGTTTCTTTTAACTCCTCTTTATGGTACTTTCGGCGAAAGTACCATAAGGGGGAAAATTTCTGATAAAAACACAGGTGAGCCCCTTCCCGGGGCTTATGTTATTTACGGGGAAAACCTCGGGACCGTGAGCAACAACGACGGCACCTACTTAATTAATACCAGGCCCGGCAGGATACGTATCACATTTCAACTTGTCGGATATGAAACCCTGACAAGGGAAATCAACCTTTCAGACGGTGAAAATGCAGAACTTAATGTTGAACTGGTACTAAAGATCAGTGAGATCGACCAGATCGTTGTAAGTGCCAGCCGTAATGAGCAGAAAATTGCCGAACAATCGGTTTCGATGAACATCATCAGGTCTTCTTTTCTTTCAGCCAACCACATTTCTGATGCTCAGGAACTTATAAACAAGACACCCGGTATAGAAGTTCTCGACGGCCAGGCCTCCGTAAGGGGTGGCAGCGGCTTCAGTTACGGAGTCGGAAGTCGGGTACTTGCACTTATCGACGGGTTACCAATGGCATCAGCCGATGCCGGAAATGTTAAATGGCAGTTCCTTCCCCTCGAAAATATATCGCAGGTCGAGATAATCAAGGGAGCGTCTTCGGTGCTCTATGGATCTTCTGCCCTGAACGGAGTTATTAACTTCAGGTCGGCCGATGCATCAAACCTTCCGCAGACCCGTTTTTATACCGAAGCCGGCGTTTACGGAAAACCGGCTAACAGGGATTGGATCTGGTGGAACTCTCCCAGGTTCTTCTCTTCAGCTTCATTCTCACATATGCGGAGAATCGGAAACACATCGCTTGGAATAAGCGCCGGATTACTACTCGATAATGGATACAGAAGGCTCAATGATGAGAAGATAGCCAGAATCTCGATCAGGCTGAAGCACAATAACGGCAAAGTTACCGGGCTGTCATATGGTGTCAATCTCAGTGGCGGGTTTACAAACAAGATGGACTTCGTGCTGTGGGAAGACGCAACAAACGGGGCACTTAAACAGAATCCTTCAACGGCTGCTGAGGTCAACGGTAACTTTTTTACTGTCGACCCTTTCATAACTTTCAAAAAAAATGACCGACTCAGGCATGACCTGAAAATGAGGTTCCAGTCGGCCTTCAATACCTTCCCTGTGAGGGTCCAGAATAACAGCGGTGCCAACTCCCTCTATTCGGAATACCAGCTCTTGCTGAAACTGAACCATATCATCGATCTCACCTCGGGATTTTCCGGCACTATCAGCGATGTCAGATCGATGTTTTACGGCGATCATACGGGCCTGAACATAGCTGCTTTCAGTCAGGTTGAACTTAAACCACTCGATAATCTCAAAGCGGTTGCCGGTGTAAGACTGGAACATAACCGTCTCGACGGGTTGAACGATAAACTTACTCCCGTCTTCAGGGCAGGTCTGAACTGGCAGGTCGCCACCCTTACTTTCCTGAGGGCCTCATTTGGTCAGGGCTATCGCTATCCTTCCGTAGCTGAAAAATATGCCTCAACATCACTTGGATCGGTCAGAATATTTCCCAACCCTGATGTTAAGTCCGAGTCGGGGTGGAGTTCCGAAATCGGAATAAAACAGGGACTGAGTATCGGACAGGTAAGCGGACAGGCTGATCTTGCATTGTTCGTATCGGGGAATGAAGATATGATTGAATATGTATTTTCGTATTACACAGACCCTCACGGTGAAAACCCCGATTTCGGTTTTCAGGCTGCCAATGTCGAACAGTCGAGGGTATACGGAGGTGAATTTGAATTTACACTCGATATAAAAACCGGTTCCCTCAACACGATAGTCAACGGAGGTTACACATACCTGTATCCCGTCGAATACACACAGCATGGAGAGAATACCGGCAACTACCTTAAATACAGAAGAAAACACTCCGGAAAACTCTCAATCCAGTCATCAATGAAAAAGATTGAGGCCGGCCTGACCCTATATGCCAGATCCAGGATATTGAATATCGACGATGTCTTTCTTAATCCGATGACCAGGGAAGAGATTCTGCCGGGATTCTATGACTACTGGAACAATAATAACAGGGCGGTCTTTACTGCTGATGCGAGTTTAGGATACAGGCTAAACAGTGCCCTGAGCCTTTCAGCAGTGGTTAAGAACTTTCCCAACACTGAATATATGAGCCGTCCCGGTGATATTCAGCCTCAAAGAAACTTTAGCCTCCGGCTCGAAGGTAAGTTCTAGACCGGAATAATGAACAATATCTTTGTTCTCTTCCCGGTCTGAAAATATCAGATTAATACTGGTTCATAAAATGAGCGTAAAGGGGAAAAAGTGTAAACCTTCCTGATTTTCGAATGCTTACGAAACAGCCCGATTAATATGCTTATTATCAATTTACTATTTTAGACTTATTGCAGGATTGAAATTATTATCTACATTTGCCACAGTTTTGTTATTCGTTTAACAGACAACAACAGTTTAATTATTAACGATCAGGGGTGGTTTCGACCCGGCCACCGGAGATTAATTGCCCTGATAATAAACTAAAAAAACAAGCTTATGAGAAAAATTCTGACGTTTATTTGCGCTACATTAGTTACCGGTAGTCTGTTTGCCGGCGGTGTGGTTACTAACACCAACCAGAGCGCAATGTACACAAGATTACAGAGCCGGAACGCATCCACAGGCATTGATGCTGTCTATTACAACCCTGCCGGTCTTACCCGGCTTGACAACGGTCTTTTTGTCTCCCTGAACAACCAGGTTATCGGACAGACCAAGTCAGTCATTAACAACTACACTTATCTTGATGGGAATCCAAAAGAGTATATAGGGAAGATTAATGTTCCATTCTTCCCCAGTATTTATGCAGCCTTCAAAACCGGCAAATTTGTGATCTCAGCCGGCATGAACCCTGTGGGCGGTGGCGGCGGTGCAACATACGACGATGGTCTTCCTTCATTTGAAGAACCTCTTTCTGACCTCGTACCTCTGTTAAACACACAGGGGATACCCACAACAAAATACTCGGCCGACATTTACTTTGAAGGCACATCGGTTTACATGGGTTATCAGCTGAACCTTTCATATGAGATCAATGAGTTTGTATCGGTTGCTGCCGGTATCCGTATGGTAAGCGGGAAAAATACATACAACGGTTATATCAGGAATATAAGCGTGAATCCCAACTTCCCTTCATTCGGTGCAGCTTACACGGGTGACATGGTCGCAGCCAGTGATTTCTTTACAAGCGGAGCTACCGCCCTTAATACCCTCTCGACAGGTGCAGCATCATATTATTCAGGATTACAGCCCATTGTAACAGGCGGTGGTGGTTCAGTTCTCCTTTCCAACGGGACGTCAGTAGGTCTGACTGCCGAGCAGGTCGGACAGATCCAGCAGATTGTCGGTGCTGCCGGCCAGGATCCCACGGGTATGTCAATAGCCCAGGCTCAGGCTGTTCTGGGTCTTGCAGCTCCCGCCTTTAATGCCAAGGCAACTGCGATGAACGGCTATGCCGCTGCAACAGTTGACAGGGAAGTTGATGCCGAACAGACAGGAGTAGGCTACTCTCCTATCATAAGTGCCAATATCACCCCTATCGAGAATCTGAATATCTCTCTCAAATACGAATTCAAAACCAATCTTGAACTTACCACAAAACTCATTGATAACAAAGGCGGAGGTGTTTTCGCTGAAGGAGAAAAGGTAATCGCTGATATGCCTGCCATGTTTGCTGCAGGTGTCGACTACAAACCAATGAGCAACCTTCTGCTCTCGGCAAGTATGAACTACTACTTTGACAAGGACGTTGATTATGATGGAAATGAAGATTTCAACATCAACATGATCGACAGGAACTTCACCGAATATGCCCTCGGTGTTGAATATGGATTTAATGATAAGATCCGCGTAAGTGCAGGATGGCTGGGTACTTTCCCCGGAGTTAATGATAATTTTCAGAACGACCAGAGGTTCAGCCTCAGTTCTCATTCTTTCGGTGCCGGACTCGGTCTGAGACTGCTTCCGATGCTTGATCTTAATATCGGTGGTCAGTATACCGTTTATAAAGATGGAGAAAAAGGATACGATCACCTTCTGGGTATTGTAAATATACCGGTAGTTGAATCTTATGACAAAGAGACCTGGATTGTTGGTGTGGGTCTTGATTTCTACTTCGGTAAATAAGAATAAAAAACATTAAAAGAAAAGCTGACCGCAAGTCAGCTTTTCTTTTATCTGTATGCCAGACCTTCTGAAAGCATACGCTAATATCTGATTCCTGCCGCGTTTAAAAAATCAATGTACCTGCCCGACTCACTACCGCCTTCAGACTTAAGTCTTCTATACCATTTTTCTGCAGTGGCCTGGTAACCTCTCTCTGCTGCCAGCCTGATAATGTTAATGTATAACAAACCGTCAGTTGCATCGTCTGACCTGCCAGGGTCTTCTGCAATTTCAATGAATTGTTTAAGAGCATCCTCCTTGTTCCCGCCTTCGGCACTCTCAAATGCCTTATCAATGGCCGAATTAAGATCATTATCCAATACTATACCATAAAATGAGAAACAGTTATCCGGGCACTCCTCGACAAGATCAACCGACTTTACAGAGGCAGGAAGCGGAGGAAAGGAAAGAGAAAAATTAAGGATCTCACCAGGCAGGGTAAAATGATGAACATACGGACATACCGGTATCCCCACTGCCGTTACAAGCCTGCTCCTGTTGTCAGGCGATGAAATCAACCATATTGCCCTGTCGGCACAAAAAGAACCTCCCGGGATCCTGTTTTCAATACTCATGTGAACTACTGTTGCATTCGGATTGGTTTCAATACTTATGATCTCAAGGGTCTCATGACTCTTCATGGCATAATTCGGCTTGTTCACAGTCTGACCATTGATAACCGGTGTAGCCAGAAGTAATAAAACCAAAACCGGGATATTTTTTACTGACATAGTTTTCTGTTTTTTCGGAATAAAGATAAAAATTCAACTCCAGTCTTTAGTCTGGTCCAGCAGATTTTCAAACACCCTGATTTTCCACCTTAATCTGCCCGAATCCCAACGTTGTGTCAACACACATTACTTTACCGGAGGTATGTCATTACCAGATGCCCGGCGACCAGTGGTTGAGGTCACGGGCATTTCTTTCTGTGAACCATATGAAGCAGTTCAGATTTTTTGTGGTATTTTTGACTGATACCCGGTTAAAACATGTTTCTTCTGTTATTTATTACCATCAGCAACCAGAAATAAAAGGCCATGGATCCGAGAAACAAAAAAATCCTTATTGTAGACGACGAAGAGGACCTGTGTGAAATACTACAGTATAACCTTTCAAATGAAGGCTATATGACTGATGTTGCCCATTCAGCGGAAGAAGCGCTGAAGAAACCCCTGTACGAATTCGATCTGCTTCTGCTTGATGTGATGATGGGTCAGATGTCGGGTTTTAAACTGGCTGATAAACTCAGGAAAGAACTGAACTTAAATATTCCTGTCATATTCCTTACCGCCAAAGATACTGAAAATGATATTCTTACAGGATTCAGCCTTGGGGCTGACGATTATATTCCAAAGCCTTTTTCAGTTAACGAACTTACTGCAAGGGTAAAAGCTGTCCTTAAAAGATCACATGGTGAGAAGAACAAGAATAATCCCCTTATTAAATTCGGCAAAATCGAATTGGATACGGCACGAAAGAGACTCATCATCGACGGAGAAAAAACAGACCTTACAAAAAAGGAATATGGCATCCTGAAGCTGCTTCTCGAAAACCAGGGCAGGGTTTATTCGCGCGACGATTTCCTCAAAATGGTATGGGGCGACGATGTGATAGTCACCGGCAGAACCGTGGATGTGAACATTACACGACTTCGGGCTAAACTGGGTGACTCAGGGAAATATCTGAAGAACAAAACCGGTTACGGCTACTATTTTGAGTCTTGAATTCTGTAGTTGATTAATAAAGGCATGCTTTCAAAGAATACTTTCAGAAATAATCTTTTCTTCTTTTATTCAGCAGTATTTGCCGTTGTGGCTTTGCTCATCCTTGCCTATCTCTACAAAAGGGAAAAAGACTACAGGGTCATGGCCCTTAATGATGAACTCAAGAACATCACTGCCATTACAAACAATTACCTTAATATCAACAACATATTCAACAACGGAAGATACCCGGAGATGGATTCAGTTGTTATGCTTCTCCCCCAGACTAATCTTCGCGTCACAATAATTGATTCAGGAGGCAGTGTCCTTTACGACAGTTCTATCAGGGACTGGGCACAGATGGAAAACCACCTGGGCAGGCCCGAAATTGCAGAATCAGCGAAATCGGGTTTCGGTACAGCTATCAGGAAATCAGGATCGACCGGGCAGGAATACTATTACTATGCAAAATCCTTCGGAAGATACTTCATAAGAGCAGCAGTAATATATGATGTCAGCATTGTTAACTTCCTCAGGGCGAATCTGAATTTCCTGTTTATAATAGTCCTTTTCTTCATTATCATCTGGATCGTATTACTGATCATTACGAACAGGTTCGGAGAGTCAGTTACCCGACTCAAGGATTTTGCCATCAGCGTAAGGCACGATCTGCCGTTTGAGACTCAGTTTCCGAAGAATGAACTGGGGATCATCGGGGCGGAGATACTGGAGATATATAACAATCTTCTTGCTGTTAAGAATGATCTGACGAATGAAAAGGAAAAGCTCTTTAATCACCTGAATGCCCTAAATGAAGGGGTCGCTTTTTTTTCGCCCGATAAGAAAATGATCCTTAACAATGAGCATTTCTCGCAGCTGATGAATATGATATCCGGCGATTCCAGGATACTCACCTCTGATTTCTTTGAGATACCCGAATTCCAGGAGGTGAATGCCTTTATCGAAAATAATACCGGTGTCGAGATCAGATATTCGGATCTTCCGAAAACAGAATACCAGGTTTCTAAAGACGGCCGCTTTTTCAGAATCCAGTGTGTCATCTTCAACGATAAGAGTTTCGAGGTCATTCTCACCGATGTAACAAGGGCCGGGAAAAGCAAGCTGATAAAGCAGCAGATGACCTCCAACATAGCCCATGAATTAAAAACACCAGTATCATCCATAAGGGGATATATCGAAACCCTTCTTAACGACGGGGAAATAGAACCAAAGAGAAGGAAGTATTTCCTTGAAAAAGCGCTGGGGCAGACTGACAGGTTGACCGGACTAATAAACGACCTTTCCGTCCTTAACAAGATCGAGGAAGCCGCTTCATCCTTCCTTCCTGAGAAGGTGAAAATCAGAAAGATAGTCAGGGAAGTGAGGGATAACTTTCTGTCGGCTATTGAAGCCAGGTCGGTAAGGGTTGTGATCGATATCCCCGAGACAGTAGTTGTAAAAGGTAATAAATCACTGATCCTGTCTGTTTTTCAGAACCTTATGGAGAATGCAGTTAACTATGCGGGAGACAACTGTACTGTTAAGATCAGTGTCTACGACAAGGAAAAGAACTTTTACCACTTCTCATTTTCAGATGATGGCGTCGGGATCCCTGAAGAACATATGCCAAGGGTATTCGAAAGGTTTTACAGGGTCGACTCCGGAAGATCAAGAAAAAGCGGTGGTACCGGGCTTGGACTGGCTATTGTAAAAAATGCCGTTCTTCTTCATAAGGGGGAAATAATAGTCAGGAGACGTACCGGCGGAGGTACTGAATTTTTGTTCTCCCTTCCCCGGTAAGGACTGCCTGCAGTATTCCTATCAGAATATCATACTGAAAACATAGAACATCACTGCTCCAATAAGGGCTGAGACAGGGATTGTCAGTATCCATGCCCAGAATATCTTCGTTGTCACTCCCCACCTGACTGCCGAAGCTCTTTTTGCTGCACCCGCCCCTATTATCGATCCTGTTATGGTATGGGTTGTACTTACGGGTATTCCGAAATGTGTTGCCCCGAACAGGGTAAGGGCACCGGCCGTCTCAGCACAGAAGCCTTCAAAGGGCTTCAGCTTTGTGATCTTCTGCCCCATGGTCTTAACTATCCTCCAGCCTCCGAATAATGTACCGAGCGCTATGGCAGTATGACACGACAGTACTATCCACAGATCAATAGGAGCATCATTGGCAACCTTGCCTGTAGCTATCATGGCAACCCAGATGATTCCCATGGATTTCTGGGCATCATTACCTCCGTGTCCGAGACTGAATGCCGAAGCTGACAAAAGCTGCAGCCTTCTGAAATGTTTGTCGACAAGAAAAGGCGGCCTGTTCCTTATAACCCAGATCACAATTACTGAGATGATATAGGATATTATCATGCCAAGGACAGGTGCCACCACTATGAAGATCACTATCTTCAACACCCCCGAATAAATCACCGATCCGAATCCGCTTCCAACTACTGCGGCGCCCACCAGGCCTCCGACAAGGGTGTGCGATGAACTTGAAGGGAGTCCCCACCACCAGGTCAGGAGATTCCAGATAATCGCAGCCACGACAGCAGCAGCAATAAGATTAAGTGTAATCACTTCCGGATTGATTACACCTTTTCCGATTGTGGTTGCCACCTTAAGAGGGAAGATAAGAAAAGCCAGGAAGTTGAATACAGCTGCCAGACCAACGGCAGCAAACGGAGAAAGCACCTTTGTGGATACCACAGTGGCAATTGAATTTGCCGAATCGTGAAATCCGTTGATAAAATCGAATATCAGTACGAGGCTAATGATAATGATTAAGAACGTCATAACAATTTATCTCTGTTAGGTTTGATGATCACGATCCGAAACTCTCCGGCGTGTCTGGCCTCCGCCAGAAAAACACAACCTTCTATTATGCTGTAAAAATATTACATAACTGCTAAATGAAGATAACATAGGCTGTTACGTTTTTGTTAAATATTCGGGAGCCCTGAATCACTCCATTAAAAACTCTCTGTTTCTTAAGACCTGGTTGACCACACGGGCTGACAGACCTCCTGACTGCAGAAATAACCACATAATACCTCATATCGTTCAATGTTAATGGATCTTTTTACTTTATTTTTACGCCAATAAATTATTACCATGAAAGAAAAATGGCTTTATTGGGCTACCCAGCTACAGTCAATCGCTCAGGCGGGTCTTACCTTCAGCAACGACAGGTATGACCGTGAGCGCTACCAGAAGATCAGGGATCTGAGTGTTGAAATCCTAAACGAGTATACCGGTATCGGATATGAAAAGGTGAAGGATCTGTTTGCTTCAGAGACAGGATATCAGACTCCCAAGGTCGATATAAGAGCGGTTGTGATAAAAGATTCAAAGATCCTTCTGGTAAAGGAAAAAACTGATGGGAAATGGTCACTGCCGGGCGGGTGGGCCGACGTCAACTCATCTGTGGGCGAGTCTGCAGTAAGGGAATGCCGTGAGGAAGCAGGGGCAGAAGTGATTCCAAAAAGGATACTGGCTGTTCAGCTGGCCAATAAGCATAATAACAAACTATTCCCATATACCATTTACAAGATATTTGTCGAGTGCGAACACATAAGAACTGAATTTGCTGATAATACCGAAACTGATGAGGCGGCTTTCTTCTCAGCCGACTCACTGCCTGAACTATCGCAGATAAGGAACACAAGCAGTCAGATCGGGATGTGTTTTAAGGCTGTCACCATGAAACCGTTTGAGGCTCTGTTTGACTAGAGTACGGGAAAAAAAGACCGGCAGGGATGCCCTGAAAGGCTTCTCCCTGCCGGTCTTTTGTATTATCCTGCTTTTTCAGCCAGCTTATGCTATCCGGTTCTGAGGTAACAGACATCAGTCTGCTGACAGTATCGGAATGCAACAGTCAGTTTTTCATCATCTGAAAACAGTTGTGTCCTACCGGGCTCCCGCAATGGCAGGTTTGTAGTTCATTTTCCTGTTTGCCCATTCAATAAAGTACTTCATGTTCGGGCCATCGGTATGGCCGCCGTCGTGCTGGCGCCATGCAAGGTCACCATTTAGCATGCTGGTATTGACAGGTG
>CAZBQM010000002.1:45254-78841 GCA_964494045.1 uncultured Rikenellaceae bacterium
CCGTCGTGCTGGCGCCATGCAAGGTCACCATTTAGCATGCTGGTATTGACAGGTGGCATCACTTCCTTCATGTAGTCGTTCGACACTCCAAGTTCTGTGGCTCCAAGAAGTTTAAATACAGATCCTGCTGCAATTGTTGCCATATAACTTCCTTTCTGGTCGAGCCAGTGAGCATCACCCTGTTCGGGAACGCCATAGCTTATGAAGGTAAACCTCGGAGCACACATTGCAATAAGGCTGTGTGAGTCAACGGGAATCTGGCCTGCGTTACCCGGACCGTTTTTTGATTCGGCTGCTCCGTATTTCATATAGTTACCTGCCATCCAATGGTATTCATCGGGGGCGGTAAGGTTCTCAACTGCTTCACCATAGTTACGGCGATGAAGGGTAGCGCCTCCCTTGCCTGATGAACCGACCAGGGCCAGTGCAAACCTCTCCTCAAAAGCCAGGGTAACAAGGGCAGCTTTACCATAGCGCGATACTCCTTCTATACCGACATGTTTTGCATCGACGGCAGGATCAGTCTCAAGATAGTCGAGACCACGGGCTGCACCCCAGGCCCAGGCTCTTAATGATCCCCAGTCTTCGGGTTTCCTGGGTTGTCCCTTGTTGACAAGCCCTATAATGCCGCGGGTCAGACCGGCACCATTGTCAGCCTGGATGCTTCCCGGATTTATCATACAATATCCCCATCCGGCAGCAAGAAGTTGCTGGTTTGAAGGAGGATCGGCATTGGGATTTGTCTGAGGCCCCATCATTCCGAAAGGAGAAGCAGAAGTTGCACGGGTTATAGGTGTGTAAGCCAGATACTTGTCAAGAATAGCCTTTACCTGGGGATCAGATTCGGACAACATCCTGCGAAGGGCGTTATTTATAACTGTCAGCTCATCAGGTGCAGGCTGCAGAGGTGAAGGAAGATTTGCTGCACCAAACATCATAAGAACGGGGACCGGACCAGTTATATTTGCCGGAGTAACAAGTACCATCTCTATATTGACATCAATGAGAGGGTAAGCTGAGTTGTCAACGTGACCTGTCAGTTTCTTGGCAATAACAGGTGTGCGACCCACAAATTCCCTTTCGGAGATATCGACAGTCCATTTCACCGATGGTATATTTTCAGGCAGGCGACCATACACTTCTCTTTCCATGTCTTCCTTGATTTCAGGGCGTCTCTGTTTCCACCACATATCAGCTGAGGTAACTTTTTTGCCGTTTTTAAGGGTAAGAAGATCGGGCAGGTCAGGGTATGGCGTAGCAACAGACTCGTCATAGTTGGCCTGGTTGGGAGCTTCGGTATTTCCGCTGGGAGCAGGACGTACGCTCTTAATACCAAGCTGATCCATCATATTCTGATGATCCTGTGCGGTAGTAAATACAACGGGAGCAGGATACTGACCTGCTGAACCGGCAGGTTTCTGGGCTGCCAGTTGACTGCAGACAACCACGAGCAAAAGTAACAGGGTTTTTTTCATTTTAAAGATTTTAGCATTGGGGGTTATTGTTCAGGCTTCGCCTCAAAGGGAGAAGCAGGTAATCCATCTTGGTTGTACAGATTGGCAAACATGGGATTATCAGACCACGCGTACCTTACATAAACAGGGTCAGGAACTTCCTGGCTGGACACAATAATCCTGTCGCCTGAGATGACGGCATCGGCCCAGACAAACCTTCTGTCTTCACCGGCAACCGCGAAATGTTCCAGATCGCCTCCTCCTTTTGCCACAAGTCCGCCGCCTGTATGGTCGAAAACAATGGTAACTTTCCCTTTCTCAACTTTTGACGACCTGTATATTGGTCCCGAATAAACAACATTCTCATCTCCGTATGCCAGTTTCCTGGCAGCAAGAGCAAGCCTCTCCCCGACGACTTTTTTCCCCAGGGGATGGATATCGTTCCATTCTCCAGCGTCAATGGTAACTGCCATGGCAGTCCGTGGCACAGCCAGGGCCTTTAGCTGTCCGAACCTTAGCTGAGCCCAGTTGCTTTCTGAAGGCAGGTACTGAACCTCCATGTAATTAGGCAGCTGAACATAAAGAAACGGCAGTTCGGGCTGTTTCCATTTGTTCCTCCAGTCGGTGATAAGAGCTTCGAGAAGTCCCTGATATTCAAGCGGTCTTCCTTCATTGGTCTCTCCCTGGTACCACAATATTCCTTTAATGCCGTATCCGACAGCAGGAGCCACCATCGTATTGTATAATCCGGTTGGCTCATTCTGCGCCGAGAATGGTACTGCGCTTCCCAGGCTAAAACTGACAGGCCTGAAAACCTGTCCGACCTTATACAGCCATTCACCTCTCAGATCGATGTTCTCACCTCCGGCAGTCAGGTAATATGGTTTGTCGGGTACAAAGCCTCCTTTTCCGGAAGTGTTAGTAACCCTGACTACAATAATATTCCTGCCCGGCTTAAGTACTCCGGCGGGTAACTCATATCTTCTGGGAGGATACTGATAGGTGATCGAACCTGACATCACTCCGTTTACATATACATTATCGGCATCCACAATCCTGCCCATGAACAATTTGGCAGGTTTCCCGGTCATGGATTCGGGTACCATTATCTCCTTTCTGAACCAGACAATACCATTCAGTCCCCTTATACCCTGGTCGGCCCAGTAACCCGGAAGCCAGAATTTCTGCCAGCCTTCAGGAACGTAGGATGGATCATACCATGGAACGGAGCCGCTGACACCCTGATCAACATCACGTTTTGAAACAGCCTTTGGCAATGTCCGGGGCCTGGCTTCTACTGCCGGCTTATTCAACCTGTTCATAAAGGAAGTGTCACTGAATCTCTTTACCCTTTCGGCATATTCAGGGAGACTGCTGAATCCTTCCTCGCTTATCCATGCCTCAATCGGGGTACCTCCCACACTTGAGTTGATAATTCCGACCGGCATATTGTATCTGGTATAAATATCACGGGCAAAGAAATATGTAAGGGCGCCAAATGTCAGGACGTCCCTGGGCGAAGCGGCGATCCATTTTCCGGGAGGAAGATCTTCATGAACCTTTGCCACGTCCGATGCCGTAGGTATGAAAAAATTCCTGATCTGCGGAAAGTTAGCTGATGCAATATCATCGGGATATTTTTCCTTGACACGTTCCATGTTAAGTACCATATTTGACTGGCCGGCACAGAGCCAGACGTCTCCCACAAGAATATCCCTGAGAGTGATTGAGTTCTTTCCCGATATCACCATTTCAAATGGTCCGCCGGCCTTCACCGGCAGCATTACGACCTTCCACTTTCCATCCTGCCCGGTCACGGTCCTGTAGGTTCGCCCGTTAAAGCGGACTGTAACCTTTTCACCCCGAGAAGCCCATCCCCATATATTTAATTTCTGATCCCTCTGCAGAACCATCCCGTCACTCACAAGGACCGGCAGCCTTACCTCGCAATTTGCTGAAGGCATGAATAATATAAATCCCAAAGAAACCAGAACGGCAATCCGTATAAACTTTTTCATTTTAATCCGATTATTTTGTCAGAAAGAAACAGAGAAGTTACTATTTCTTTAAACTAAGATAGTGATCTTTTCGAAAATCAGCTTCACCAATTATAGAAGAATATGTAAGTCCAGCCGCTTTCAGCTCATCAAGCACCTTATCTGCAAGGGAATCAGGAACCCCTACCAGAAGTCCTCCCGATGTCTGGGCATCAAAGACGGCCATCATAAGATCATAATCGACATCCGGATCCGTTATCAGGTCCTTACCTGCAAATTCCTGGTTCCGGAAGGCGGCTCCCGGGATGCACCCTTCAGATAATAGCCTTTTTGTTCCGGGTATCAGTGGCACATCATGAAGGTTAACTGTAATATGAACATCACTTGCCCTGGCCATTTTAAGGGCATGACCAGCCAGACCGAATCCGGTTATGTCGGTACCACCTTTTGTTCCGGAATTCTTAACTACCCCGGCTGCAGTATTGTTAAGCATTTTCATGAATGATAAAGCCTCATCGAGTTCCTTACCTTCAAGCAGCCCAAGCCTGTTGCCCGCCAGTACTATTCCTGTCCCCAGAGGTTTTGTGAGAATAAGCTTATCTCCCGGCTTTATCCCGGCATTGGTGATGATCTTCGCCGGATTAACAAATCCGATAACGGCTAATCCGTATTTTGGTATGGGATCATCAATTGTATGTCCTCCCAGTATTCTCACTCCTGCTTCGGCAGCCTTGTCATAGCCACCACGGAGTATATCGGTATACGCTTCAACAGGTAATGCAGATGCAGGGAACATCATTATATTAAGGGCAAGTACCGGATCACCGCCCATTGCGTAAACGTCGCTTATTGAGTTGGCTGCAGCTATCTGACCAAATTCATAAGGATCACTGCAGACCGGAGGGAAGAAGTCGGTTGTGATAACCAGCGCCAGATCGTCATTCAGCCTGTACACACCGGCATCATCATGGGTATTTATGTCAACAAGTACATCGGGGTCGTATGGGAGAGGAAGTGCCTTCAGAACTTCTTCAAGCATAACAGGAGATATTTTTGCTGAACATCCTCCCGTCTCGGTGAACTTAAGCAGATCCGTCTTCATTTTTTCAGCTTCCCTGAGTTATGGTTTTATTATATTGCTGGCTGCAGCCATCCTGGAAGATATCTCGTACATATTGCTCAGGGTTCCGGTTTTAATCCTGTCTTCAAGTTTATAAAAACCCACGCATGTGGTACAAAAGAATAGCCCGACACCCATCGACTCCAGCTCAGCAAGGTCCTTTGCAACCGGAGAATCCTCTGTTCCAAGAAAGACACCCCTGTTATAAAAAACCATACAGTCGGGCAGAAGATCCAGATCCTTGATCGACCTTATAAAGCTGCTCATGAGCAGACGACCCAGTTCTTCTTCTCCCTGGCCCATCAGGTCGGAGGTAAATGAAATTACGAAACTGCCTTTTGAAAAATGCGGTACTTCAACCGGGCAACTGTCCTCCCTCACTTCAGCAACAGGCTGATCATTATTTTTAACAATAATGACCGACCATGAATTTCCATCCTCCTTTTCAACAGAAAAAGCGATCCTGTTATCTTTCAGAAACCTTGAGATATTATTCAGAGAGGTCTGACTGTCAGTCAGTATCTTCAGAAGAGAGCCTTCCTCCGCCTCTTTCAAAGCCCGCCTGGTAGCCACCAGCGGTGCCGGGCAAGCCTGCCCTTTGGTATCCACAATTCTCATATACAGTAACTGAATTATTAGACTCCAAATGTAATAAGAATGAATGTAAGTGTCATTCTGATGAAACCTTCATTATGAAGGTTGTTGCATTTACCTCTCCATGGAATGATTTTAGAAGTATCCCATGCAGGTTTTTCAGGAACACGGCCCGGGAAGGCCCGGATTTTGCTTATCTTTGACAGTTTATGAGTATCATTTTTCTGAAACCGGATTTAGGGTAAAATGGAATTTCTGGTTATTTCGGTTCTGATTCTGGTCAATGGCTTTTTTGCACTTTCCGAGATTGCACTTGTCTCAGGCAAACGATCAAGGTTTGAACAACTTAAGGCAGAAGGCCGGAAAGGAGCATCAACAGCGCTGAAACTTACAGATAACTCAGGTAATTTTCTGTCGGCAATTCAGGTCGGGATCACCCTTATAGGAATTGTGACAGGAGCTTACGGAGGTATAAGCATTTCCGACGACGTTGCACCTCTGTTACAGAAATCGGGCCTCTCTCCAAAACTCTCTGCCGACCTGGCCCTTGTACTTACAGTCACTGTAATAGCCTTTTTCTCAATAGTCATCGGAGAACTTGTCCCGAAGACAATAGCGATGTCAGATCCCGAAAAAATAGCTGTCAGGATAGCACCCACAATCTATTTCTTCACTCTTTTGTTCTTTCCTGTCGTCAGGTTTCTTTCCTTCTCCACCTCATTGATCAATAATCTGCTAGGCATAAAAAAACGGTCCGATCAGATGACCGAGACTGAACTCAGGAACCTGCTCAGGACAGCTTCAAGGCAGGGAATTATGGAAAAGGAACAAAACCTGATCCATAACCGTGTATTTTATTTTGCCGATAAAAAGGCAAGACATATCATGACCCACAGGATGGAAGTCGACTGGATTGACCTCGACAAGCCTTTCAGACTTATCAGGGATGCTGTTCTGCGATCGAAGCACAGCAGAATCGTTTGTGCAAGGGGAAGTCTCGACAATTTTTTGGGATTTATCAATGTAAAGGATTTTATCCTGCGTAATTATAAAAGTGAAGAGTTTGACAACAGCCTTCTTATCCAACCTCTTATAGTTCCTGAAAGTGCTGATGCAAGGCGGATACTTAAGCATTTCAGGGAAGGGAAAGTGAACTTTTGCGTTGTTGTAAATGAGTTTGGCTCTCCGGAAGGTATAATAACTCCGCATGATATACTTGAAAATCTGATAGGAGAAATTCCCGAGGAGGGAGAAGCGCCAGAGCCCGATATCTTCATCCGCGACGACAGGTCAGCAATTGTAAGCGGAGATGCTCCTGCCGAGGTTCTCGAGCAGATCTTTGACGACTACAGCTATGATCCTGAAGGGGCAGAGTATTCGACCGTTGCAGGATTCGTACTTGAGAACATAAGCAAGATCCCTGAAATCGGTGATAAGTTCAGGTACAGGGGGCACACCATTGAAATTGTTGATATTGATGGCAACAGAATTGATAAAGTAATTGTAACAAAGGAAGAAAAATAGTATTGAAAAATTCATACCTCTTAAGAGGACATTCTTATTATCCCATTGTAATAAAACACTTTGCTATGAAAAAACAGACATTTATCGCAATGCTGATTGGTTTGACATTACTTACTATAAACGCAGGGGCTCAGCCGGTCTCCGGAAAGAAAGACCTGACCGGGTCGTGGATGGGAAAGATCAGTCCCGGCCCCGTATCCATGAGGGTCATATTTAACCTTTCTTATGTCGAAGGAGATTCCCTGGTGGCAACACTCGACAGCCCCGACCAGGGAGCTAAAGGTATAAAGCTGGGACCCGTAACTCTCAGGGACAAAGACATTAAAATCTCGGCTGGTGCTCTGCTGGCCGAATACAACGGTACGATAAAAAATGATACGCTTATCGAGGGGAAATTCACGCAGGCCGGAGCAACCCTGGATCTCAACCTGACCAGGCTTGTCAAAGAGTTTTCACTTAAGAGGCCGCAGGAGCCGTTACCTCCTTTCCCATACAGGTCGGAAGAAACTGAGTTTGAGAATAAACAGGCAGGTATAAAACTCTCAGGAACCCTTACTATCCCTGAAGGCAAGGGGCCATTCCCGGCAGTTATCATGATTACAGGATCAGGGGCACAGAACCGTAATGAGGAGATTATGGGACATAAACCCTTTCTTGTCATCGCCGACCATCTTTCAAGAAACGGTATCGCCGTTCTGCGTTATGATGACAGGGGAACGGGAAAATCACAGGGGAACAATGCAAATGCCACTTCAGCTGATCTGGCTACCGATGTAGCAGCCGCGCTCGACTACCTTAAGAACCGCAGTGAGATAGACCCTGCTTCCATCGGGCTTGCCGGACATAGTGAAGGTGGCCTTATCGCTCCCATACTTGCTTCGTCGCGAAACGATGTAGCATTCATTGTATCACTTGCAGGTCCCGGAGTAAAGGGAGAAGATCTCATTCACAGGCAGAACAGGGACATAAGTCTTGCCATGGGTGTTGATCCTGCAGAAATAGAAAAGTCAGTTGAAGTGAACAGGAAATTGTATGCTATAATAAGAAAAGAACCTGACAATGTTAAGGCCGGAGAAAAACTAAGAGCTGAATATCCAAAGATCCTCGACAAACAAAAGGTAACGGGAAAAAATAAAGAAGAGGCAATAAAACAGGTTGATGCCGGATTCAGTCCTATGGCGCTTACATGGATCAGGTATTTTATTTCACTTGATCCGGCAGTATACTGGGAAAAAACCAGATGTCCGGTGCTTGCACTTAACGGGGAAAAAGACCTCCAGGTATCTGCAGCGGTCAACCTGCCTGCAATAGTAAAAGCTCTGGAAAAAAGAGGAAACGATAAGGTCACATCAGTAAGTCTTCCGGGATTGAATCACCTCTTCCAGCATTCTTCGACCGGATTACCTTCTGAATACGGTGAGATTGAAGAAACAACCTCCCCTGAAGTTCTCAAAATAATTACAGACTGGATTCTTGCTCTTTAGAGCCCCGGGCAAGTTTCTTGAGGATCATTTTTCCTTTGGCCTTTATGCCGGATGACTCCGATTCTCTTGTCATGCTGAGCGAGAGGGTCAGTTCGTTGGTGAGTTCGGGATATATCTGTACCAGGTTGTAAAGAATATCCATTGAATATGCCTTGATTGCAATGGTGGTAAAACCTGAATTCAGAGCGTTGAAACAATAATCAGCCAGCAGTCCGTGCCTGTCTGTTCCGATCCTTACCGGATCGGTCAACGATAGTATCCTGAGAACGGAACGCATGGTGCTGTCATTCCTGATTCCGGACAGACCGTCAATAAACCTGTTCATAAAAGGTAAAAGTGCTTCGGGTTTTCTGTCAGCCAGCTTACCAAGTATCCACGATGCCCGCGACGACAACCTTCCGTTAGCGGAGAAGGTAAATGATATGAGGGTATTCATCATTTCAGGACTGTCTGCGGCAGATCCGGCATACCAGTCTGCCTCTACGGCACTCCTGACTTTCTCTATGACCTGCTCCAGATCCTTTAAATCCTTTGATGGATCTGAGGATAAGACTGAAGTTCCTTCCGATACAGAGTCAATGAACCTGCGTGCCACCTCCACATCAGCTTCACAGAAGTCAATATCTGCAAGCCCGGATAAGGAAACCCACCTGTATGAAATGTGTTCCGACAAAACCGGCAGCTCATCAAGAGTATTGCAGATGAACGGAAAGAGCCTGATTGATTTGAATGAATAGTCGTGTTCGACCGGTTCGATGCTGCCTGTAATAATGATATCCATCGACAGTTCCTCAGAGATCTCGCGTTTAACAGACTCCTCGGGAGATTCTCCCCTGTCAACCTTACCTCCGGGAAACTCCCATTTATACGGATGATCACTTCCCATACCACGCTGAACAACGAGTATGTTGTCAGCTTCATCCACGATAATGGCACAGCTTACGTCAATCATGGCTTATCCCTCAAGAAGGTCGTTATACAGTGGAATGACAAGCATATACCTGTAATTGTTTGACTCAGCATCATACCTGAATGAGTAATGTGTTATTCCATTGGTTATCAAAACATAAGGAACTCTGAATTCCATATTGTAAACCCCTATCTGCTCCCTTACCTTTTCATTCTCGACAACAGGTACATCGGGTGATTTGCATTCGACTATCAGGACAGGCTCCCCCTTCCTGTTATGAACCAGTATATCGGTTCTTTTTTTGAGATCATTCAGCCTGAACATCACTTCAATGCCTATCAGACCCGGAGGATAACCACCCTCCCGTATAAGGTACCGGACAAAGTTCTGTCTTACCCACTCTTCGGGAGTCAGCCTGACCCATTTCTTCCTTATAATGTCAAAAATCATTTCAGAGCCCTCCTTGCCGGTAACCCTGAATGAATATTGGGGCAAATTTAACTGTTTCAACTTTGTTTTGTATTTTTGAAACCGGCAACCAGTGATCCATGATCCGACTGCTTTCTTAACACAATGCAATAAATGCTTTGGCTTAGAAAGCTGGCAGACTGTTCAAATCACCCGGCCAGGTGTGATAGTTATTACTGCAAATATATTGAGAAAAACAGAGCGGGATTAATATGAAGACAAAGGAAGATATAGTAAACAACTGGCTGCCCCGGTATACGGGTAAGTCCATCGATTCGTTAGGGAATTATATTCTTCTTACGAATTTTCTTTATTATGTTGAATTGTTTGCAAAATGGCACAATGTTCCTGTCGAAGGCAGGGATAAAAACATGCCAAGTGCCACGGCCGGAGGAATAACAATCATAAACTTCGGAATGGGGAGTCCCAATGCTGCAACCATAATGGATCTGCTGAGTGCTAAAAGCCCGAACGCCGTGCTCTTTCTCGGGAAATGCGGAGGACTTAAAAAGAAGAACACCCTGGGCGATCTCATTCTTCCGATAGCTGCCATCAGAAGTGACGGAACCTCGAACGACTATCTGCCTGCAGAGGTACCTGCCCTGCCGGCCTTTAAACTGCAGAGTGCAATCTCAGCAACAATAACCAGGTTTAATAAGGAATACTGGACAGGAACTGTCTTTACCACGAACAGAAGAGTATGGGAATATGACGACAGGTTTAAAAAATACCTTCTGAAGACAAGGGCTATGGCTATTGACATGGAGACCGCCACAATTTTCACAGTGGGATTTGCAAATGAGATACCTACAGGGGCCCTGTTGCTCGTGTCGGACCAGCCAATGATTTCTGCCGGGATAAAGACAGAGGTAAGTGACAAGCTGGTAACCGACAGTTTTGTTGAGACACACCTTAAGATAGGCATTGAGGCCCTGAGAGAAATCATTGACAACGGGATATCAGTAAAACACCTCAGATTCTGATTATGAACATAACTTATGAAGAAATAATATCAGATCTCAGGAAGAGGATCTTCAGACCCGTTTATTTCCTTGCAGGCGAAGAGCCTTATTACATTGACCTTATCTCTGATTATATTGAAGAAAAGGTACTTTCCGATTCAGAGAAGGCATTTAACCAGATCATCATTTACGGAGAAGACGCTACTATAAGGGATATAATAGAAACAGCCCGCCGTTTTCCGATGATGGCGACTCACCAGGTCATTATTGTAAAGGAAGCCCAGACGCTTAAGAAGATTGATGACCTTCAGCTTTATCTTGAGAAACCTCTTTTATCAACCATTCTGGTATTCAACTATAAGTACAAGACTGTTGACAAGAGGACAAAACTCTACAAGGCACTTGAGAACCAGGCCCTTTACTTCGAGTCACCGCGTCTCAGGGATTACCAGGTTCCGGGGTGGATTGAGAGATACCTGATGGCCAAAGGCCTTAAATGCGATCCTTCGGCCTCGGCCATGATGACTGATTACCTGGGAACCGACCTTCACAAGATAGCCAATGAGCTTGATAAATTGCTTATAACGCTTCCAAAGGATAAAAAGCTCATAACCACTGATCTTATCGAGAAAAACATTGGGATAAGCAAGGATTACAATAATTTCGAACTCCAGAAAGCAGTAGGCGAAAGAAATGTCCTTAAGGCCAGCATGATAGTCATGTATTTTTCGAACAACCAGAAAGACAACCCGATAACCCTCACCATTGCTTCACTGTTCAGTTTCTTTACCAAACTGCTTACCTATCATTACCTTGCTGACAAATCAAAAAACAATGTTGCTTCCGTACTTAAGATAAACCCGTTTTTTGTCAGGGACTATGAGACCTCAGCAACAAAATACAATGCCTCACAAACCATTGGCGTGATAAGTCTTTTAAGAACTTATGATATGAAGTCAAAGGGATTCGGCGACATGAGCACCGAGCCGGGAGATCTGCTTAAAGAGCTTATTTTTAAGATCATTCACATCTGATATGCTGTCAGTCTGCAACGGCATATCATAAGAAAGGACAAGTCAGTTCATTTCGGGTGATTCAGGGAAATTGGCCCAGACCCGGTATTTGGTATTAAGTCCGGTCAGCACCCGTTTCCAGGAGTCCCTTCCACGGCTGTTCATAATGGTTTCCGATCTCACCGTGGCAATCACCCACGAGTTCTCACCAAGCTCCCTTTCAAGCTGGCCGGCCGACCAGCCTGAATATCCAAGAAAAAAACGAATCTGTGAATGTGTTATCGATCCATTTTTGATCAGCATCCTGATAGCATCGATATCGCCACCCCAGAATATGTCATCATCGACCCTGACGCTCTGAGGTATCAGATGCCCGATGTTGTGAATATAATGCAGGGTATCCGGTGCCACCGGTCCTCCCATATTAAGATTTTCATCCCAGCCTTCAAATCCTGAGATGGCATCACTTACTTTTATATCGAGTTTCTTGTTAAGTATAAATCCCACTGATCCTTCAGGATTGTGATCTGTAAGGTATACAATGGTCCTGTTGAAGAAAGTGTCCGGAAGAAAAGGCTCAGATATAAGTATCTTACCCTTTCCTGGAATCTTGTCCTCAGGTAAAATCTCAAATAAGTCAAGTTTTTCTTTCATCTTCTTCTTTTATAACATCCAATTTACATAATTCTAACGAAAAAAAGGCGAATAATGATATTTGATTGGTTTTTTAAAAAAACAATCTTATACTTATAAACCAATTAAATATTATTCTATTTTTGGAGCCGCTTTGAAAAAAAGACTATGGAGAAAAGTACCTTAAGGATTATCGGGAATAAGGCAGTTCTGAATATCCGGGAGAGGATGTGTGAGACTGCAGATGAGTTACTCGAGAGTAGCAAATTCAGATCAGTTCTGGATCACAGCATTAAAAACCTTGTGGCCAGAAATTCACCACTGTTGGGGATTTTCAATAACGGTATTGCCGATGAGAAATCGGTCGATGATCTTGTAAAGACACTTACATATCTTTTCAAGTATGAACGTAAACTGGTCCCTCATATCTTTGAAAGATCTGAAGTCTTCTTCAGGGATCCGGGCCTGCTTAATAGCTTTGTCGAGTATCTGTATGATTACTGGCGCCACTTCGACCGTTTTATTATCAATGACTCAGAGGGCGACAGACTCGATAAACGTCCCTACCGTACATTCAACGAGACGATTGAACATCTCACCCATCTGATAAGAACCATCTACAGGCATGTTGAGGAGAACATTACCGGCAGCCATCCGAGTGTTTACCGTCAGGTAACTGCCGGTGCCGAGATGGCCGTCATTTCTGTTCCGAAGAATATCCCCTATCCTGAAAGATACAGAAAGCTGAATTCGGTTCAGGTGATCAGACAGGTACTGATATATCCTCCTCTGGTTATCCAACAGCCAATGAACAAGAGGACCGGCGATTTCAAGAATATCAGTCAGAATCCCATCGACCTTGTCAACCCTGACCCGAACGATTGGCTTTGTTACCCGGCCAAGGTAGGCAAATTGGTTATAATGGTCTATTTCCACCTTTCTTTTGTGGAACTGGGACTGTCGATGTGCAATCTTTTCCAGCTTGCCGATGACTCCGATCTGGAGAAAAAGCCTGACGCCCTCCTCATATATGGTGTCGAGGGAAATGTTCTTGATAATCTTTCAAGCTATCCGACTGTATTCTGCCACGACGAGAAGGAAAATATCTTCGTTGGAGCAATACCGGGACGTCCGGAATTTGGATATTTCGGCTATCTGAAAAAGATGACCCTTACTCTCCACAACTCCATAATAATGAAGATGGGTAAGCTACCCTTCCACGGAGCAATGGTCAGGATCCTTCTTCAGGGAAACAAGGAGGCCACCATACTCATGATGGGAGATACCGGCGCCGGGAAGTCTGAAACTCTGGAAGCCTTCAGGATTCTTGGAGAAAAACACATCAGGGATCTTACCATTATTGCCGACGACATGGGTTCCATTGAACTTGATGCTGAAGGAAATCCTGTTGGCTATGGCACTGAAACAGGAGCTTTTCTCCGCCTTGACGATCTGCAGCCGGGTTATGCCTACGGCCACCTCGATCGTTCGATAATCATGAATCCCAGCCAGGTAAACTCCAGGATCGTGATTCCTGTCACTAGTTATGAGACTGTGACCCGGGGCCACAGGATTGACTACATACTCTATGCAAATAATTATGAAGAGCCTGATGCTGATCATCCCGTTATCGAAAGGTTCTCAACTGCTGAAGAAGCACTGAAGGTGTTCCGCGAAGGTGCAGTGATGAGCAAGGGCACTACAACTTCGAGCGGCCTTGTACATTCCTATTTTGCCAATATATTCGGTCCACCGGAATATATGGACCTTCATGATTCAATAGCCGGGAAGTTTTTCAGGTCATTTTACAGCAGGAATGTTTTTGTTGGCCAGATGAGGACCAGGCTGGGGATTCCCGGCAAGGAAGCCACAGGTCCTGGTGAAGCTGCCAGAGAACTGCTTAAGATAATTGGAGTCTGAACGGGTATCAGAACTTACCCGGATAAGCTTCTTTCATTATCTGAAGCACTTTATCAAAGACATCTTCAGCACTTGGTTTCGAGAAATAATCTCCGTCAGTGGTATATGCCGGCCGGTGCTCCCTCGCTGTAAGTGTTGCGGGAGGAGAATCAAGAAGGTGCCATGCTCCCTGTTTCTCGAGTATCTCCTGCATCATATAAGCTGTTGTTCCTCCCGGCACATCTTCATCAAGAAGCAGAAGCCTGCCGGTTTTCCTGAGTGAATCATGGATTATTCTCCTTATGTCGAAAGGAACAAGGGTCTGGACATCTATAAGTTCTACAGACATACCATGTGCTTCAAGCTGTTTCACGGCTTCAGCCGCTACTCTTACAGTTGATCCGTAGGTTACCAGTGTCAGATCCGTTCCTTTATTAAGAATCTCAGGAACCCCAAGTTCAATCCTGAACTCCCCTGTATTATCGGGCAGGCGTTCCTTGAGCCTGTAGCCATTAAGAGGCTCTATGACGATTGCCGGATCATTACCTTCAAGCAGGGTATTATAAAATCCTGCGGCCCTGGTCATATCCCGGGGGGAACATACATAAACACCTCTTACTGAGTTAATAAGCATACTCATGGGTGAGCCCGAATGCCAGATGCCCTCAAGCCTGTGCCCCCTTGTGCTGATTATGAGAGGAGCCACCATCCTGCCGGCCGTACGGTAATGAGTGGTGGCCAGATCATCACTGAGTACCTGAAGGGCATACATAAGGTAATCGAGATACTGGATCTCGGCTATTGGCCTCATGCCTCTGAGAGCCAGGCCTATTCCCTGCCCTAGTATAGTGGCCTCCCTGATCCCCGTATCGGTGATCCTGAGTTCGCCGTATTTCTTCTGCAGTCCTTCCAGTGACTGGTTAACACCTCCTATATTACCTGTGTCTTCACCGAAGGTGACAAGCAGGGGATACTTTTCAAACAATCTGTCAAAGTTGTCCCTGAGTATCTGCCGACCCGGAACTTCCGGAGAATTATCGGAATAAACGGGCGGAACGGGCCTGACGTTCAGAACCGAGGTGGGTGTCTCGTTGTAAAGAAATGTGTTGTAGCTGAGAGAAGCATCAGCATAGTTCCTTGTAAGCCATCCGTGAAGATCCTCCCTGAGGCTGTCGGGTTTATGACACGAGTTACAGATATTCCTCAGAATTTTTCTGGCAGCCACGAAATTATCCTTCCTTACAGGGGTGATAACCTTCTTCAGATCCTCAGTGATCTCGTCGACCGAGGCTTCCTTAACTGCTTCAGCGCATTTGCAGCTTCGTTCGTTAACTATCCTCACAAGTGCATCTCTCTCGGTCTTTATAGGCTTCTGGAACATCTCCCAGCCTTTCCTGCGGGCTTCCCTGGCTTCCTCAAGTGCTTCGGCAGCAATCACGTCAAGTTCATCATCAGCAGCTATCTTTTCAGACAAGATCCACTCCCTCATTTTCACTATCGGATCAAACTCCTCTTCCCACTTAAGCCGCTCCTCCGACTTGTATCTCTCATGTGAACCCGATGTGGAATGTCCCAGGGGTTGAGTCACATCCTCAACATGAAACAATACCGGAATATGTCCGGTCCTGCATATTTCAATGCCCTCTTCATACATCTTTACCAGACCCTGATAATCCCATCCTCTGCCTTTGAAAATTCTGATTCCGGACCTGTCAGGCTCACTTTCAAAACCCTTCAGTAAATCTGATATACTTCCTTTTGTGGTCTGGTATTTTTTCGGTACTGATATGCCATAACCATCATCGTAAACCGATATGGCCATGGGTACCTGGAGAACACCCGCCGCATTTATGGTCTCCCAGAAATGACCCTCGGATGTACTGGCATCACCAATTGAACCAAAAGCCACCTCGTTGCCGGCTGATGTAAGAGTAGTGAACTTTTGCAGATCCGGATTCTGCCTGAACAGCTTCGAAGCATAAGCCAGTCCCAGAAGCCTGGGCATCTGCCCCGCGGTAGGTGATATATCGGATGATGAATTCTTCTGTTTCATAAGATCGCGCCATGAGCCATCGGGATTTATATTCGGTACCGAGAAATGGTTGTTGAAGACGCGGCCTCCGCTGCCTGTTGTTATTTCCCTGCCGGTATTACCATACAGCTGGTGAAAAAAATCCACTGCACTGTACAGGCCCATAGCCATCATCCAGGTCTGATCGCGGTAATATCCCGATCTCCAGTCTCCATCCCTGAACTGCTTTGCCATGGCTATCTGAACTATCTCCTTACCGTCACCGAAGATCCCGAATTTGGCTTTACCTGTCAGTACTTCCCTCCTGCCGATAATGCTTAGATTCCGGCTGAGGTTGGCCAGCCTGAAATCAGATAATATTGTATCCCTGTCCATGTCGTGAAGTCAATATATTATTCAAATCAATCCGGAAAAATGTTTTATTCCGGTAACACAATCATTAAACAAACCACGATGCAGGTTGTTTAATCTGAAGTGAATAAATGATATCTTTGTCGGGCCTGAGGAAGAATAACCGTGATACCAGGTAAAGGAGAGATGTAATTAATTGAGGGAGGTAGAGATGATAATAAAGCTATTGATACTGACACTTGCAGTACTTTTTGTTTCCATGGCCTTCATGGGAATCAGGATTCTTGTGAAAAAAGACGGACGTTTCCCCGACACCCATGTCGGGCATAACAAGGAGATGAAAAAGAGAGGGATAAGGTGTGCACAGTATAATGACATAGGATGCAATCCCACAGAGGGTTTCCCGGGATGCAGCAGTTGTGCACGGAATTCTGACAGACTATGATTACTTCCTGTCCTAAGCGGGACTTACTTCAGGATACAATCAGTTTTCTGTAATGCTCTTCTTCAGCGTCTCCGTGGTCCAGGTTTTGTAGTTTCCCTTCTCGTCCGAAAACACCAGATAGGCATCAAATTCAGGGTGCTTCGCCAGAAATTCAATTGTTTTTTCCCTGCCCATCACCATGCAGGCAGTTGCTATTCCGTCGGCTGTGGAACAGTCACTGGCAACAATGGTGGCGCACAAAAGTGTGTTGCGGGCCGGAAGACCTGTTTTCGGGTCAATGGTATGGGAATACTTGACTCCGTCTTCAATATAAAACTTCCTGTAATTGCCCGATGTAGCCAGCGAACGGTCCTTCAGCCTTATTATGGCCTGCAGATCGTTACCCGGGAGATAATTGTTGTCATCGGGCCGGTCGATTCCTATCTTCCATTCCTCCCTGTTACGGGTGCCCCTGACCCTTACTTCCCCTCCTATTTCGACAAGGTAATTGCGGATATTCAGCCTGTCAAAATATCTCGCTATGACATCCACTGAATAGCCCTGGGCTATAGCGTTAAAATCAAGAGAGATACGGTCATTTGTCTTGAGGACTTCCCCGTTCCTGATAGCAACTTTGTTCATACCCACAAGCTGCAACAGAGAATCACGTATGGCCGGCGATACATTCCGGTGAGAGTCGGGTCCGAAGCCCCAGGCTTTCACCAGAGGGCCTACTGTAACATCAAAGGCCCCGCCGGTCATAAGCGATATCTCTTTTGATCTTATAAAAACCTCCGTAAAGAAGGTATCAAGCACCGGCTTTTCATTCCGGTTGACAGCTGACAGGATGGAAGAATCCTCATACAGGGATAGTGACATGTCGAAGTCATGGAGTATCTTCTCAACGTTCTCCTTCATCTTTTCAGGAGTGGAAGTCCCATTATCCTCATAGACAATACTATAGGTAGTACCCTGTACAAAACCGTTGAAGGATGAGAATACTGCTTCCCTGGTCTTGCATGATATTAGTATGGCACCGGTCAAAGCGCAACATACTGCAATTTTCATCAAAGCTTTCATCCGTTTGTAATATGTAGCCCGAAAATCAATTCAGGTATTGTTCCACCCCGGCTGCCGGGAAATATTGCAGGAACCTTTGATTATACCCCGAAGTCGTCAAATGAGATGTTCTCCTGGGGTACTCCAAGGTCGTCGAGCATTTTAACAACCGCACTGTTCATTACGGGAGGACCGCAGAAATAGTATTCTATATCCTCCGGTTCATCAATCAGGCTGAGGTAATTATTATAAAGCACCTGATGGATGAAGCCCTTGTATCCTGTCCAGTTGTCTGAAGGAAGAGGTTCCGACAGTGCAAGGTTGAAAGTAAAGTTCGGGAATTCTTTCTCAATAGCTCTGAATTCATCCTCATAAAAGACCTCTCTCATGGATCTTGCCCCATACCAGTAAGAAACCTTCCTTTTAGTCTTCAGGGTATGGAAAAGATGGAAGATCTGCGACCTGAGAGGAGCCATACCTGCACCCCCACCAATATAAACCATTTCGCTATCGGTATCCTTGATATGGAATTCCCCATAGGGACCCGAGATCATCACCTTGTCGCCCGGTTTTCTTGAGAAGATATATGAAGAACATAAACCCGGAGAAACATTCATAAACTGGTTCTTTTCCCTATCCCATGGCGGAGTTGCAATTCTTATATTCAGCTTGATAAGGTTCTTTTCGGCAGGGAAGTTAGCCATTGAATAGGCGCGGTAGGTTTCGGTATTATTATTAACCTCCAGATTCCACATCCTGTAACTATCCCAGTCACTTCTGAAATCATCCTCAATAACGAAGTCCCTGAAACTGACCTTATAGCGGGGAACATCTATCTGGATATAACCTCCCGGCTCAAAATTGAGTTCAGCTCCATCAGGCAGCTTAACCACGAACTCCTTAATAAAGGTGGCAACGTTTCTGTTTGATACCACCTCACATTCCCATTTTTTTATACCAAGAACAGAATCAGGGAGTTTTATTGTCATATTCTCCCTTACCTTGACCTGGCAACCCAGCCTCCAGTTACTAAGCTGTTCCTTTCTTGTAAAGAAACCTGTTTCGGTTGGCAGAATTGATCCTCCGCCTTCCGTCACCTGGCATTTGCACATGCCACAGGTTCCACCGCCTCCGCAGGCTGACGGAAGGAAAACCTGGTTGGTTGAAAGGGTGCTGAGGAGACTCGATCCGGGCGAAACAACCATTTCGCGATCGTTGATTTTAAGAGAGATATCTCCCTTTGGGGAGAGCTTATCACGTGTATAAAGAAGTACACTTATCAGCAGTAGAGTAAGAAGAAGAAAGACAATGATGCTTATCAATAAGGTACCTGCTGTTGTTATAGCTAAAACCATGATATATTATTTCATTAAATATTAATTCCCATCAATCCCATAAACGCAATTGCCATCAGGCCGGTAAGGATAAAAGTAATACCAAGGCCTTTCAGAGGAGCAGGAATATTACTGTACTTCATCTTTTCCCTGATAGCGGCAATACCGGTAATCGCAAGAAACCATCCCAATCCTGACCCCGCACCATAGACAGTGGCTTCGGCAAGCGTTTCATATTCCTTTTCCTGCATAAACAGTGATGCACCCAGAATTGCGCAGTTAACGGCAATGAGGGGAAGGAAAATACCAAGTGAGTTGTAAAGCGAAGGGCTGTATTTCTCTATCACCATTTCGACTATCTGAACGATGGCAGCAATAATGGCAATGAAAACCATAAACGAAAGAAAACTGAGGTCAACATCTGCAAAACCCTCACCCATCCACGCAAGAGCACCTTTCTTAAGAAAGTAATATTCAACAAGATAGTTAACAGGAACAGTAACAATCATTACAAACACAACAGCTATTCCAAGTCCAACTGATGTTTTAACGGTTTTTGATACAGCAAGGAATGAACACATGCCAAGAAAGAATGCAAAAACCATATTGTCGACAAAAATCGACCTTATGAATATATTTAACAGGTTTTCCATATAATCCCGATGTTATTTGTTTTCAATAAGGTTTTTATTCCTGCTTCTCTGGAACCAGACGATAAGTCCGACAACAATAAGTGCCATCGGAGGAAGTATCATCATGCCATTATTCTCATAGCCAATTGAATAGAGTCCCAGTTTTTCGATAACGGGGTATTCCATAATGGTACCTGATCCGAGAAGTTCCCTGATAAATGCCACGATAACAAGTATCAGTCCGTAACCGGCACCATTGCCAATCCCGTCAAGGAATGAAGGCCATGGTTTGTTAGCCATTGCAAAGGCTTCAAGGCGACCCATAAGGATGCAGTTTGTTATTATCAGACCCACGAATACGGAGAGCTGTTTACTGACATCAAAGGCAAAAGCTTTAAGGAACTGGTCAACCAGAATAACCATGGTAGCAATCACTACCAGCTGAACAATTATCCTTATACGGTCGGGGATATACTGCCTGAGGGCAGAAATTACCACATTTGACATTGCGGTCACAATCGTAACCGATAAGGCCATGACAAGGGCCGGCTTTAACTTTACCGTAACAGCAAGCGCTGAACAGATTCCCAGCACCTGTACGGTAATCGGGTTATTTGAACCCAGGGGTCCTGTCAGAAGCTTTAGATTCTTAGCCGAAAACCACGGCTCTTTCTCCTGATTGCTCATATCTTAATTTCTGTTATTTAAAAGGTAATCATTGTATTTGACTATACAGTCGAAGAGCATCCTTTCAAGAGCCTTGCTTGTTATCGTTCCTCCTGAAATAGCATCAACGCCATGGATATCATTCGGATCGGCTCCTCCCTTCATGACCTTTACTGAAATAAACTCATCATTATCAAAGAGCTTTTTCCCTCTGAACATACTCTCAAAGGCTGTTGTATTAATCTCGGCTCCAAGTCCCGGAGTTTCGCCCTTGTGGTCAAAAGTGGCACCATAAATAGTGTTCAGGTCAGACTTCAGGGCTATATAACCGTTTATCGGACCCCATAGTCCCTTCCCTTCCACCGGTATTATCATCACCTTCTCCCCGTCATCGGGTGTAGCTGCAAAGACCGGCAGGTATTGCTGATCGAGCGGTTTCTTCTGCTCACTGCGAAGTACAACATTAAAAGCATCAACACCGTCAACCTTTTCTCCTTTGGAGTTAAGCACATAACTCTCTTTGATATATTTATCAAACAGTTCCATGGCATTCTCGGCAGTAGCCGGAATCAGTATTGATTCAAGCATACTTTTCTTCTTTTCAATCTCGAGGTTTTTTGCCTGCCTTGGTTGCAGCAGTGTGGCCGCCAGCGAAAGCAGCGTGGCCACCAGTATTACCATTACAGATGAAAAAATGAAAATATATCTGTTACTGAATTGCTTCATCTCTGTTAATTATTTATTGCAACCTTTGCACGTTTAAGTCTTCTGTTGATATTAGCCCTTACAACATAATGGTCGATGAGCGGGGCAAACACATTCATAAGCAGTATTGCCAGCATCACTCCCTCCGGATAGGCAGGATTCACCACACGTATCAGCAACGAAAGTGCACCGATAAGGAAACCATAAATCCATTTACCAGTCTCTGTCTGGGCGCCTGATACCGGATCAGTTGCCATAAAAACTGCTCCGAAAGCAAAACCACCCATAACAAAATGGTAATAGAATGGCAGTTCCATGTAGGGGTTAGCTGAAATCAGGTTAAACAGCAAGCCCATGAACAGTCCTCCTCCGAAAACACCAGCAATTATTTTCCAGCTGCCTATTCCTGTCAGAATAAGAACAGCGGCTCCTATCAGAATGGCCAGAGTGGAGGTTTCTCCTACCGATCCGGGGATCGTTCCAATGAACATCTCCATGAAGGAGGGAAGTCCCGATGTATCTCCGGCAGCACACAAAGCCATGGGTGTTGCACCTGAGAATCCGTCAGCCACGTTCTGGGCATTCACCAGACCCTCAATCCACACCTTGTCACCGGTCATCCAGCGCGGATAACTGAAAAACAGAAAAGCTCTTGCCAGCAAAGCGGGGTTAAAGATGTTCATTCCGGTACCACCAAAGATCTCCTTACCCAGAATCACAGCAAAAGCTGTTGCAAGTGCAAGCATCCAGAGAGGAATATCTATCGGCATGATAAGCGGAATCAGAAGCCCTGAAACCAGAAATCCTTCATTGATCTCATGCCCCTTGATCTGGGCTACGGTAAACTCGATACCAAGACCAACGACGTAACTTACTATGATCAGAGGCAGGAGTTTCAGGAAACCGAACCAGAAAGCCTGAAAGATGCCGGCTTCGGTACCAAGTGACCTGAAATGCTGCAAACCCGTGTTGTAAGATCCGAAAAGAAGAGCCGGAACCAGAGCAATGATAACCACGGTCATGGTCCTCTTCAGATCAATGCTGTCTCTTATATGTGAACCCTTGAAAGTTACCTTGTCGGGAACAAACATAAACGATTCAAACCCTTCAAAAACCGAACGGAACATGGAAAATTTCCCTCCTTTGGTAAAATGGGGTTTGAGTTTATCTACCTGTTTTCTTAATGAATCCATATATTGTCTTATCACATGTTTTTAATTCATCTCCTTCAGCATCAGATCAAGACCCTTGTTTACAACAGACTGTATCTCAATCTTCGAAGGACATAGAAACTCACAAAGAGCAAAATCCTCGGCGGCAACCTCATATATTCCGAGGTTTTCCATCATCTCAATATCCTCAGCCAGGATGGCTTTAAAAAGCTGCATGGGGTATATATCCATAGGTACAACTTTTTCGTACATACCTGTCATCACAAAAGCTCTCTCACCTCCATGGAAGTTGGTATCAGGTCTTAATTTCCTGCCCGGGAAGAAACACGACATAAAGGTCCTGGAGAAACTGAGCTTATCCATACCAGGCACAACCCATCCGAAGAATTCCTGGTAATCTCCTTCCGGTATCACGGTTATTTGTGAATCGTAGTACCCCAGGAAACCTGATTGTTCAATCTTTGTCCCAGTCAGTACATTTCCACTGATGTAACGCAGATGACCCTCACCTACATTGCCTTTGACTACATCGGAGATACAACTGCCTGAAAGTAACCTGTAGTAACGCGGTTTTTTTACCTCTGACCCTGTAAGAGCAACCAGCCTCTCAGGTTTGTATACCCCTTCCTTGAAAAGACGCCCTATGGCAATCACATCCTGAAGATTCACATACCAGACAGCCTCGCCTTTATTGACAGGATCAATGTGATGGATGTGCACTCCGACATTACCTGCAGGATGAGGACCCGACACATATGAAATCTCGGCTCCCGTGGTCCCGGCAAGTACGCCTGTCTGCGGGTTTTTTCCGTTGAGAATAAGGTTGACCTTACCCTTTGTAAGCCTTGCAAGGGCACTTACTCCGGTTTTGAACCATGAAAAATCAGAGTTCTCCATTATAAAGTTGTTGTCAGGAGCAAGAGGTGCAGTGTCAAATCCTGAAATAAACACTGACTTGGGCTCTGCTGAAGGATCTGCAACAATATGATAGGGACGCTGTCTGACGGCAGGCCATAATCCTGACTGCATAAGGGCTTCCCTGATCTTTTCTGCCGGAAGAACTGACGGATCGGCTTTTTCAAAGCTTACATAATCCTCTCCGCTCTTCTCTACAACTACTTCCAGTAACTTTCTGCGGTCTCCTCTTACAATCGAGATAACCTTGCCACTCACAGGAGAGGTAAAAAGTATCCCCGGACGCAGTTTGTCACAGAAAAGAGCTTCGCCTGCTTTGACAAGATCCCCGGTCTTGACGGCCAGCTTTGGCGTCAGACCCGGAAAATCAACCGGCTTAACGGCATACAGCGAAGGAGCAGGATGCCCGGCAATCTCATTAACCGCGGCACCTTCCATCCTGATGTCATATCCTTTCTTTAATTTGATTATTCTTGACATATACTATATTAACGTATTAAAAATTGCCTGGAGAAAAGAAATCAAGTCGTCAAAAAGAATGCAAAAATAAAAACAATGGTTGACTTTCTTAAGGTCATTGTCCCTGTATTATTTCTACTTTTTGCACTATTTTTGGCAATATTATTAAAATTATATGATAAAAAAACTTAAAATTATTATATTACTGTATTTATTGATGACACATGTCACAGTGCTTCAGGCAGATAGCCCCGGTCTATCAGACAATGTGTTTGACAACAGGTTAAAAACAGTACTGTTGTACAGGGAAGGATGGGAACTCTCATACCCAATAATCAGGCTAAGAAGTGATGACAGGCTTATACTTAAGTTTGACGTGCTTGGCGATGATATTGAAACATTCTGCTATACAGTAATTCACTGCACCAAGGACTGGGAAGAATCCGACATTTTCAGGAACGAATATACAGATGGTTTCGACGATAATCCCATCGAAGAATACAAACCATCCTTCAACACTACAATTAACTATGTTCACTATTCACTTGCCATCCCCAATGAAAGGATGACAATCAGACTGTCAGGTAATTACATTCTGAAGATCTTTCCTGAGGGCAGGCCCGGAGAACCGGTACTCACCCGAAGGTTCATGGTAACAGAAGAGGGAGTCAACATCTCAGCTGATGTCCACCGGCCCCGTATGACATCTGCAAGCAACAACAGCCAGCAGGTGGATTTCACTATCAGGTATCAGGGAAACAGCATCATCGATCCCGGAAACAGTATTTATTCATTCATTCTTCAGAATGGCAGATGGGACAGGGTTATCGCAAATCTGGTACCCGACTTCATCGGTAACAATGAACTCAGATACAGTTCACTTTCGGAGAAAAATATTTTCCGGGGAGGTAATGAGTTCAGATATTTCGATATCAAGAGTATACGTTACCAGACTGAATATGTAAAAAGGGTTGACTTTCTTGACCGCGATTACCATGTTCGGCTTATACCTTCGGAGAACCGTGAATTCAAACCTTATTTCTACTGGCAGGACTTCAACGGCAAATATATTGTTGCTTACCAGGAGGGAAGGGATCCCGATACAGATGCCGACTATGTCAATGTTTATTTCAGCATGCCCTCCTCCAATCCGCTTCCCGGTGGAAAACTCTATGTGACAGGAGCATTCAGCAACTGGATGCTAAATGAGAATAACCTGATGGTCTATGAACCGGCCTCATCATCATACGAATCAACAATCCTCCTGAAACAGGGCTGGTATAATTATGAATATGTATTTGTACCTGAAGGTTCGGCAACATCTGTTCCGATGTTTGACGGTGACCATTACGAGACGGAGAATGATTATATCATACTGGTCTACTACAGGAATCCCCGCGACAGGTATGACAGGCTGGCCGGAAGCCTTACCCTTAATACCCTAAACAGGATATCCCATTAACGGGGATGGTGTGCGTCTATCCCATACTGCATCAAAACCGTATGTTTTATCGTTTTTAGTATCTCGGTCATGTATTCACCTGCAGCTTTCACCGATCCGGGCAGTGTATAGATCAGGGCTTTACCCGAGATACCGGCAACAGCACGACTCAGAAGGGCATTGGGATTTTCAGCTCCGTACCTGACCCTGATAAACTCCATTACTCCAGGCAACTCCCTGTCAAGAAGAGGCTTTATGACATCAACAGTGATGTCGCGGGGTCCGATCCCCGTTCCCCCGGTTGTAAAGACAATATTCCTTTTATCAGCCGCTCTCCCAATGAGTTCCCGAAGCATATCCGCCTCATCCGGAATTACTACATTCTCAACACTGTAACGCCATCCTGATGAAGCAAAGTATCCGCTTATCTTTTCCCTCACAACTTTTCCGCTCAGGTCCTCATACTCTCCTGCCGAAGCCCTGTCGCTGAGAGTAATTATAAGGATATCAAATAATTCAGGCAATCTCATGGTTTAATATTCAGTGTGTATATATACGGTAAATCCTATCCGGTAAGGATGACGCATCTGTGATTCTGTCATATAAGCCTTACCCTTACCATTTCTCCTCTGTTAAGCTGCTTAATCCCAACCGGTACCGGAATTATCCCGTCAGCGTAAGGGAATGCGGTGATATGAGCCGATCCATGATAAGCGACCGGTTCGACCAATCCTTCATCATCTATCATCACCGGTATCCAGTTTATCCTGTCGTCGCTTTTTCTTCTGAAATCGCATTTCATGGGCAGCCTGATATTCAAGTCTTTCCATCTGTACCCGCACATCTCTGATAAAAGGGGCCGGACGAGAAGTTCAAACTGGACAAAGGAAGAAACCGGATTACCAGGCAGGCCGAATACCAGGGCTTTGTCATGTACTCCAAACGTTGTCGGCTTCCCGGGCTGAACAGCCACCCTGTCAAAAAGAATCCTTACCCCTGCATCCTCAAGTACGCGCGGGATGAAATCAAAATCTCCCATCGACACTCCTCCTGTAAGAATGACTACGTCATTTTCAGCAATGGTCTTGTTTATCATCGCGAGTGTTTCTCCGGGGTCATCCCTTGCAATACCATAATACCTGCCGCAACAGCCGGCTCTCCCGACCTGGGCCATCAGCTGGATACCGTTACTGTTTCTGATGTGAAAATCATCGGGGCTGTGTTCAGGTTCAACAAGCTCATCTCCGGTGCTTATGATCCCGACGAGCGGTCTGCGGGCAACTTCCGCAACCGTATAACCTACTACAGCCATCACGGCGATATCCTGCGGCCTTATAAGATGACCACGTCTGAGAACCAGGTCTCCTTTCCTGAGGTCCTCTCCCCTCCTGGAAATATTGTCTTTTGAAGGGCTCCCCGTGAATTTCATTTTTCCTGAAGCCGTTATCACAGTGTCCTCAACCATTACAACACAGTCAGCACCCTCAGGGACTGCAGCACCCGTCATTATTCTGACGCACTGACCAGGCTCCAGGTCAATGTCCGACCTCATCCCGGCAGCTATCGTTGCCACAATCTCCAGTTCCTTTCCGGGTTCTCCCCAGCGACAGGCAAATCCGTCAACCGATGCCCTGTTAAAAGGAGGCAGATCCCTGTCGCAGAATACATCCCCGGCAAGTATCCGTCCTGATGCCTCGCTGAAGGGGATCTTCTCAGTACCGGTGCTGAATGCCGAACCGATGACAATGTCTGATGCTTCTTCCAGAGATATCATTTCATTAGCCTCGTTTTAATCCGACATATAATTTGTGCATGCTCTTCAGATTCATCTCAGGACTGGCAAATACTCTCACTGGTAAGGTGTCACCACCTCAATTACTTCAGGAAGATCCATCCCAATTTTCCTGAGAAATTCCAGCGTCGGCACGCCGTTGCTGTTCCATCCCCTGCGTTTATATACCGCATCTTTCAACTTTTCAAACTGATCCTCCCTGTATTTCCTTAGCAGGCTCATCTTTTGCTCAGTGCTGAAGTCTTCAGGATCTATGCCGGCAATATCTTTCAACTGTTTGTCATATCTGGCACAACGCGATTCATACTCTTCCCTTGTTACAGGGCCGGCTGCCCTGTACGGCTGCCTGTCGTGAGCCCTTGTTCCATATCCTCTTCTTAAGTTAAAGGCCCTCTGGAAATTGTATACCCTTTCCGAATCCTCAATAAGCCTGGTCTTGTCAAAATCGCGACCTGTTACAGCCTTATATATTGTTACATAATTATCGACGTGTTCCGGAACCTTTGCAGGCTCATCTGTAAGAGCGTTATTTTCGGGCTCAACATCGTTCCAGGGTAGCTTGCATAACCCAACCAGGCCGAACCATGTTCTGAACATCGGGAAATAATGAAGGGCCTCAGCTTTATCCTCAAAAGTAGGAATCTGATTATTAACCATATCCATAAATATCAGCCATGCCTCGTCATGCTGGGGGCCCTTGTTTGTAAGGGCAAAGCCCCCCTGCTGGGCCAGTGATTCCTTGGGAAGATACTGTGAATACTCGAGGCCTTTGTTCTCCATGGCGATATCATTTAGGAAGGCAGCATCTCCCCAGCCGTTACTGATAAAAAGCTGCTTCATCTTTCTTACCCCGGTTCCGGCAATCCGGCCGAAACCCTCACCCAGTGCCACCTGGTGCAACATTTCAAGTGCCGCATCACTGTTGCCGAACCTGAGATCAAGGCCTCCTGTTCTTTCAATGTTCAGTATCCCGTTCTCATAACACTCCATTATGAAAGCTGTGAGGGTGCTCCATGTTATTGTACAAATCCCGTAGGTATCGCAATAGAAGTTGGTTTCAACAATATAAGCGGGATCAAAGATACCGCAGTTTGATCCAAGCCCGGCTGCATTCTCATATTCAGGTCCGTCAACAATAACCCTGGCACCCCTGTAGGGTCCGGTCCTTATGTCATAATCGTCGATACCTTTGCTGCACGACATCTGACATCCTATCCAGCACCCGTCGGGTATGTTCTGTGTGAATTTCTTCAGCCATACCGACGAATCTATTTTATACGCGTCAGGATGACTTCCGAATTTATAGTTATGGACAGGCAGAAGGTCATGATCATTCATTATTTCGACAAGATGGGCGGTACCTAGCTGCCTCATCCGGCACTGTTTGTCATCAGACTCCCTGATTTCCCTGTTAAATCTCCTGCCACGTTCTGAAATAGCTTCCAGATCCACAACATTATTAAGATTTCCCTTTACGCCAGGCACCTTACAGACCAGTGCCCTTATCTTCTTGTTACGAAAGACGGTGCCTATACCACCTCTTCCTGCCTGCTTCAGTCTTACCTTCTTCCTTCTCGGGTCATAGAAGCTGAAGTTCAGCATGCCTATAAGCGAATGATCAGCAGCCGATCCGGTCGATACGACACCTATATTTTTCCTGTCCGATTCACTGCCGGCAAACATCCAGGTGAGCTGCTCAGCAAGCTGGTGGCTGTCGCAGATGTTCCCGGAATCTTCATAGATCTCAACCCGGTGATTCACACCATCAATAAAAACTATTATGTCGCACAGTGATTTCCCCTGGATCTCAAGGGCGTCAAAACCTGAAAACTTAAGAAAAGGCCCGAAAAATCCTCCGACATTACTGTCAATGACTATATCAGTCTGAGGTGAAATACTGACAACCAACGATTTGCCCGTTCCCGAATACTGGGTTATTCCACCAATAGGACCGGAAGAAATAATAATCTCATTTTCAGGATCATACCACCTGGTATCCGGTTTTGTTGCGTCCCAGAGCAATCTGAGTCCGTATCCTTTCCCTCCAATAAACTTTTCCTTCATCAGCGGAGGCACATCCTTGTCCTTTATCTCATTTGTTCCCACATTAATATAAAGGATCTTGTCTGTATAACCCTTTTCAAGGGGATTCCATCTGTATTCCCATCTTTTGAGGATGGAAGGAAGGCCATTGTCTGAACCAGGGTTCATAGCTGGCTGTATTGATGTTTACTGATCTTTAATAAACAGTAAATCAAATATAAGAATTAACATGGATATTGAAAAATGACAATAATCAATAAGCAATTGTTAATAACAGGTAATATCATGCAAAAAAGACCCTGTTTCAAATTTGTTTTTGTAATTATCTTTATACCGTTAAATGTTGAGACGATGAATTTACCGGAGATTCAGAAATACCTGAAGAGATTTACCATAGGTATTGCCGGAGCAGGAGGACTGGGATCGCACTGTGCTGCGGCCCTTGTGAGAACAGGTATCGGCGGTCTGGTTCTTGCCGATTATGACCTTGTTGAAAAACAAAACCTTGACCGTCAGTACTACTTCAACGACCAGGTGGGAATGATGAAGACAGTAGCCCTGAAGGAAAACCTCGAACGTATCAGTTCCGAAACCCGTATTATAATACATCAGAAGAAGCTCGACCGCACAAATATACCCCTTATCTTTTCGGGGTGTGATATTATTGTCGAAGCTTTTGATTCGGCCCTTATGAAACAGATGATAGTGGAAACCGTTCAATCAACAATGCCCGGAATCCCTTTGGTCGTCGCCTCGGGAGTGGCTGGATGGAGCATGGATGACCAGCTGAAATACAGAAAGATCGATGATTGTCTTTTTGTCTGTGGTGACGAATCATCAGAAGCATCGGAAGAGACTCCTTTTCTTGCACCAAGGGTTGGAATTGTTGCAAATATGCAGGCTAATGTTGTCATCAATATCCTTTTGAGGAAATCAGAACCGAGAACCCATGAAAATCATGCTCAACAACCGGGAGGAAGAATTTGAAGGGCAATCCATTACAATTGCTGAGATGCTTGAGACCGGGAAATACTCCTTCAGACTTAAGATAATTAAAGTCAACGGCATACTGATTACCGAGGACAAGTATCCGGTTACCAGGATCTACGACGGCGATAATGTAAAGATGATCTATCTGATGAGTGGAGGTTGAAAAAAATCGTAGGTTTGCACTATGAAAATCAGGTTTAAATTCGCTAATAAGCTGCCACCGGTTCTCAGGAACAAATATGTTCTTACATTACTTATTTTCCTGCTCTGGATCTTGCTGTTCGATTCCAACAATCTGATATCGAGATACAAAGAAATGAAGGAGCTTAAGAAACTCAGGGTCGACAGGGAATATTATATAAACCGTATCAGTGAAGACAAAAGAAAACTTCATGAATTAAGGACCGACAACCAGAACCTTGAGAAATTTGCACGGGAACAATACAGAATGAAAAAACCGGAAGAGGATCTCTACATAATAATGACACCCCGTGAGAGCCGTCAATCCGAAAGAAGAACCCGTTAGGATTGCCTGTCGAGACGCCTGAATTCTTCCAGAAGTCCAAAGATATCATTACTGTTCACTGCTACTCCCTGGAGAGCCAGTAACCTGGAAGCAGGTTCCTCAACTGGTTTCTTTTCAAGAACACCTTTATGCATCCAGTTCAGGTACTTGATTATACGGAACATATTGAACCAGGTAAAAAACCGCTTTGCGAACGATCCTGGTGTTGTTGTGTTTGATCTTATCTCCCCGGTTCTGGCAATCCATTCTTCCTCTCCGATAAACATCCTGAGTGATACCGGCAGATCGCTGAAAAACGCTCTTGTTTCTTTTTCCCCGGCGCTGCGGATTCTGTCTATCATAGCGAAAAATATCCTGATATCGCTGAAGGCAGAAAAATCATAGGAAAGAAAAGAATCCATTTTGCCCTGCAGCATGGAAGAGATTGCGGCACCTGTACCGAAAGGGACACGGTCGGATGACCTTGGTGATGGGTATACAACGGTGGATACAAGATTAAAAAAGCCCCCGGCGAAAATGAGTTTCTGAATGAAATAGAAGTCTTCACCTCCCTGGCGGCGGTTCATCCCTCCGGACCTTATGTATTGAAGTGCTTTTACTCCCATCGAGGAGCCCACCGTGTGAAAAGCGAAGGGATAACCTGTATAGGCAATAGCCCTGACAAAATATCGCAGATGAAGCTCATATGAAGCTATATATCTGTAGACCTCCTCCTGAAATTCGCTTCCGGAAAGTGGATGTTCAAAATATACTGAACAGGCGTTTCGCCCTTTTCTTTTGTAAAAATCCTCATAAAGGGCGATAAAGTAATCATCCCTGACCCTGCAATCAGCATCAAGACATGCAATTATTCCTTCCGGATCACCAATAATATCAAACCGCCGTACGGCTTCATCCATTCCTGTCTTGCGTGCCAATCCTACTCCCCAGTCAGAGAATGCCGACGTATCGGGTTTAACTGTATAAATCCTGAAAAAAAGATCCCTGGTTCCCTGATTCCATGCCTGAATCTCAGCCAGACTGTTGTCATTAACAGATATAACATCAGGGGATGCGCCGTGTGGAGCATTGACCACAATGATTACCTCAATGCTGTATGAAGGTCTCCGGCAGTTCTGAAGCGAACCGAGAAGCGGTAAAAGTGAAGGTTCATTAAAAGCAGGGATCACGACAATCACTGCCGTGTCCTCTGCAGGTTTTTCATGTATAAATTCAGGGAAAACAGCTCTTTTATCCAGCCAGGAAGAGGCGAATCCCATTATGATTATTTTTTCTCCGATTGGTACTTTTGGTTCAGCCCTTCAAGCACCTGCTGGGTAATATCAAGAGCTTCGTCGCCAAAGAGGACAACACTTCCGAAACTCCTGCCAAGAACATATTTATATTTATACTGATCCTTGTTCTGCTGAAGGAAAGTAGTTATGTAATCGAGAACCTGGCGGTTCATCACCTGTTCCTGTTCCATAAGATCGTTCTGAAGCTTGTCTCTCAGGGTCACAAGATCCTGCTGCTGTTGCAACAGGGCCTGTTCCATCTCGGCTGCTGTGGCCCTGGTAACAAGACCTTTCGAAACCTTGTCCTGGTAATCCCTTGCTCCTTTTTCGTAAGCCGAACCTTTTAAATTGAGCTCAGATGTAGCCTGCTGTTCCTTGTTCATCAGCTCGTCTCTCCTTTCGGAGAACATATCGAATTTCATTACCAGGGTATCAATATTTACGAATGCAATATCCGCAGCTGTCACAGAAACAGACCCCTCTGCTCCTTTACCGTTTTTGTTTTTTGATCCTGTGAAATTAAGGAAATACAGAACTGCCACTGCCACAAAAAGGAGAGCAAACAGAACAACATGAAGATTCTTCATTTTTTAGCTATATTCATTTATTCATTAAACAATAATCAGCAGCAAATATAAAAAATAATAATTGCAAAATCAGGAAAGAAATCAGCGGGACTAAAATTCAGGACAGGGGATTGCCCTTATCTTTTTTCTCTGGCCCAGTGATAATGAGTTGAACTCATATGTGAGAGACACTTCATGTGAACCCGAGGTTGATCCGATAAGGTTTGAAATTGTAAAGTCGTAACTGTATCCGATCCGCAGTTGCCCGGTTTTTATTCCCACAAGGCCTATTACTGCATCTCCTGCCTGAGAGGTGGCAAATGGTATTCCCCTGTACCACACACCAAACAACAGGGGATCTTTATAATAGTACAGGCCGGCATCAGACTGGTAGAAATCGCCCTGTTTCTGAAAGTTGACAGCAATAGACAATACTTCCTGGATCTTCTGCCTGAGCCTTGTATGTCTCATTATCTGAAACCCTCCGAAGAAATTGGCCTTAACGGGAAGAGTAGCCTCTTCTCCGTAAAATGACTGTTTGGGTTTGAGAAGGTGGTCGATGGTAAAACCTCCCCAGAATCTGTCGTTATATACAACAGCCGAGGTCGCAAAATCAACATCTGCCACATTGTCAAAAGGAGGCGGGTAAACCGAAGGGACTGTTCCGCTTCCCGTCATCTGGCTGTTGAAAACCAGCTTGTAGATATTAAGTCCCAGATAAGTAAACTTAAAATTCACTCCGGGCCGTATATGCCAGTCTTCATTGATATTGAAATCATATGAATACAACAGTCCTATATTGGTGGTACTCAAATCGCCAGAACCGGCAACGTCATAGGTCGCAAGGACCCCGATCCCTGAATTGAAGTCAACAAGAGCCTTGTCAAAAGATATGCTGTAGGTATGAAAAACACCGGGTACCTCAGGCCACTGGTTTCTGTAATGCATCGATAACCTGTAGTCCTCGGTGGCTCCTGCAAATGAAGGGGCCAGATAAAGCGGATTGGCATAGAACTGCGAGAAAGTGGGATCCTGACTAAAACATTCAGAAGAAAACAAGATCAACACAAACAGGATATGAGATATTCTCTTCAGCAAAATAGCCACTGTTTTAGGTTAATACGACGAAAATAGTCAATTGCATCCAA
>CAZBQM010000003.1:0-29019 GCA_964494045.1 uncultured Rikenellaceae bacterium
CTGTCTCCAACAACTATAAGTTTCTGAAGATCTTTTTCATCCAGTAATACACTCATAACAGATCTCTAACAGTGACAAAAATATCATTTTTTAAAGAATCAGGAACGGAAAGATAAATTAATTAATATTGTGTTCAGGAAACAATGCCGGTGACACTGATTTTAGCAGGATGAATCCCGATGATTTTTTAACAGTCAAAAAGCATTCTCAGGGTATTTACAGGGAAAAAGGAAGTAAGTTCATTGGTCTTGCCTATCCGGTTGAGTCTGTTGATGAGGTAAAGAAAATATTTGACTCAGTCAGAAAGGAATACCATGATGCCCGACACCATTGCTTCGCCTATATGATTGGCGCTGATCGCCTTACATGGAGGGTCAATGATGACGGAGAACCTTCGGGAACAGCGGGAAAACCTATACTAGGACAGATTAATTCAGCGGGAATAACCAATGTCCTTATCGTTGTGGTACGCTATTTCGGAGGAACACTTCTTGGTGTCAGCGGGCTTATCAATGCATACAGGACCTCTGCAGCGGAAGCAATAAGGAATTCGGAGATCATTGTCATGACTCTGATGGACTACTACAGGCTCACTTTTCCATATTCTGCCATGAATGATGTGATGAGGATACTGAAGGAAGAAAACGCCGGGCAGTCTGATCAGAGCTTTGACCTTGAATGCCGTATTACAATCCGGGTACCTCATTCTGAATCAGAAAGGATCATCAGCAGGCTTTCTTCTATCGATCATGCCGATACTGTCTGGCTTTGTACACGATAGACTTCCATCATCTGAAAGTTATAAGCAACTTATCAACATTGATTTAAGCTGAGTCATTTCTTGATTAATTTTGAGATGACAGGATCTCAGTTCAAATTAACAGGTTAAACTGGTGAAAATCATATCTATTGCATACTCAAATATGCATTCACATTTTGTGCATACATGTGGGTTCCATCAGACCATTAAAGTCAAAATTATTTTCTCATGAAAAACAGGAGCTTGGTTTCGATCGATGATTTGACTACAGATGAAATTCTCAGCATTCTTGACAAAGCAGCCGGATTTGAGAAACAGCCTGTAAGCAATGTTCTGGCGGGAAAAGTAATTGCCACTTTGTTTTTTGAACCTTCCACCCGTACCAGACTCAGTTTTGAGAGTGCCATTAATCATCTGGGAGGGAAAATAGTAGGCTTTGCCGATTCTTCCAGTTCCAGCGTGTCAAAAGGTGAGACTCTGTATGATACCATCAGGATGGTAAACAATTACTGTGACCTGATTGTGATGAGGCATCCGGTTGAGGGAAGTGCCAGATATGCCAGTGAGATAGCCACTGTTCCGGTGATCAATGCCGGTGACGGGGCCAACCAGCATCCCACACAAACCCTTCTTGACATGTATTCAATAAAGAAGACCCAGGGGACCCTTGATAACCTGAATATATTTATGGTCGGGGATCTCAAATACGGGCGAACGGTTCACTCGCTTATGATGGCCATGTCGAGATGGAATACGACCTTTAACTTCATAGCACCCGACGAACTTAAGATGCCTGATGAATTTAAACTCTACCTCGATAATCTCGGGCTTAAATACTATGAACATTCAGACTTTACAGATATCATTTCAAAGGCCGATATAATATACATGACAAGGGTTCAGAGGGAACGTTTTTCAGATCCGATGGAATATGAAAAGGTTAAAAACGTATATGTTCTGAGGAATTCAATGCTTCAAAACACAAAACCCAACATGAGGATACTTCACCCGCTTCCAAGGGTGAATGAGATCCATACTGATGTTGATGCCAATCCGAAAGCCTATTATTTTGAACAGGCGCTGAATGGCGTTTTTACGAGGCAGGCAATACTTTGTTCACTTCTGGGCATAAACTAAAGGATATCAGACCATGAAAGAACCAAAACAGATGAGCGTCAGTGCCATAGAAAATGGCACAGTCATAGATCATGTTCCGGCAAAGAACCTTTTCAAGGTAATTCAGATTCTGGGACTTGACCATATTGATAATCAGATAACCTTTGGAACGAACCTTGAAAGCAAAAAACTCGGAAGAAAGGCGATTATCAAGATAGCCGGGAAATATTTCGAGGATGCCGACATCAACAGAATTGCCCTCGTGGCTCCTGATGCAAAACTGAATATTATAAGGGAATATGAGGTTGTTGAAAAGAAGGTGGTCGAGGTTCCTGATGAGATAGTAGGTATTGCCAGGTGCATGAACCCCAAGTGTATCACCAATTATGAAAAGGTAACAACCAGGTTCAAGGTTGTCTCAAAGAAGAATGTGGCTCTCAAATGCCACTATTGTGAGAAGATCACAGACCAGGAAAACATGCAGATCATCTGATTCAGAATCCCCCGACTCCACTTTTCCCATCACCGGGATTTCTGAAAAAGCCTGAAGCTCATCCCTGACAGATAGTTCCTCTCCTGTACCGGGTTACCTTAACCTGTCGAGTGATTTTACAAGATCTTCATCTTTTCTGATGCTTCTGTATGCCAGAAAGAGAAGAACAAGGTTCAGTAAAGGAAGAACGGATCTGAAACAAAACAGTGGTTTTGCCTGTTCTGAAATGGCTGAAAAAATGAAAGCAGCCATAGCTATTGCAGCCAGCAGGGTTAAAACACCGGAATACACGGTAAGCCTTGTCTGGAGGATCCTTTTCCTGAAAAGGAAAATGGAAAAAAGTGCCAGACCTGCAGCAGCAGCAACAGCAACAGTGACTATATACCATACAAGACCATTGAAACCAGGGGAAGGGAAACCTGTCAGACCTGTTATGCCAAGGCCGGCATGGGCTCCGGAACTGTTAATAAACATTAAATAGTCGCCCGACAGGAATAAAGTTGACAACAAGATTGTCAGGAAAAGATATAATGACTGAATGCGCTGGATCATAAAAATGTGAGTTTAGTGCTGCAAAAATAGTTTGAATTAATTAAATGCTGTTACAAAGAATTCAGTTCATTTTTTGTATTTTTTAAACTTTAACAATTTTTTATAAGTTTTAAAACTTCACGCATGACTTTTTCTTTAGATTTGTCTCTCTTTTACCCCCCTAAAATAGAGTTTCTGAACAAAAAGGGAAAACTTTTGTTTGGGGAATAAATTGAAAATAACACTGAATAAAATATGAACAAGCGATTAAAGTCAACTATTTTCATACTGCTGGTTATTGTAATAGCAGTTATAATATTCATCCCGAAGATCAAGCCTCTCTTTGCATCGGGTCCGACAGGTCCGGGTGGCGGAGGCCCCGGTGCCGGCCAGGGCCGGCAGCTGTTAAATGTCACCGGCTATCTTATTGAACCCCAGAAGATGAGTGATCTGTATAACAGCACAGGGTCACTGAGGCCCGATGAGGAGGTTGAGCTTGCCTTCGAGACTTCCGGAAAGATAGTAGGGATCAATTTCACTGAAGGGACAAGGGTAAAGAAGGGGGATCTTCTGGCCAAGATAAATGACAAACCCCTCCAGGCCCAGCTTCAGAAACTCGAGGCCCAGAAGAAACTTATCGAGGAGAAAGAGTTCAGGCAGAGGAGCCTTCTTGATAAGGATGCCATAAGCCAGGAGAGTTACGATCAGATCATGACTGATTTGCAGGCCAACCAGGCCGACATTAACCTTGTTCTGGCACGTATCTCTGAAACAGAACTAAGAGCTCCGTTTGACGGGATAATTGGATTAAGATATGTCAGCGAGGGCAGCTACACCAATCCTTCGACGAAAATAGCAAGGCTGGTCAAGATAAGCCCCTTAAAGCTTCAATTCTCAATACCTGAAAGATATGCCAATCAGGTAAGGATAGGCTATCCGGTATCTTTCAGGGTTGATGGTTCAAATGAGGCTTTCGAGGCAAAAGTATATGCCATCGATCCCCAGATTGAGGAAAACACCCGTACCATTGTTCTCAGGGCTCTTTATCCAAATACAACCGAGGAACTCAAACCAGGCCGCTTTGCCTCGGTAACCCTTCTTCTCTCTGAAATAGAAAACACTGTTGCCATTCCCACCGAAGCTCTTATTCCCGAGATGGAAGGAGAGATCGTTTATGTTTACAGAAACGGGAAAGCCGAGCGTATAAGTGTAGAGCCCGGGCTGAGAACTGAATCACAGATTCAGATTGTCAGGGGACTTGAATTCGGCGATACCCTGCTTGCCACGGGAATCCTTCAGCTGCGACAGAATCTGCCTCTGAAACTTGATTCGGTGATTACTAACATACCTTAATTCCAGGAATTTCAATGAGTCTTTCATCATTAAGTATAAAAAGACCGGTACTGGCGACAGTATTTGCGATTATTATAGTTCTGTTCGGAATAGTTGGCGTCACCTTTCTCGGGATCAGGGAGTTTCCGAGTGTTGATCCGGCCATTATTACCGTAAGCACTTCATATCCGGGTGCAAACTCGGATGTTATCGAGACCCAGATCACCGAGCCGCTTGAACAGTCGATAAACGGTATCCCGGGTGTCCGCACCCTGACCAGTGTCAGCAGTCAGGGTTCGAGCAGGATTACAGTTGAGTTTGAACTCACAGTCGATCTTGAAACGGCAGCCAACGACGTGAGGGACAAAGTATCCCAGGCACAGAGACGACTTCCCCAGGACTGTGACCCTCCCACTGTCACAAAAGCTGATGCTGATGCAAACCCCATCCTCTTCCTTACAGTCGAAAGCAACAGACGTTCTTTGCTTGAGTTGTCGGAGATTGCCGACCTTACACTCAAGGAGCAGCTTCAGACAGTATCGGGAGTAAGTGCTATAAATATCTTCGGAGAAAAACGCTATTCGATGCGCCTCTGGATTGATCCGGTCAAGCTGGCAGGGTATGGACTTACCCCCATGGATGTAAGGAGCGCTATTTCAAGGGAGAACGTAGAACTTCCTTCGGGAGCCATCGAAGGAACCACGACCCAGCTTACCATAAGGACACTGGGGCTCATGACAACGCCAAAGGAGTTTAATGAGCTGATAATAAAACAGACGGGCGACCAGATTGTCAGATTCAAGGACATCGGAAGAGCCGAACTCGGGGCTGAAGACATAAGAAGCATCCTGAAGAGTAACGGTGTGCCCATGGCCCAGCTGGCTGTGATTCCGCAACCCGGATCAAACCACATTGAGATTGTCGATGAAATATTCCGGCGTCTCGATTATATAAGAAAGGACCTCCCGGAAGATGTCAAGGTGAATATAGACTACGACAATACGGATTATATAAGATCTTCAATAGGCGAAGTGCTCGATACTATTTACATAGCCTTTGCCCTTGTTGTTATAATAATCTATTTCTTCCTCAGAAGCTGGCGCGCCACACTGATACCTATCCTGGTCATTCCTGTATCACTGATTGGCTCATTCTTCATTATGTACCTGGCCGGTTTCTCAATAAACGTTCTGACTTTGCTGGCTATAGTACTTGCCATAGGTATTGTCGTCGATGATGCCATTGTTGTGATGGAGAACATTTATGTAAAAGTTGAATCGGGCATGAATCCTGTTGAAGCCGGATTGCAGGGTTCGAAAGAGATCTACTTTGCTATTATTGCCACGACTATCACACTGATCTCAGTGTTTTTCCCCATTGTCTTTCTTCAGGGAATAACCGGAAGGCTCTTCAGGGAGTTTGGTATCGTTATGGCTGGAACGGTTGCTATTTCGGCCTTTCTTGCTCTTTCTCTTACTCCGATGGTGTCGTCAAAATTTCTGCGCCATGAAAAGAGCCATACATGGTTTTTCAGGAAAACCGAACATTTTTTTGAGAACCTTAACGCTATATACAAAAGGGGTCTTGATAATTTTCTTCTTCACCGACGCTTCGCCTTTGTAATACTGGGCGTCGCCATTGTCCTTATCGTTGTTCTGTGGTTCTCCATTCCGGCTGAAATGGCACCTCTTGAAGACAGGTCACAGATCACGGTCAACACCACGGCTACTGAAGGAGCCACCTATGATTTCATGCTCAGCTACGCTGATGAGATTGCTGGCGTGGTCGAGAAAACGGTCCCTGAAATAGACAGCTATACCACAATGGTAAGAGGTGGCACCATGGGAAACATAAGGATCAACCTGCTAAAACCGAAGGAAAGGGAACGTTCACAACAGGAGATCGCCGATCAGTTGTCAGTTGATGTCAGGAGCAGGACAAGGGCCAGGGCCTTTGTTAATCAGCAATCGACATTCGGCCAGAGAAGAGCGGGAATGCCTGTTCAATATGTATTGCAGGCCACATCAATAGAAAAACTAAGGGAAGTGCTGCCTGAATTCATGAATAAGGTAAATGAAAGCCAGGTACTGCAGATGGCCGATGTGAACCTGAAATTCACAAAGCCTGAACTGCAGATACATATAAACAGGGAAAAAGCCATTACCCTTGGTGTGTCGACCCAGAACATAGGCCAGACCCTCCAGCTTGCCTTGAGTGGACAGAGGTTCGGTTACTTCTTCATGAACGGTAAACAATACCAGATACTTGGAGAACTGGCCAGACAGGACAGGAACAAACCACTTGACCTTAAGTCGCTTTATGTAAGAAACAGCAAGGGTGAGATGATACAGTTCGACAACCTTGTCACTCTTTCTGAGGAAACGGCACCTCCACAACTTTACCGTTACAACAGGTTTGTTGCTGCAACGGTATCGGCAGGGCTTGCCAAGGGCCGGACCATCAGTGAAGGTATTGCCGAGATGGACAGGATTGCAAAGGAAGTTCTTGACGATTCGTTCAGAACAGCCCTTGCCGGTGATTCCAAAGACTTCTCAGAGAGTTCATCAAGCCTTATGTTCGCCTTTTCACTGGCCCTGGTCCTGATCTTCCTGGTTCTTGCTGCACAGTTTGAGAGTTTCAAGGATCCGTTTATCGTCATGATGACAGTGCCTCTTGCACTTACGGGAGCACTGATCTTCATGTGGTATTTTAACATAACTATGAACATATTCAGCCAGATCGGACTTATTATGCTTATTGGACTGGTCTCGAAGAACGGAATCCTGATTGTTGAATTTGCCAATCAGAAAAAAGCGACAGGACTATCAAAGACAGAAGCCATTAAGCAGGCAGCCGCATCAAGGTTCCGCCCCATACTTATGACAAGTCTTGCCACTATACTTGGTATTATGCCTCTTGCTCTTGGTCTGGGCGAAGGAGCAAGCAGCAGGGTTGCCATGGGTACCACGGTTGTCGGCGGAATGATTTTCTCGGCATTTCTGACCCTGTTTGTTGTGCCTGCCATTTACACATATATTTCAAGTGAAACAAAAAAAGGTAGTAATGAGAATTAGGTTGCTTTCAATAATAGCTATACTCTTCCCCCTGACTCTGAATTCCCAGATTCCTCAGGTCTATAAAATAGAAGATTGCATAAGAACCGGACTTGAGAAGAACTTTTCCCTTCTCATATCAAGAAACAACGAAGAGATAGCCAGAAACAACTTTACTCCGGGCAATGCCGGATTCCTTCCTTCGGTTGATCTTACAGGCCGGCATACCGGGACCCTCAATAACACACGAAGGGAACTTACTGATGGAAGCGTGACAAGTACTGAAGGGGATTTCAGCACAACATCCTCTGCGGGAGTCACTGTCGGAATGACGATCTTTAACGGGTTCAACGTTCAGACAACTTACAAAAAACTTAATGAGCTGAAACAGATCGGCGAGTTGAGCACTCAGCTGTCAGTTGAAAACCTTGTTGCTGATATCATTTCGGGTTACTTTAATTACATTCAGCAGATAGAGCTCCTGAATACAATGGAATATGCGGTTATGTTGTCGGGAGAGCGTCTTCGCATCGATGAGGAACGTTATCTCCTGGGCTCCAGCTCAAAACTGCAGGTCCTCCAGTCGCGCGTTTACCTGAACTCCGACAGTTCACGACTGACAAAGCAGAATGAGGTTGTAAGGGCTGCGCGTATCAGGCTTAACGAACTGATGGCTGTTGAAGATCTCGGGCAGGACTTCACTGTAGGCGATACTGCCATCATTGTCGACCCTACCCTTCTGTATGAGAAGATATTTGATGAAACTCTTCAGAATAACACAAGCCTGAAAATAGCATCGGGCAATATGGCAGTGTCGGAATACGACTACAAGCTGATTACCTCAAGAAGCTATCCCTATCTTAATGCCAGTGGCGGATACAACTATTCGTTCAACACATATTCAACCGGTAACGCTAACAATCAGGCTACAAACGGGATGAATTACGGACTTACTTTCGGTCTGAATGTCTTCGACGGGCTCAACCAGAGAAGAAGCATTAACAACTCGGTGATAGAAATGAAGAGCAAAGAGCTGAAATTGCATGAGATTGAACAGGGAATAAGGGCCGACCTTATTACCATCTACTATGCTTACCAGAACTATCTCAACCTGATTACTCTCGAGAATCAGAACCTGCAGACAGCTACTGAGAACTTTGGCATTGCAATGGAGATGTACAGGCTTGGAAGCCTTTCGGGACTCGACCTGCGTGAAGTACAGAAAAGTCTTCTGGATGCCCGCGAAAGACTGTTCACTGTGGAATACCAGGCCAAACTTGCTGAGGTATCTCTTAAACTTATATCAGGAGGAATTATGGATTATTATCGGTAAGTTAATGGTCTAATTTCTATCTTTGCTTTTATTTAAGCAAATGCAGAAACAGACTGAATTAATTACCAATAGTGACGGATCGGTTTTTCACCTGAATCTGTTGCCTGGCGACATTTCCGATAAGATAATCATTGTGGGTGATCCGGGCAGGGTTGACATGCTGGCTTCCATGCTTGATGATGTAAGGGTTCGTAAAGAGAACAGGGAGTTCCGGACCGTTACAGGTTCATCCGGCCCTGGTGAAGTCACCATAATATCGTCAGGAATCGGTACTGATAACATCGATATCCTGGTAAATGAGCTGGATGCCCTTGTAAACATAGACCTTGAGACAGGCATGGAGAAGGAGGATCCTGTAAGACTTACCTTTATCAGGATCGGTACCTCCGGAGCAGTCAGGCAGGACGTACCCGTAGGATCGACGGTAATGACGGAGACGGCTATAGGTTTTGACGGACTTATACATTTCTACGAAGGATACGACTGGATTCTTGACACCGCTGTTTCAACCATTCTTACCGACTTCCTTGAATGGCCCGATACCCTCTCCTATCCTTATGCCGTTCATGCAGACCAGGATCTTCTTGAAACTTTTTCAAAAGAGGGTTTTATCAGGGGAATGACAGTCTCGGCACCTGGTTTCTATGCTCCTCAGGGAAGAAAACTCAGGCTTGGTACTTTTGATGATGAGATAAATACGAAACTCGGTAGTTTCATTTACGGGGGACGTGCTATCTGCAATTATGAGATGGAGAGTTCGGCCATATACGGACTCTCAAAGCTTCTTGGGCATAGAGCACTGACTGTGTGTGTTGTAATAGGAAACCGGGTTACCGGCGAATTCATCAGGGATTACAAGCCGGCAGTTAAGGAACTTGCCTCAAAGGTTCTGAAAGTGTTATGATGATCACAGGTTATCCCTGTACCATTTAATGGCTTCGGTCAGACCGCTTTTAACATTAAAAGCCGGCTTATATCCCAGCAGGTTCCTTGCTTTGTCAATGGATGCCAGTGAATGAGGGATATCTCCTGCCCTCACGGGTCCGTACACAGGTTCCGTTTTCAAAACGGCAGGGTCGGTCACCGAGATTATCTCCCTTATCATCCTGAACAGCTCATTAAGAGATGTACGTTCCCCGTGGGCAACATTATACACCTGGTTTACAGCATCTCTGTTCCCTGCCACTGCTGACAGGTGGTTTGCCTGGATGACATTGTCTATATAGGTAAAATCTCTCGACACCGAACCATCTCCGTTGATTACGGGGGCTTCGTGCAACAGCAGTTTCTTCACAAAAAGAGGGATAACGGCTGCATAGGCTCCGAAAGGATCCTGCCGTCTTCCAAAGACGTTGAAATAACGAAGACCGATGACGTCGATATTATAAATACCCGAAAAATTCTCAGCAAAAAGCTCATCCACGTATTTGGTGATTGCATAGGGTGAAAGAGGCTTTCCTATTTTCTCCTCTCTTTTTGGCAGATCAGGATGATCGCCGTAGGTTGAGGAACTGGCTGCATAGATAAATCTTTTAATACCGGCCTCCCTGGAGGCATAAAGCATCTTGACAAATCCTCCTATGTTTACATCGGTCGAGGTTACGGGATCCTTGATTGAACGTGGGACAGAGCCAAGGGCAGCTTCGTGGAAAACAATATCCATTCCTTCAACAGCCTTTTCGCAGTCGCTGTAATTCCTTATATCCCCTTCAATAAGCTTGAATGAGGGATTGCCGGCAAATGATTTCAGATTCTCCCTCTTTCCTGTAGAGAAATTATCGAGGCAAACTACGTAGTTTCCCGAATTCAGAAGCGATTCCACAAGATTCGATCCGATGAAGCCGGCACCACCGGTAACAAGGACCCTGCTGTTTTTAAGTAAACCTGTCATTCCAAAGAGAATTATTAAAAAATACCGTTCCTGTCAATCCTTTCCGAAGGTAAACAGGATCTCATTAAGTATAAATTCAGCACTTTTCCCGTTGCCATAGAAAGCCGGATACTGAAGTTCGGAATCAGAATGCATGAAAGTGGTAAACTCATTCTTTATAAGTTCGGGATCAGCATCAGCCAGTCTGGCAGTTTTGTTTGTTATGAGTTCTGTCCACTCGGTCTCTTTCCTGAGAACTATACAAGGTTTTCTGAAGAAATGGGATTCTTTCTGAACTCCTACAGAGTCGGTTATTATGAGCCTGCATGACATTTCAAGCAGTATCATTTCAAGGTATGAAACCGGGGGGATTATCCTTATAAAGCCACAGCTGTTAAGTTCATCATAAAGATCCTTGAGATATCTCTTCAGGATATTTGCTGTCCTTGGATGGAAAGGCATGACAAACGGCATTGAGTATTCTTCAGCCAGAATCTTAAGGGTTGACAGGATCGTCCGTAAACGGTAAATGTCATCAGTATTGATATCCCTGTGTATGGTTACAAGAACAAATCTCTCCTGTTCGACCGACAATTTTGAAAGCAGGGGAGTTTTTTTCTTCCGGGCCAGGCCTGCAAAGAAAAGTGAGTTGTCGTACATTATATCACCGGTGAGATATATCTTGGGATTATTGACATTATAAGGAGGACTGTTTTCGGGTTTGAATCCTTCGTTTATAAGGTTCTTGAAAGCCGCATTTGTGGGAGCGAACAGGAGTGTTGAAGTATGATCACTGAGTATCCTGTTGATCTCTTCAGGCATTGTTTTATTGAATGACCTCAGTCCAGCCTCTATATGTACAACCGGGTAATGCAGCTTTGAAGCGGCAAGTGCTCCGGCAAGTGTTGAGTTGGTATCTCCGTAGAGAAGAACACAATCGGGTTTTTCACTTATAAGAACCTCTTCAATTCCGGAAATCATCATGGCAGTCTGTTTTCCATGGCTGGCTGATCCTACGCCCAGGTTATAATCGGGCTTGTGGATTTCGAGTTCCTCGAAGAATACAGCCGACATCTCTTTGTCATAATGCTGGCCTGTATGAAGGGTAACTTCCCTTATCTGGTCAGAAAATTTTAATCTTATCGCTCTGCTTACTGCCGAGGCTTTGATGATTTGTGGCCTGGCACCCACAATATTCAAAAGCTTTAAATGGGGCATGAATGTGAATGTTTATCGACAGTTAAAGATATTAATTATTCCCTCATAACCATGTAATAAAAAAAAACCTGGTACCAGCAATGCTGATACCAGGTAATAACCTGTTGAATTTAATTATTTTGCATAGTTCACAGCCCTGGTTTCCCTGATGACTGTGATCTTTATCTGTCCCGGATATGTCATTTCGTTCTGGATCTTCCTGGCAATTTCGAACGAGAGTCCTTCAGCTTCCTTATCAGTCACCTTTTCAGCCCCGACGATTACTCTCAGTTCACGTCCGGCCTGGATGGCATAGGTCTTCATCACACCCGGATACTGAAGTGCAAGTGACTCGAGTTCCTTCAGACGTTTGATATACGATTCGACCACTTCACGACGGGCACCAGGACGGGCGCCGGATATTGCATCGCAAACCTGTACTATCGGCGAGATCAGTGAATTCATTTCCACTTCATCATGATGAGCTCCGATGGCATTGCATACTTCGGGTTTCTCCTTGAATCTCTCAGCAAGTTTCATTCCGAGGATTGCATGTGGAAGTTCGGGTTCGTCATCGGGAACCTTACCAATGTCGTGAAGAAGTCCTGCCCTTTTAGCAAGCTTCGAATTGAGGCCGAGTTCAGCTGCCATTATTGAGCAGAGGTTAGCAACTTCCCTCGAGTGCATCAGCAGGTTCTGTCCGTAGGATGACCTGTATTTCATTTTACCCACAAGTCTGATAAGTTCGGGATGCAGTCCGTGAATTCCCAGGTCGATGGTGGTTCTTTTTCCAACTTCGAGTATCTCTTCCTCAACCTGCTTCCTTGTTTTCTCAACCATCTCCTCTATCCTGGCAGGATGAATACGTCCGTCGGTAACAAGCTGATGGAGCGAGAGCCTTGCCACTTCCCTTCTTACCGGGTCGAAGGCTGAAAGCACAATTGCCTCAGGTGTGTCATCAACGACGATCTCAACACCTGTGGCTGCTTCAAGAGCCCTTATATTACGTCCTTCACGGCCGATGATCCTTCCTTTCATCTCGTCGGACTCAATATGAAACACAGTAACAGCATTCTCAATGGCGTTTTCAGCGGCAACCCTCTGAATGGTCTGGACGACAATTCTTTTAGCCTCTTTATTGGCGGTCATCTTGGCTTCGTCAAGGATTTCGTTCACATACGACATGGCGCCGGTTTTGGCTTCCTCCCTGAGAGATTCGATGAGATGGTTCTTTGCTTCCTCGGCTGAATAACCCGATATTGATTCAAGCTGTTCTACCTGTTGCCTGTGAAGGCGTGAGAGTTCTTCATTTTTCTTTTCAACAATTTCAAGCTGAGAGGACAGGTTTTCCCTTATAGAATCAGCTTCATTCTTTTTTCTCTGTGTCTCTTCAATTTTCTGTGAGAGTGTAAGTTCTTTCTGTTTGATCCTGTTTTCAGCCTGGCCTATCTTGCTGTTTCTTTCATTTATTACCTTCTCGTGTTCAGTTTTCAGTTGCAGAAACCTCTCTTTGGCCTGAAGTATCTTCTCTTTCTTAATAACTTCAGCTTCGGCTTCGGCTTCGCTTATTATCTTGCTGCTCTTGCTTTTAAGGCTCTGCATCCACAGGAGATATGATGCGCCAAACCCTGCCACAAGTGCTATAAGGCAGAAAACCAGAGAGAGACCGTTACTTATTGCGCTTATTAATATCAGCATTACTTTTCAGTTTTAGTTTAATTAATCTCTTTTGTCAGTATATGTTAGTTATGTTAGTTTCAGTTGTCTCCGTACAAATATAAAAAACCCGCAAAGTTCCTTCAACTTTTATAAAACCCCATATCTACATGGCTGGAGCTCCTACTCCGGTTCGGAGATCCCCTGTTCCCGAAGGAAACCCGACGGATCGGGTCGGGGCCTGTCCTGCCTGGACTAAGGATTGCTCCAAAGTTTTAAGTGTTGAGTTTCAAAAATGAATGAAGAAACAGTGCGGGCAATATGTGAAATATTTTAAAGAACGTCGTCGTTACTCTTTTCCTCAAGAACAGAATCAATCTTAAGAACAAGTTCTTTTAAGGCATCAGGGAGATAATCGCTGCTCAGTTTTTCTTCTTCCTCCGTAAGTTTAATTACATACTGCAGAGAAGCCATTGCCAGAAAGTCCTGTATATCCTTATCAACGTACCGCTGTTTATACTGCAGTATCTTCTCGTTGATCATCCTGGCAGCTTTCCTGATTTTCTCTTCATTCTCCCTTTCTACCTTTAATGGATAATATCTGTCAGCAATATTTACTCTGATCGATAGCTTATCATCCATTACCTATATTTTATCTGTTTAAAAGAGCAACACATCTGTCAATTTCCCGCACAAGTTCAGTGATCTTCTTTTTCGCCTCCGTAACATTCTCTCCTCCTCCCAACAATGCTCCCGATAATTTTAATCTTTCAAATTCAGTCTCAGTTTGCATTATCTTCTCTTCATGTTCCTTCAACTTCAAACCAAGTTCATCGTTTTTTCTTCCAAGTTCCCTGTTAACTGCTTTAAGATCATTGTATCTGTTTAACAATTCATCAAGCTTTCTGTTCAGTAGTTTTAACTCTTCATAACCCTGCCCTGACATAACATGATCTTTACGACAAAGTTAATACTGTAAACGAAATTTTCAAAAATTTAACACAAATAGTTTGCCACGCCACTACAGAAGTATAGTTTTGCAGATTCAAAATCAACAATATCTGAAAGAGATGTTTTTCGGCCGGTTTTTTGCCATTACCATATTGCTTTTCACCATTCTGAACAATGATTCACCACGACAGGCAACTTTTATTTCTCCGTTAAAGATACCTCTTGCCCTGTCTGCCAATTTCGGAGAACTAAGGACAAATCACTTTCATTCCGGGGTGGATATCAAGACCCAGGGTGTTACAGGCAAGGAAGTTGTTGCTGCAGCGCCCGGGTATGTTTACAGGATAAGCGTCTCGCCTGGTGGCTTTGGCAGGGCCCTTTACATGAGGCATCCTTCAGGTTATTCGACGGTATACGGGCACCTCGAACGCTTCTCTCCTGAGATTGAAGAATATGTTAAATCAATGCAGTACGAGGAAAAAAGTTTCCTTGTCAACCTCTTTCCTCCTGAAGACAAGTTCCGTTTCAGACAGGGAGATGTTATAGCTTACTCGGGTAATTCAGGAAGCTCCTCAGGTCCCCACCTTCATTACGAGATCAGGAAGACCGATGGCGAGATACCTCTTAATCCGCTTCAATATGATTTAGGTATCTCCGACATGATCAGGCCTGTCATTGAAAGACTGGTAATTTATCCGGCATCAGGCAAAACGATGATCAACAACCAGAAAATGCCAAGAAAAATTGCAGTAACGGGTAATGCCGGAAGCTACAGGATATCTTCTGAAACAGGCATCCGGATCAGCGGGCCTGCAGGATTTGGCATAAAAGCCTGGGATCAGTTCAGTAACAGTCTTAACAGGTGCGCGGTCTATTCTGCCGAATTGTATGTTGATTCCTTAAAGATATTCAGCTACAGGATGGATGATTTCTCATTCGATGATACAAGATACATTAACAGCCATATAGATTATGAGACCTTTGTCAGGGACAATGTTTATGTTCAGAAACTATATGTCCTTCCGAATGACAGGCTCAATATCTATGATGATCTTGTGAACCGTGGAATATACAACTTCAGTGAAGGTAAAAAACACCAGATCAAAATAGTAGTAACCGATTTTAACAAAAACACCTCGGTTCTTTCCTTTTATGTTACAGGCGTTCCGCCAACTCCTGCTGCCGGGGCGAAAGAAGAGGACACGGACCGTGTTGTGATGCCTTACAACCGCAATAACCGGTTTATCGCAAGGGATGTTTCGGTGAGTATTCCTTCGGGAGCCCTCTACGATACACTTTTCTTCAAATACAGAAGATCTCCGGGATCGAAGGAGATGTATTCGGATGTTCATCACATCCATGACATTTATACCCCCGTTCAAAAGCCATACACACTTACAATAAGACCTGAAAGGATTCCGGAGGGACTGGCTTCGAAAATGCTTATAGTCCAGTCAGGTGGAAACAACAGGAGGATACCGGTTTCGAGCCATTGGAGTGAAGGTTCGCTTACCGCTGAAATGTTGACTTTCGGGAATTTTTATATCGGAGCCGACACTATTTCTCCCGTTATCATACCTGTCGGAATCAGCCAGGGAGCAGATCTGTCGGGAAGAGAAATAATGAAATTCAGGATTACAGACAACTTTTCGGGCATAGGTTCGTGGGAACCTGAAATAGATGGCAGGTGGGCCCTTTTTGAATATGATCAGAAAAACAACGTACTGATTTACCGTTTCGACCCGGTGAGGATCTCAAAAGGGAACAGGCATAAACTTACACTAAAGGTAAGCGACAACACCAATAATGTAAAAACCCTGAACTTCGACTTCAAATGGTAAAATGACAAGCCCTGAATTTCATGCCGTAGCGGATAGTAATTCAGGGCCTTCAGCAATTCCTATAGTCAGGATCACTGACAGAAGTCTTATAAGTCAATCATGAATAGATTCTTGCCGGATAGACACCCTTTCTGATCATCTTTTTAATACTCTCAACCACAAAAGGTTTGTCTTCGCGGTAAGTTACGCCAAACCATCTTTCGTTGCTCATGAGAATCCTTATGGTTATCTCTCCGCTTTTTACAAACTTATCCACAGAGGTTGGTATATCCAGTTCTGACTTGGGATCCATACCTTTTTGATTAATAAAGTCCCTGAATTCCGAGCTCAGAAAACCAAAGCAGGAAGGTTTGAAACCCCAGAGATTCATTGATACAATCTCATTACCTGAGAAGTGCAGAATATCGCCATTATCGCCAGGAGCCCTGGCCCCGTCAGGTGTTTTTTCGATCTGCCTTGTCTCGACGATGTTTACGAGCAGTCCGTCGGGCCCGGCCTTGCATACTCCCCTGTTTACATGACCATGTTCGGAAAGGGTATTGCCAAGTTTGTAACCCACAATGCAATAGTTATTTGGATCCTGGTCATTGACAAGGAAATCCCTTAGTATCTTAAAGGATTCAACGCCGTAATAATCATCAGCATTTATTACCCCGAAAGGCTCCTTTATCTTTTCTTTTGTGACAAGGATGGCATGACTGGTTCCCCAGGGTTTTTGACGCTCGGGTGTCACCTTAACACCTTCCGGAAGATTTGTTATCTCCTGGAAGACGTAATCGACTTCTATCTTCCCGCTTAATCTTTCACAGAAACGTTCCTTTACCTGATCTTCTATATCTCTCCTTATCACAAAAACTATCTTTCCAAAACCTGCCCTGATAGCATCATAGATTGAATAATCAATTATAGTCTCTCCGGAGGGACCAACTTCATCAAGCTGTTTATTACCCCCGTAACGGCTTCCCATGCCGGCAGCCAGAACTAATAAGGTTGGTTTCATATCTTTCGGTATTATGTACATGCAATTATAAGGAAAATATCATTACTCACTTTTGAACCCATAAACTTTATCGGCTTTTTAATGAACCGCTGGTTACTGCTTTATGGTCTTCCTCTGATTCTGACACTGCAAAAAGCTTCATCTGTCATGCTAAAATGAACAGGTTAATTTTTTGTTTTTTTAAACACCTTGTTACCTTTGCTGTTATCTGTTTAACCCTCCGTTATGTCTGACATGTTAAGCATGGAAGAATCAGGACGGAACGGTGATTCCGGATTTAAATAGATGAAGGATTTCCGTAGAGGGATAATGATCACTGACGACGTTAAGTGTTGCGTCCGGAATGGCGATCGGACAGATTTATTTTGTTAAACCATTAAAGATTAGTAATATATGAAAAAAGCAACTGCAATACTTTTTATCCTGGTTGCTGCAGCACTGTTACCTGAACAGAATGTCAATGCCTGCACCAACTTCCTTATATCAAAAGGAGCAACAAAGGATGGATCGGTAATGATAACCTATTCGGCCGATTCTCATGTCCTGTATGGAGAACTCTACTTCTGGCCTGCCAGAAACTGGCCTGCAGGCTCCATGACAGATATCTATGAGTGGGACTCGGGTAAGTATCTCGGTAAGATTCCGCAGGTATCGCGGACATATTCCGTGGTAGGTAACATGAACGAGCACCAGTTGTCTATCGGGGAAACAACCTACGGAGGAAGGGAAGAACTGATTGATCCTGATGGAATTATTGACTATGGTTCACTTATCTATCTGTCGCTCCAGAGGGCAAAAAGTGCAAGGGAGGCTATTGTGCTTTTCTCAGATCTCCTCAGTGAATGGGGTTATGCCAGCACCGGCGAGTCTTTCTCCATTGCCGACAAGAATGAAGCATGGATCCTCGAACTTATCGGCAAAGGTCCGGGTAAAAAAGGAGCAGTCTGGGTAGCCCGCCGCATACCCGACGGATATATCTCAGGTCACGCCAACCAGCCCAGAATAACCACTTTCCCTCTTTCTGACGGTAAAACATCAATAACGAGCAGGGAGCTTGACAAAATTTTCAACCAGGAAGTAGAGACAGTATATGCATGGGACGTCATTGACGTTGCCCGCAGTTATGGTTGGTTTAATGGAAAGGATGATGAATTCAGCTTCTGTGACGCATATGCTCCCCTTAACTTCAGCGGCGCCAGGTTCTGCGAAGCCAGGGTATGGGCCGGATTCAATGCAGTCAACAGCCAGATGGGACAATATCTCGACTATGCCATGGGAGAAAACCTGAATAACAGGATGCCTCTCTGGATCAAACCCGATCATAAACTTGAACCCCGCGATGTCATGTCGATGATGAGAAACTATTATCAGGACAGTCCCATGGATATGACCAAGGATGTCGGTGCCGGTCCTTACGGAAGCACTGTAAGATGGAGACCCATGGAATGGGAAGTTGATGGCGTGAAATATATACATGAAAGGGCCATTTCAACCCAGCAGACAGGATTCTCATTCGTTGCCCAGAGCCGTTCATGGCTGCCCGACCCTGTCGGAGGCATCTTCTGGTTCGGGGTTGACGACACCTACTACACTGTCTACAATCCGATCTACTGCGGGATTACAGATGTTCCGGAAGCATACGCTGTCGGCAACGGCGATATGATGACTTTCAGTGACGACGCTGCTTTCTGGGTATTCAACCAGGTCACCAACTTCGCCTATACCAGAACCCGGCTGCTTATCGGCGACCTTCAGAAGAAACAGAGTGAACTTGAGAACAGGTATTTTGCCGAGACTTCCGAAGTGGACAGGATCGCAGCAGGACTCTTCGAAAAGAAGCCCTCAAAAGCTATCAAATACTTAACCGACTACTCCGTCAGAACAGGGAATAACACTGTTGCAGAATGGAAGGAGCTGTACAGGTTCCTCTTTACTAAATATGTAGATGGCAACGTAAAGGAAGCAAGGCCTGTTCCAGCCGGCTATAAATACTATACACCTTCAGTCTCCCAGCCGGGTTACGGGGAAGATTGGCTCAGGGTCATTGTTAATAATACAGGCGACAAGCTAAAGGAAAGGTAGAAAATACAGGACAGAGAGTAATTTTTAAATTAACAGACAAGGAGTTAAAAACTTTTTTATATCCTGTTCGTAATTTCAAAATATATTTCATAAATTTGCGACCTGATTTTGAAACCGAGATAACGAAAAATAAAACTTCGCGAGATGAACTTAATGAATATTGTTGAGAAGGAATATGCACCAGGTACCGAGTTCCCAAAATTTATTGCCGGAGACACAGTAACTGTACATTATAAGATCAGGGAAGGTAACAAGGAAAGAATCCAGCAGTTCCGTGGCGTAGTGATTCAGAGAAGCGGATCAAAGCATACCGAGACCTTTACTGTAAGGAAGATGTCGGGTAACATTGGTGTTGAAAGGATCTTCCCGGTAGCATCACCATTTATCGACAAGATTGAAGTTAACAAACATGGTAAGGTACGCAGGGCCAGGATATTCTACCTTCGTGACCTTACTGGCAAGAAAGCAAGAATCAAAGAAAAGAAATTCTGATACGTCAGTATCCTTAAATAAAAAGAGGATCTCCACCGGGGATCCTCTTTTTATTTTATTGTCAGGCATCTGCCTGCCCGGTTCATATCTTCTTAATAAGCTCTTCGCTTTTGAGTCTGGCTTCTTCAACAAGCCGGGTTGCTTTCTGATCTGCTTCACTGACTATCTGTTCAGCCCTTTTGTCGGCTTCCTTCCTCAGTGCATCGGCACTTTTACGGGCTGCCAGTTGGGCTATAGTACCTCTTGATTCGGCTTCCTTGATAATTCTCTGAGCCTGTACTTCAGCTTCCTGCCGTATTTTCTCAGCTGCCTTTGCTGCTTCTTCCCTCAATAGTGCTCCTTTTTCCTCGGCTTCCTTAATAAGTTTCTCAGCCTGGGCACCGGCTTCCTGTGATGCTTTTTGCCTTGCATCTTCAATACCCTCGTTGACGATTCCCTTTGCACTTTCTGCAACGCCCTGAACCACACCGCCGGTAACATTTCCCTGTGACTCACCAAAGAAAGGAGACACCGATGGCTGTTCAAAGGTTCCGGCAATCTTCAGTTTTACACTGATAGTTTCAGAAGGTTTGAATGCAAGTCCTAATGAAGAAGCCTGTGACGCGAGGCTTTCAATAAGTGAGTTGGCCGAACTGCCAAGCTCAGATCGCGGGATCTCGGTTTTTACCACATAGTTGAGAGTTTTATCAAGGCCCTGGTCCCCTCCCACATTCATCTTTATATTGCCAACTTTTACATTGAAAGGACTTATATATAGTCTGCCTTCATTCACCTTGAAACTTATATTCAGGTCCCTGAATTTATTCGTAAATTTTTCGTTTAGCTTAAGTACTTTCTTAAGTGCATTATAGGCAGATGATTCAAGCAGGGTAACCTCATCTGAGGTCACTTTACCACCTCCCGTGATGGTTGCAACGACAGGCATCATGTTATTGCCAAGAAGGCTGCTGTAGTCGAGATTCATGCCGAAACGTCCGTCGATACCTTTGGCCGCCGGGAAAAACTGCCGGATGATGTTGAAGGTGTTAAAAGCTTCCCGGACAGCCATATTATCTATTTTCAGGGATGTTTTTACGCTGGGTTTCAAAGTATCGCGGGTGTCATAGTCAGCATCCATCTTTATTGTCCCACCAAACAGGTCCATACCTGTTTCCCTGAGACTCAGGACTCCGTTGCGCATGGTAACAAGTCCTTTTACATTGTTCACCTTTATATTGTTGTATATGAACTGCCGGGCTGAAGCTGCAAGTTCGAAGTCGATATTGGCCGGAACCCTTATCAGTTCGAGAGAAGATGTATCGGCTTCGGATTCATCTGACGACATCTGCGACATTATTTCCGACATGTTGATAGTTTCCGATCTGACGCTCAGATTACCCTTGAGTGTCTCGTCGCGGAATAAATACTGTAAATAGTTTTCGATCCGTCCCGACATACTGATGTCGCTCGATCCTGCAATCTTCAGATCCGCACCGGCAAGTTCTGCAAAGGCCGGGGAGATATTCAGAAGTGCCTTGTCGATATTCACTCCCGGGTACCCGGTCATCTCTATTTTCATTCTTTCAGCCCCAAGCTTTCCGGCAGCACTGAACCTGTCGTATTGCTTATTATCCAGCATAGAAAGCTTTCCGGCCATTTCAACAGCCATATCCAGAAGTCCTGACATCGAAATACTGTCAGAGGGCATTGCATTCTCAAGGGCCCCGAGATCGATCCGGCCACGGAGAAAGGCTTTGAAGTCGGGGTCACTAATCGGAGTCTTAAGTGAAAAACTCATTTCGAAGGGATTTCCGGCAAGTTCCATATGGAACTTATTAACATCCACCGTTGTACCGTCGAGATCCCTGCCGTCGACAAACAAGGATGAACTCAGGTTTATACCTGTTATCTTTTCAGGCAGCGAGGGATAACTTATCAGACCGTCTGTCACATCGATTTTCATTGCAACATCCGGCATTGTTGAATCGGCATCGCTGTACACACCTTTAGCCGAGCCATCAAGGGTAAAGTTTCCACTGGCATTCAGGTCCTCAAATCCTGACATGTAAAAGGCCGGAATAAGAGAAAGTAGCGTTTTAAAAGAGGTCTGTCCTGTGTTGAATGTCAGATCCGTCTCTATATCGTCGCCGGGCATGCTAACCCAACCCGCAAAATTAACCTTCATATCATTTACAGAAAGGTAGTTATCACCAAAGGTGAATTTCATACTGTCGAGGTTGGCCTTAAGGTTGACATCAGCAACGGCAACTGCCCTGTCGAGGTATTTGATTCCGTCCATGATAAACGTAAGATCGCCTGCCTTAAGGGCAACGTCAAGGTTGGTTTCACTAAGTGTCATATCACCGGTCAGGTCTCCGTTAAGATCATTAAGGGTGGCTGACATACCGGCCCCCTTATCCCTGTACGAAACTGAGCTGTTTCTAAGGGCAACCTTTCTCAGTAATATCTTCATATCGCTGCCCTCACCTGTCTCTTCTTCATCACCTGACTCTTTCATGATATCCCAGTTCGCTTCCCCTGTCTCAAGCACCAAGGTGTTAACCATGGCATTATCAACAAAAACCGATCTGATTTCATAGCCTGAATTCCCAAAGAGACTTTTCAGGTTGAAGACAAGGTCAAACGAACCGACGCTGGCAAGTACTTCATTTTCGAAACTGCCGGTTCCTGTGATTTTCAGATCGAGAACAGAAAATGTCACATCAGGGAAATTTCTGAACAGGCCAAGTTTATAGTCGCGGAATTCTATCCGGGCATTTACCGAGCTATTTACAGCAGTTTCAACTTTCTCTCTTATTTTGTCTTTAAAAAGTAAGGGAATCGATAACATCAGCAGAAGCACAAACACGAAAAATCCCGCCGTTATTTTCAGGGTCATTTTGGCTGCCTTGTTCATTGTCGTAAAATTTTATATTTAATAATGAATCACTTACAAGATAAATGCTGAAAGTAGAACAGACAAATAAAGGTAAATATTATTCCTGAGAATAAAAATTTGTTATATTTGCGACGCAAAAATGAAGGACCTGTAGCTTAATTGGATAGAGCATCTGGCTACGGACCAGAAGGTTGGGGGTTCGAGTCCCTTCAGGTTCACGAAAAAGCCGGATTACCGGCTTTTTTTGTTTATGAACGGAGAGATGTGAACAATGGATGGAAGATTCGGACTAACCCGCGAAGACATGTGGTCACGACAGCAAATATGCAGTTGTGACGTGGATTATAACTACTGGAACCGGAAAAAGGAACTGTTACAACAAATGTCCCGGATCAGCCGAAGTTGTTTATTCACCGTTGATGTATTCAGGGGCAGATATGATTTTGCATCGTCCGGATTTTCCGACTTGTTCGGCTATAACCAGGAATGGCTCAACTCTATTGAGAAACATGGCAACTTTTTAGAGGATATGATACATCCCGACGATCTTGAAAAACTGATTAAGATGCAGATTGACCATTCTCATTTTATTTATAGCCTTGAGCCTCAGCACAGGAATGATTTCAGCAACACCTATACTTTCAGGATGCAAAACTCCGGTAAGAAATACCTGAATGTATTAAGCCGTCAGAGAGTCATTCAACAGGATGTTAACGGGAAAGCATGGATTGTTTTGGGCGAAGTAAATATCCTGCCTGATCAGAGACCATTGGATGATGTTCGGAAAATTACTGTCAACCTTAAGACAGGCGATACTGTCCAGTCTGAAAATCACTTCGGCCATGATACTTCTTTATCTAAAAGAGAAATTGAGATTCTGCGGTTGATCCGGATGGGTTATTTAAGTAAGGAAATTGCTGAAAAACTTTGCATAAGTCTTAATACAGTGAACAATCACAGGAAAAAGATACATGCGAAATTGCAGGTATCAAATTCTGTTGAGGCTATAAATGCAGCATTTGGAAGTATTCCTGGTTTCTGTGAATAAAAAGTCATTCACACCTGGTTTGTGCCGGCAGTTACCTTTATTATCGTTGCAGTATGCTGCAGATAATGGAACCAGGCTACCTGAATAATAGGTAAAAAAAGGTAGCTATGGAAGCCATTCCAGGATATTAACCATCGGGTTTTCCTTCTGCCACCGGATAAAATCAGCATAGCTTTCTATTCCATGTCCCAGCACGGCATGGTATATCTGAATTCCCGGCACATTTGTACTTTCACCCAGCTCATATTTTATTTGCAGAATGATTTCCTTTGTCCTGGGCGTAAGTCTTTTTATGATTCTGTCAGTCACCTGTTCAAAAAAACCATCATAAAAAGAACCTTTCCGGATATGTATGATATCCAGTTTCCAGATACTGGTGTCACTATATTCATACAAAACGTGCCATTCTATACATTCTTCCTTTGTATTCAGAAGGTTTTTATACTGAATATCTTTTACTGCATTGTTTTCAGCCAGGTTTCCCATAAAATAAAAGCTTCTTTCAATCATTGGCTCACCTGTATAGAAGTGCAGATCAATATCGCGATGGTTCAACATCAGGTCAGTTTTCAGCGAACCTACTATATTAAGAGAACCTTCAAGTTCCCTGCAACGATCAATAAGTCTGAGGTCGTCCAGCACTTTTAATGCCGTCTGCCTCATTTGCCCGGATAATTCAAACAATTCTGCAGATTTCATAACACGGCAAAAATAGTGAAATGACCATAAATGGCTATTTATTACAGCTTCAACATGGCGTACTTTTGCAGTCCTTTTTATAAAAACACTGTTTATGATATTCAATAAAACAGAAAAACAGGAAAAGGAATATCTCCGGAGATTACTTGAAATTGTAAGAAGGACGATAAACAATACCGATGTTTCGGTTAAAGAACACATTGAGACCTTAAAAGAATACAAAGACTATCTGTGGTCGAACAAAGACATCGACCCGCAGGAAATCCGCTCCATGAGGGAAAGCATCCTGAATCATTTTGCTCTTGGTGAAAGTGTAATTGCCAGGCGAAGACGTATGGATAAGCTTCTGGATATTCCATATTTCGCGAGAATTGATTTCCGGGAGAACGATCCCGGGAAAGAGGTCATTCCTGTATATATTGGCATTCACGCATTCGGTGATATAAGCACAAAGACGGACCTTATCTACGACTGGCGCTCCCCTGTCTCCGGGATGTTCTATGATTTCGAACCAGGAAAGGCATCCTACCCGTCGCCGTCAGGTAAGGTTGATGGTAATATCTCGCTCAAACGCCAGTACAGAATCCGCAAAGGAGAAATGGAATACATGATTGAAAGTTCAATCGCTATCCATGATGAGATACTTCAAAGAGAACTGAGTTCTGCTACTGACGATAAAATGAGAAACGTCGTGGCAACCATCCAAAAGGAGCAGAACCTGATTATCCGTAATGAAGATACTTCCACGCTTATCATACAGGGCGTAGCCGGTTCAGGCAAGACATCCATTGCATTGCATCGCATTGCCTACCTGCTTTATACTTTCAAAGGGAAAGTCTCGTCAAAAGATATTCTTATTATTTCTCCCAACAGGGTTTTTTCTGATTACATTTCAAATGTGCTCCCTGAACTTGGAGAGGAAACCATCCCCGAAACAAGTATGGAGCTTATTCTATCGGGTGTGCTTGATAATAAATTCAGATACCAGAGTTTTTTTGAACAGGTAAATGAACTTCTCAATAAGCCAGGCCCCGATCTCATTGAGAGGATAAACTACAAGGCTTCGTTGGGTTTTATTACCAAACTTGAAAGCTTTATTCTCCACATTGAAAATACTTATTTTAAGGCAACAGATGTAAGACTTACCAAACACTTTGTCATACCTTCTGAATTCATCGATGAACAATTCAGGAGGTTTAACCGCTTCCCGGTGCGCCAGAGGTTTGAGATAATGGCAGACTATATCCTGGAAACAGCCCGTGTCAGATACCGGATCTCCGTTACCACTGCTGAACGTAATATGCTGAAGAAAGAAATAAGGAACATGTTTGCAGGAAACAATAATCTTCAGCTTTACAAAGCTTTTTTTGAACTGATTGGCAAGCCCGCGATGTTCAAACTAAGGAAAAACCGCACTCTTGAATATTCCGACCTTGCTCCCCTTGCCTATCTTCATATCGCCCTGGAAGGGAACAGGTCTCAGCCACGGGTAAAGCATCTTTTAATTGATGAAATGCAGGATTACTCCCCGGTACAATACAGGGTAATTCAAAAACTATATCCGTGCAACAAGACAATACTCGGCGATATATTTCAGTCAGTAGACCCTTATGGTTCTTCAACAGCGGATATAATTCAGAAGACCTTTGTGACGGGTAAGGTAATGAAATTATGTAAAAGCTACCGGTCAACATATGAGATTGTTGAACTGGCACAAAAAGTCAGGCTGAACAATGAACTTGAACCGGTTGCACGACATGGAGAACATCCGCGGATTATAGGATTTGGAAGCAGGGAAGAAGAATTGTCCGGTATAACGGCTTTGATTTCTTCTTTTAAAACTACTGGCTATAAATCACTTGGAATAATATGTAAAACAGAAGCCCTGGCAAAAGAAACTTCAGAGTTACTCAATACAGGTCCATCAGATATTCATCTTCTATCCAGGTATAGCACTGCTTTTGTAAATGGTATAGTTGTTACCCCTGCACATGTTTCAAAAGGACTGGAATTTGACGAGGTAATTATCATCCAGGCTGACGACAGCAATTATTACTCAGAGATAGACCGGGGTATGTTATATGTTGGTATAACAAGGGCAATGCACAGGTTGACAATTACCTATCATGGCAGACTCACGGGAATGTTAAGACAATCCTGATTTACAACTCCGTTTACCTGTCATAATTAAGGGCAGGTAAGCGCGACCTTTGCCTGCCTCAATTTTGTGAGATTAAGTATTTCCTGAAGACTGATCATCCGGGAATAAAACCTATTTTTGTAAAAGGCAACGGGAATATTAATGGCATATAATGTATTCCACAGCACTTTTCCCGGAGCGCCCTTCTGTCAGATGAATGTAAAACAAAGGATATTTATCCCGATATTTTCTCAGTACGACTATGAAGTATAAAAGATACTGCAAGACACTTAAACTGAAGGATGACCCCGGACTGATTTCAGAATATAAAAAGGTTCATTCCATGGGCAATGCATGGCCTGAAATAACCCGGGGAATGAAGGAAACCGGCATCACCGACATGGAGATTTACCTGTATGGAAACCAGTTGTTCATGATCATGGATACCGTTCCTGGTTTCGACCACGAAAAAGCCATGAAAGAGCTGGCTGAAAAACCACGACAGGCAGAATGGGAGGCCTTTGTTTCGCGTTTCCAGGTAAGCAGCGAAGATGCCAGCGCTGATGAGAAGTGGCAGCTTATGGAACGTATCTATGAACTTGACCAGAAGGCAGAATTCAGGGCAACAGACGGACAACTAAAGGAAAAATAAAATGAGGATGGAAAAACAGCTTGGAAATACCGGGTTATCGTGCCCTCCCATCATATATGGAACCAGTTATCTTGGAAATCTTTACAGGGAACTGTCAGAAGATGAAAAAATGGCTCTGATACAGGAATGGTTCAGGGTTTCAACTGGCAGGGTCATGATTGACACAGCCGGCAAATATGGTGCTGGCCTGACACTGGAAGTCATTGGGAAAGGTCTTCAGAAGCTGGGTATAGAACCATCGCAGATCACCATAAGTAATAAACTGGGATGGTACCGGGTTCCCCTGGCTTCAAAAGAACCCACTTTCGAGCCCGGGGTATGGGCAAACATTAAAAATGATGCTGTCCAGAAGATAAGCTACACCGGGATCCTGGAATGCTGGCAACAGGGTTGCGAGTTACTTGGTGGCAGGTACAAGCCCGAATCGGTCTCAGTCCACGATCCGGATGAATACCTGGGCGCTGCCAAAAATCCGGCCGACAGGGAAAAAAGAATGGCCGACATTCTTGGAGCCTATAAAGCTTTATTCGAACTAAAGGAAAAAGGGGAAGTAAAAGCTGTTGGTATAGGATCAAAGGACTGGCTGGTAATAAAGGAGATCTATGAACACGTCAGGTTCGACTGGGTGATGATCGCGAATAAATTTACCATCTATCATCATCCGGCAACTATCATCGATTTTATGATACGACTTGAAAAAGAAGGTGTTGGTATAGTTAACTCTGCTGTTTTCAACGCAGGATTCCTGACTGGCGGAAGTTATTTTGACTACAGGCTTGCCGACAGAAAAGATCCTTCATATAAAAGCCTGTTTGAGTGGCGCGACAGGTTTTTCTCAGTCTGCACGAAATATTCTGTTGAACCCGGCGACGCATGTCTTAAGTTCGCTTACTCGGCACCACAGATCACAGCTTTGGCCCTTAACCCGGGAAAACCCGTAAGGATGGCACATAACCTGAAAGTACTTGAGACCGATCTCCCGTCAGCTTTCTGGGCTGAACTCAAGAGCCAAAAGATCATCGATCCGGAATATCCCTATTTGTAATACCACTTCCATGATAATTGACACACATCATCACCTTTGGAACTATAATTCCACAGAATTTGACTGGATCGATGATGATATGGCCTTAATCCGCAGATCATTCCTGCCTTACGACCTTGTATCCACCCTTTTATACACAGAAGTTGAAAAGGTTGTCACAGTACAGGCAAGACAGTCCCTGGAAGAAACCGATTGGTTGTTGTACCTGGCCTCACAGTACACAATAATGGCCGGTGTTGTAGGATGGTTACCCCTGGCAGACAACAATATTCCACAGATCCTTGAGAAATATTCTGAAAACAAATGGTTGAAAGGGCTAAGACATGTCGTCCAGGGAGAACCCGATCCGGAATTCATACTCGGAAAAGACTTTAACAGGGGAATCTCCTTGCTTAAACAGTATGACCTGGTCTATGACATCCTTATCTTTGAACACCAGTTGCCCGAAACAATCCGTTTTGTTGACAGGCATCCCGGTCAGAGGTTCGTTCTCGATCACATCGCCAAGCCCCGGATACGTGCAGGAGAACTTAAGCCATGGGCTGAAAACATAAGGGAACTTGCCCGCCGTGAAAATGTATCATGTAAGATAAGCGGAATGGTAACTGAAGCAAACTATAAAAAATGGTCAGAAGAGCAACTCAAGCCATATTTCGATGTTGTCACCGGGGCCTTTGGACCTTCAAGACTTATGTTTGGCTCTGACTGGCCGGTCTGCCTTGTTGCAACCACCTACCGGAAATGGACTGATCTTGTAAAGAAGGTCATCTCGGAATTTGATCCTATGGATCAGGACCTTATACTTCACGGTAACGCAGAAAGAATTTATAAAATATAAAAAATAAAGGAT
>CAZBQM010000003.1:29029-72434 GCA_964494045.1 uncultured Rikenellaceae bacterium
AGCAGTAGAGATTACACGGCCCGGAGAGATGAAGCTCGTTGAACGCGAAATGCCTCAGACAGGTAAGGATGATGTTCTTCTAAGAATGAGGTATGTGGGATTCTGTGGCTCCGACCTGAGTACATTTCTTGGGAAGAATGCCATGGTTCAGTTTCCCAGGATTCCCGGTCATGAGATCTCTGCAGTTATCGAAGCCACGGGCGAAAATGTACCGGCATCATTCAGACCCGGACTCAATGTTACTGTGGTACCCTATACTAATTGCGGGCATTGTTCATCGTGCAGGCAATACCGGTTCAATGCATGCAGGTACAACCAGACCATGGGTGTTCAGCGCGATGGTGCCATGACTGAGTACATAGCGGTTCCATGGCAAAAGGTGATTCCAGGGGAAACAATTAGTGAGACCGGACTGGCCCTGGTCGAACCCCTGACTGTAGGTTTCCATGCCATTGGCAATGCAAGGGTAACTGATCAGGATACCGTTCTTGTAATGGGATGCGGAATGATAGGCAGCGGTGCAATAATAAGAGCCTCTCTAAGGGGCGCGACCGTTATAGCAGTCGATATAGATGATTCGAAACTCATGACGGCCAGCAAGCTTGGAGCTCACTATACCATTAATTCAGGCAAACAGTCGCTTCATAATGAACTTGAACTTATTACCGGAGGTCACGGACCGACAGTTGCTGTCGAAGCAGCCGGGAACCCGGCAACATACCGGACTATTTTTGAAGAGGTGGCTTTTGCCGGACGGGTTGTCTGTATAGGCTATGCAGGCTCTGATGTCACTCTCTCTACAAGGTTGTGGGTCCAGAAAGAGCTTGAGATAAGGGGATCGCGTAATGCCGGACCTTCCGATTTCGAGGCGGTGATCAGGTACCTTAAAACCGGAAGACTTGATGAAAAACTGCTTGTAACCGAAAAAGTAAAACCTGAAGAAGCACCTGAGGCTATGAAGCGTTGGGCTGAAACCCCGGGAAAAATTCTTAAGATTTTGGTTGAATTTTAAAACACTGGTTAGCCTGGGACTTTCACTCCCCGGATTGGTTTCTGTATTGTGAAGGCTTACATTTAAATTCCTCCTGAAAACATCTTGCGAAATAACTTGAAGATGCAAAACCGACTTTTTCTACAACCTCGGCGACAGGGAAACCAAGCTTGAGTAATTGTGCTGCTCTTTTAATCTTAACTGACCTTATCAGCTCAGAGGGTGTTTGCCCGGTAATCGCCTTGATCTTCCTGTATAATCCCGTCCTGTCGAGACACATCTCCTTGCTTAGCTGATCGACTGAATATGAAGGATTAGCAATATTCTTATTTATCTGCTCAAGTGTATTTTTTATAAAGACTTCATCCAGGCTGCTTATGGATAAAGAATCGGGACTGATGTATAATTCAGTTTTGAATATTTTCCTGCGCCGGTTCTGCTGCTCTATAAGATTCTCAATCCTGAGATGAAGAATTTCCATATTGAATGGTTTTGTAACATACGCGTCCGCCCCGGCCCTGAATCCTTCAGACTGGACTTCATCTGATGATTTTGCAGACAACAGGACTACAGGTATATGAGAAACAAGGATGTCATTTTTCACCTGGGAACACAGTTCGATACCTGACATCTCAGGCATCATAATATCACTTATTATCAGGTTTGGCTGCTGTTCTCTTGCTTTCACAAGGCCTTCCCTACCGTTCGAAGCTGTTATTACTTCATAATATTCTGATAACTCGTGACCAAGGTAATTCCGGAAATCGGTATTGTCTTCAATAAGTAAAATCTTAATACCTGAGGATTTTTTTCTGTTTGAAGTCTTCTCAGCAATATCTTCCCATTTCTTCAGTGAGTCAGGTATTTCTACAATAAATGTGCTGCCCTGGTCTGGATTGGTTTCCACCCTGACTATTCCATCATGCATCTGGGTATACTGTTTCACAAGGTATAATCCGATTCCGCTTCCCGGAAACTTTCCATCGTTATTACCCTGGTAAAAACGGTTAAAGATTTCCGGAAGGTCTTTTTCAGGAATACCCGGACCATTATCTGATACCTTAATAACTATTGATTCTCCTGAAGGTTTACTTACTGACAGTGATACACTTCCTCCTTTCTGAGTAAACTTAAGTGCATTTGAAAGAAGGTTATACACTATCTTCCGGAGTTTATCCCTGTCAACAAAGCCTTGAACAGGAGTGTTTTCTGCTGAAAAGGAAAGCTTGATCTCCTTTTCAGCGGCAGTTTCAGAAAAAGACTCGATGATTTCTTTCAGAAATTCATCTACCTGGCAATAGCCAGGCCTGAAATTTTCACCATTCAGATCAAGCTTACGGAAATCAAGCAACTGGTTTACAAGGTTTAAAAGATCGCGGGCATTCCTGTATATTACAGATAACTGTGACTTCAGATCATCATTTTTCTGCTTCCTGATTATTGAGTTTAAAGGGGTAATGATAAGAGATAAGGGCGTTCTTAATTCATGGCTTATATTTGTATAAAACGACATCTTCATCTCTTCCAGCTCTTTATTATGCCTGGCAACAATCTTCTTCCTGCTTGATTTCATATAGGTATAAACCAAAAGGGAACATGTACCCAGGGCAAGAAATGAATAAATAAAATAAGCCAGGTGAGTATTAAGGAAGGAAGGTTTTATAACAATGTTCATTTCTGCATAATTATTCGTCTGCAGGCCATCACCATCAACCGTCATTACCTTGAAATTGTAGGTGCCATGCCGCAGGTTGGTATAGCTTACATATCCCGAACCATTTTCACTTCTGAGTTCTTTCCATCCATTATCAACGCCTTCAAGCTGATACAGGTAACGTGACTGAGCCGGGTTAACATAATTAACCGATGTAAACCTGAAACCGATGAAATTCTGAAAATGTTTCAGAACAATCTTATCTGTATAAATAAGTGACTTTTCAATGATGACATCATTTTCAAACCTTTCCCCAATCCTGACTTCTTTTCCCGAAATAAAAAAACCTGTAAAAATGGGAACAGACAATTCGTTTTTTATGGGGAAAGATCCCTTCATGTCATACTCATTGAATCCTTCAACACCTCCCCAGAATAATCTGCCGTCTTCAGTTTTTAGTACGCTACGGGGAAGAAATTCGTTTTCAAGAACCCCGTCAAACTGGTTAAAACCGGTGAAGGAATAGCTGTAATCGTTGCCAGAAGATGCAATTCTTATACAGGAAATCCCATATGAGGCCGAGACCCAAATATTACCCTTATCATCTTCAGCGACTGATCTTATGTTATTATTTATCAGACCATCGGTCTCAAAAAACACCCTTGTGGTTTTGCTTTCAGGATTATAGACATTTAAACCATCCTGAGTACCAAACCAGAGCAGGCCACGGCTGTCTTTAAAAATATCGTGATATTTATTATTACTGTGAACCAGGAAAGAATCCTCTTTACCGGGAAAAGTAATTGTATCATTACGATAGTCAAAAACAAATAACCCTGCATCTCCATACAATACACCAAGCATTTTCCCATCCTCATAGGACATCAGCTCAAAAATATGCCCCAGCCCGGCTGACTGCTTTATGAGAGTATATTTTCCGGTGACAGGATTAAATTCTCCAAATCCCCTGACTGTAGTAAGATAAAGTGTTCCCTCCTCGTTTTCAAAAACTGACTGACAGTTAAAAGGCATTTTAAAATGCTGAGAATGACTACCCTGGATACAATAAACACCATAGTTGTTTGTAGAAAGCCATATACGTGCTTTTGAATCCTGAAAAATGGTATTACATATTACATCCGTAGGAATTTCCGGAAACCGGCTTAAGCCATTCTCATTTCCTGAAAATACGAACAAACCTCTGGATGTCCCAATAAGGATATCTCCATTGTTGTAGCCAAAACAATTGAAATTTAACCCATTGCCGTTACTTGTTTCAAAGAAAGAAGGACCAAACTTTCTGAATTTAAACCTGTCAGGATGATAATACAGAAGTCCTCTGTTTACCGTACCTAACCATAATCCTCCCTGGCTATCCTTGTATTGAGTGCTTATTTCGGTCTCAATAATGCGGCCATCAGCCATCTGAAATTCAGAGATCAGATTATTTTCATTTAGAGTTTCATCAATGCTCCGGATTCCCCTGGGAGAACTGACACGGCAGACTCCATCATTATCGACCGTAAGAGCGTTTTGCCAGGTAGATTCAAACACTGTTTCCCAGGCTCTTTCCGAAATGTTGAAACGGACTACTGATCCAAGATCTCTGTAACTATTCCTTAATTGATACAGGTAATTTTTATAAGGAACTATTTTAAGGTTCGCGGTATACGGATTTCCGGTTTTCTCATATGGATTCGCCTGGTATAAAAGTGTTTTCCCGTTAAGGTTATAGCAATTCATAAGACCTGATTTGAAGAACACGAAAACCAACGAATCACGTACTTCCAGATCGCAAAACTTATCGTCTGCAGACCCCGTAACAGATACATTACCGATAAACAAGCGGGCAGTTTTTTCACCGCTTTTTCTATTAAAAAGACTGTTATTCTCAGTAAGGTACCAGTGATTGCATTCCGAATCCACAATATAATCCGATATTTTTTCACTAATCCCGGAAATCTGAAACAGGCTGTCTGTATTTTCGATGAATTTCTCCGTGGTCAGATCGAAACATATCATCTTACCATGGTTCTTGATCCACATATAATTCTCATTATCAAGATATATCCTGTGAAACCCCGAATAATTCGGGACCAGGAATGCTTTTGCATCATTATAGTGCCAGTAGCGAAACCCTGTTCCATCGTAAATATTCACCAGACCTTCAGTCAGAAAAACCATCCGTCCATCCTTCATCTGGCTGATGGTAAGTACTCTGTTATCGGACAATCCGTCTCTTGTATCAATATGGGTAAAAACAGGATTCTGCTGCGCCTTAAGCTGACAAAACAGTGAAAGGAAAAGCAAAAAATGAGTAATTTTCATATTCTGTACTTTGATGCTTTGATGCATAATACTACATCTCATAAACCGATAAAGCAAAATTAACTTTCATAAACTCACAAAAATCATTTTATTACTTTATAACATACCATTTTGATTTTTTTCAACATTTGTTACAATTACTGCAACATATATTTTAATGATTTCAGATATATCATTATACTTTCATTTCCCTGAACCAATACATCAAATCAGCATAGCATTCATATCAGAGAATTCCTGTTGTACGATCCTCTGATATCAATAACATAACTGTTCCGAAGCGTAATCAGATGATAAAGACATAATATCCGATCCCTGTTGTTTAAACCATGTCCTTCTCGAAGGATGGGGCTTTTTTAATATTTGCATGAAACTAAAAACCATAATACCCACAATATGAATAACTTAAATTCTAAAGGATTTGTATCCGATTTTTTAAAAATAAATGCTTTATGCTTAACTTTGATTGTTTCACTGGCTCTGTCTTCAGGCTGTAAGCAAAACAGGACAATCAGATTGGGCCAGATGGGATCCGGTGCAGAGGTAAATTTTGTAAAAGATTCTGCAGATTCGTGGGGAATCTCGGTTTCTATTGAAAAGACGCCCATAATGTATCAGAACAATCCTGTTATATTACAGATTTTCAAAGGTAAAGATGATATTAAAGACCTTCCCCTCGGGTATAGTTCAGTTCAGAGGGAAGGATCTTCTGTCGTTGCTGTAGCCACGGAAAAATACAGTGATGATGTTACGTTTGATGTTAAGGATGAATGGAGTATAGAAGGAGATGTTCTGTTTCTGAACAGAAAGTTGCTTGTCAGGGGTACAGAAGATAATTCGGGGTTTACTTCATCTGTCCGTTTATCTACACAGGGCGACAACAAATGGGAGGATTTTAAGTTTCTGGCACCAGGTCTGCTTTATGGAGAACCACATACAAATGCCAGATCAACAGGAGGTTCAATGTATTATGATGCCGGTTTTTTCTCAGTTCGTGAAGACTACCTGTCAGCACCTCTTATGGGACTTTTATTCAAAAATGGCAATTGGGTTACATTAATTGATGCTGCTCCTGATGGTGCTACCACCATAGAGGAGACAACAGCAAGAGCTGATACCGCAATTATTGATGAAAGAATAAGGTTCGGAGCTCTGAATATCAACAGACAACAAGGAGGAAATATAGAATTGGGATTCTGCATGCCGGGAACCACGGAAGAATTTGCCTCCGGATTTGGTTTCGGACCTGAACCATCTGCAAGTGCAAATCCTACTTTCCGGTATCGTTACCACCCTGTAAAAGATGGACTGGAGCAAAGTTACAGGTTAGGATTCAATTTTGGCAGGAGTGACACCTTCAGGGAGATGGAAAGCAAAGCATGGCGAATGGCATGGCAGGTTCTTGACCCTGAAGTAATGCCCGTCGACGTTGATCTGGTCAGAACTACATTGATCGATCATCTTGCCGATCGCATAATAAAAGCCGGTGACCGTGCAGGGATTCCGTTCGTAATTGATGCAGTGACCGGGAATCCGGGCTCATATCGTCCGGCATTAAGATCCTACAGTTTCTCGGGGCGGAACCAGACTCCAGCTGTATCACCTGAAATTAAGAATCTGGCTATGTGGGCTAAGACTGTCGGAATTGATATGGATACCAGGGCGGCAGAATTGAATCTTTGGCCAATGATAGTTATGGGATTCTGCGGGAAACATGTTGAAGCAGGAGAACAATTACTGATTGAAGGGTACAGGGATAACAGTCCCCGTGGTCAAAGGATGATAGAACTTGGTACAACGATTATTGAGAGCCTGATAAAGTATGTTCCAATGTCACCATATCCTGCAGGAGAAGCTTTTAATCTGCAGACCGGGAAGCCAGGGTCGGCCAGGATTGAGGGCGCTTATGGCCTTCGTCCTCTTTCTGAAGACATGAGAATTATGATGGATATTATTATCCGCGAAAAATCATCAGGAAGAGAACATCCTGAATGGTTAAGCTGGGCCAGGGATTACGCCGACTGGTTGCTAACCCAACAGAGAAATGATGGTTCTTTCCCGATGAACTGGCTCAGGGCTGAAGTGACTGACACTTCAGGTGCCTGTACTTATGCCGCAATACCTTTCCTGATAAAATTAAGTGACGTGACCGGCGACATCAAATACCAGGATGCTGCAATAAAAGCTGGAAATTATGTCTGGGACAACAGCGGGAATGAATGTTATTACCTGGGTGCAACAGGCACCGCCACTGTTGCCGACAAAGAGTCAGGTATGTTATCACTTGAAGCTTTCCTCTCACTCTACGAAAAAACGAAAGATGCCAAATGGCTCGAGTATGCCAGGTCAGCAGGAGATTATGCTGAAAGCTGGATATGGATATGGAATGTTCCCATGCCAACGGGAGCTCAGTATTCTGATCTGGGTTGGAAGCCCGGCATCCCGACAATTGGGGTAAACGGCATAGGTTCAAATGACATAGGAGGCGTTGATCAGTATATGAGTTGGTCAGTACCATCCTATGCCCGCTTGTATAAGTACACAGGCGATGAACATTACCTGGAAGTAGCAAAAGTACTCCTGCATGGAACAAAGGCAATGCTGGCTCTGCCGGGACGAACCTTTGATCTCAAAGGGCCAGGCTGGCAACAGGAACATTGGAAAATGGGCCCTGTAAGGGGAGTTGGTGCCCACCGTACATGGTTACCATGGGTTTCCATTAATCATCTGCATGGCATAACAGGTCTTGAAGAATTTGATTCTGACCTTTTCCGTCAGTTATCTGAACTTAATTAACTTCACACACAGTGTCACAGATAATATAGAAAACAGGTTAAAAAAGCAGAATGTAATTATCTGATCAACATAAAAAACTGAAAGAATAGTTTATAAATTAAACAATTAAGTCAATCTATGAAAAAGAAAAGTCGTTTTTTACTAACCCTTATTGCGGCACTGACTCTTCCTGCTGCCACAATGTTGGTTCTTGCAAGGTCGGGAGCTGTACCGGATGCCACGCCGGTACGACCCGAGGGTCCGTGTGATATTTATGCCGCTAACGGGAATCCCTGTGTATCGGCTCATAGCAGTACGCGTGCTCTGTACGCCGCCTATAACGGGCCTCTTTACCAGGTAATGCGTCAGTCCGATGGGAAAACCCTGGATATCGGTGTCGTCCAGCCCTCGGAAGGCGATGCCGGAGGTTATGCTGATGCTGCTTCGCAGGATAAATTCTGTGCCGATACGTATTGCTGGATTACCGTTCTCTACGACCAGTCAGGTAAAAACAACCACCTGGTTCAGGCTCCCCGTGGAGGATTCAGCGGTCCGGCAATGGGTGGCTTCAACAATCTTCCTGTTGCTGATATGGCCCCTGTCACGCTTATGGGTCATAAAGTATATGGAATCTTTATTGAGCCGGGCATGGGTTTGAGATGGAATGATGCTAAGGGCACGGCAGTCGACGATCAGGCTCAGGGACAATACTGGGTTGTGAACGGCCATCACTATAATTCAGGATGTTGTTTTGATTATGGTAACGCTGAAACAGACAGTCGTGATGATGGCGATGGTACCATGGAGACAACATACTATGGTAATGCCACTGCATGGTACAAGGGAGACGGACCTGGTCCCTGGATTATGACTGACCAGGAAAATAATCTCGTAGGATGTGTTAATCCTTCACCAAATGATAAATACTGCCCCGACACACCAAGTGTTGCCTGGCGCTTTGTTACAGCTACAGCAGACGGAGAACCCCATCACTGGAGAACCATGGGTGGTGACGCTCAAAGGGGTGGTCTCAGTACCTTATATGACGGTCAGCGTATAATCAACGACCGCAACAGCTATGATCCTATGCGCAAGCAGGGAGCCATTCTTTTAGGTAACGGAGGCGACAACAGCAACGGATCGCAGGGTACCTTCTATGAAGGTGCTATGACTGCTCCGGGTACCTTCCCAACCAGTGAGACCAACCAAAAGATCCAGGCCAATATCGTTGCTGCAAAATACGATGTTCAGAGATTGAGCATCGCCCCTGCTTCAGCAATAGATACCCCTCCCGGACTGCAGACATTCTCTCCGAAGACTTCTCAGAATACAACTGTTATATTTACAAACACAACAGGAGTTCCTGTTAAAAGTCTTGAACTTGGCATCATTGTTCCAAAAGGATGGAAATCCACCATACTTGGTTCAGGAAAGACCACACAGGTGTTTGATGATGTAATTGCATTAGGAGAAAGTGTAAGTGCAACATTTACTGTTACTTCAGGTTCCGAAACCTTCAATGGGGATCTTGTTGCAAATGCTACCTGGACAAATGCAGAAAACAACCAGGTTACATCAGAAACAATGGTTGAAAAGGTTCGTAACGTTAATCCTGTCAAGATAAATGAGTTCAGGATAAGTGATGGTTCTGCCAACACAACAAATTCATTTATTGAACTATACAATGCCGGCGATTCTGAAGTTGATATTTCAAACTGGACCCTGACTCAACATCAGACTCAGATTCCTGCTTTCTCATCAATAAATATTCCGTCAGGCACAGTACTTTCCGCACGTGGTTTTTACCTGATGGGTCTCTCTAATTCAGGCTTGTCTGTTGCTGCTAAAAAAGGCGAATCAGTTATCTACGTCAGAAGCACAAACGGAATGTCAGAAGGAGATGTCATCGAAATTGGTAAGGGTTCAGAAAAAGAAACCCGGAAGATTGTCAGTTTAAGCTCACCTAAGGTTCCCGAATCTGTTCCGGCACCGTTTGGCGGACGTGGTCCGGCAGCCCCTGGAACTCCGACAACCATCTGGCAACCTCTTCCTGAAGGTCCGGTCATTACTATCCCTGCCGGTTCGAAGAATATTCCGGTTACAAGTGCGGCTGGCTTCGAGGTTGGCCAAAAGATGGCCATTGGATATGGAGCAACTTATCCAGCTGTTTCACAGTCAATTGAAAAATATGAAGTTGTTACCATTACCAAAGTAGGTAAGGCCGGAACCCAGGCCTGGCTTTCAATGGATGCAAAAGCCGGTGACAGGAACATAAAAGTATCGTCTGTCGAGAATATTTCCGCAGGAGACAAGATAAGGTTGGATATTGACAGCGAAGGTCATGGAATAGAGTGGGTTACCGTCAAACGTGTCGGGACAAAATCAGTCCGTAGCACATTTGATAGTCCCCTTAAGGCTAATGAAGATCCCGGAACAGGGCTTTATCTTGAAAAGCCTTTAAAGTATGATCATTCCTCAAATATGCCTTTCAGCGTCAACGGAACAGGTATCAGCTTTGAACCTGCAACTTCTTTTGCTCACTCAAGCAATGAACCTGTTTTACCTCTTTGTTTCATCATTATTCTTGACCAGCCGCTTGCCAACTCCCATGATATTGATGCAGTTGTACGTGATGTCAAAGTCACGACCGCAGGCTACCAGGGAAATCCGGAACCCGACCAGTGGTTTGGAGGTCCGGCACTCTCCTCAAATGCAGGGAATATGGTGCTAAGGGATGCTGATGGAAAAGTAGTTGACGGCCTTAACTATGGCGGACTGGTAGACCCCTGGGTTGCAGAAGGTTACCAGGCTGTCTCGGGTGCTAATGCCAGTGGTAACTTTGTTCCGTCTCCCCTGGCAAACAGAGGCTTCAGGATGGGACCATCAACACCTTCCATCCAGCCTGACAGAAGTGCTGGACGATATCCTGATGGAAATGATAATGATGACAACTCCCGCGATTTTCAGCTTCAGAGCTCGGTCTCCTTTGCTATCGGAGCCTCTGCCGGATCGGATAACATCAAAATCAACAATATCACAGGCTTCAGCATAGGACAAAAGGTTATTATTGGTTCTGGTAAAAACCGGGAACATGCAACCATTGCTACAATTGGCACAACAGGAGGCACAACGGCAACAGTAGCTGCCAAACAAGGTGCAGAATCGATTCTGGTTTCCGGTGTTGAAGGTTTTAGTGCAGGCCAAACCTGTTCAATCGATAACGGGAAGAACAAGGAAATAGCAGTCATCGCTTCAGTTGCAACTGCACGTCGGCGTTTTGGCGGCAGCCAAACCACTATTCCTTCTGACACGATTACCTTAAGCGCACCGCTGAAATATGCTCATGCTGAAGGAACTGTTGTCTCAGGAACAGGCGTTATGCTTGCAGCACCGTTAACATACAGCCATGAGGCTGGTACCCAGATTGCAGGCAATATTCCTACACCGGGAGCTCCCAACAGATATGCTTTAAAACCCTGACGGGAATATTTTAAGAACTTATAAAACTCATCATACTCCGCGATTTTATAACCACCTATAAAATCGCGGAGTTTTCAATGCTTTAAAATAATTTATTGGAAATGGAAAGAAATAAAGACATGAAGTCATCAAAAAAAAGTTGGCCATGGTGGCTCTGGTTAATGACCGGATTGGGTTTGGTTGCCTTCGTTCTGAGCGCCATACTAAGCTGGCATTATCTTTCCGGAATTTCCATAGCAGGCTGTGGAGGTGGAAGTACATGTGAACAGGTTTTAAGCAGCAGGTGGTCAAACATTGCAGGAATTCTTCCAGTGAGCGGTATTGCAATGGGGGTATATCTGGCTTTGTTTGTGTCCTTCTTTATAATAGGATCGGATACTGAGACTTCAATCCGGAATCTGGCCTGGACAGTCATGCTGATTCTCTCAGGCTCAATAGCAGGAAGCGCTGTGTACTTCTCAATTTTGCAAAAATGGATCATAGGGGCCTTCTGCAAGTACTGCATAGCTGCTCATTCTACTGGTTTTCTGTTGGCTATACTTATATTATGGAGAGCCACCATTGAATTCAGGACCAATTCGAAAGACGATCACAGGACCACGGCAACAAAAAACAAACAAAAATCTGAAACCAGGGGTCAGAAAACTCATCATCCTTTGTCAGTGAGATTTCCGTTTATAGCTGGATTATTGCTTTCAGGCACCCTGGCTGCTTTTCAGTTCATATTTTCCGGCAATGTTGCCTATAAAAAAGTTGAATCGCCTGATCTGTTACCTTCGGTTGATTATTCCAATGTACCTCTGGCAGGTTCTCCTGATGCTCAGAATATTGTCACCCTTCTTTTTGACTATCAGTGTTCTCATTGTCAAAAGATTCATTTTTTTCTTGATGAGGCAACAGACCGGTACAATGGAAATCTTGCATTTGCATTATGTCCTGTACCCTTGAATTCAGATTGCAACCCTTACATACAGAATAACAGTGAGTATTTTAAGAACTCCTGTGAACTTGCAGGTATCGGACTGGCTGTATGGGTAGCTGACCGGGATACCTTTCGCGATTTTGATAACTGGATGTTCACTTTTGAATCAGGAGAAAGCTGGCAACCACGAAGTCTGGAATCTGCAAGTCAGAAAGCGGTTGAACTTGTTGGCCAGGAAAAATTCGACAGGGCATTAACTGATCCATGGATCAACGAGTATATTCAAACCTGCATCAGAATTTACGGAAAAACACTGCAGGGTGGTCAGACAGGTGTCCCCAAACTTATCTTCGGATCACGCTGGGTATTCCCTGAACCCTATAATGCCAATGACTTTATTACCATGCTTCAAAACAATCTGCTTGTGCCCAAACCTGCAGACAGATAGGTCGGGGCCTGGTGATTTATAAATATCCATGTTTCCCTGGAAAAAGAAATCAGTTAATCATTTAATGACATGAAGATAAAGATAAACGCAATTCTGATCCTGCTACTCCTGTCTAATGCATGGTTGATAGCTCAGGATAATAATATTGTTCCGGTGAAGGCTAAGAACGAACCAGTTGCTGAAGGAAAATTCGAACCTTCATGGGAATCTCTAAGCCAATATCAGACACCCGAATGGTTCAGAAATGCCAAGTTCGGCATTTGGGCACACTGGGGCCCGCAATGCCAGCCTGGTCAGGGAGACTGGTATGCCCGCCTGATGTACAATGAGGGTAGCAAACAGTACCAATGGCATGTCAAAAACTATGGGCATCCATCCGTAGCTGGATTCAAAGAAGTCATAAACAGCTGGAAAGCAGATAAATGGGATCCTGAAAAATTAATTTCGCTGTACAAACGGGCAGGAGCTCAATACTTCTTCGCATTGGCTAACCATCACGATAACCTCGACTTATGGGACAGTAAATACCAGGAATGGAATTCAGTAAATGTCGGACCCCGGAAAGATATTCTTGCTGGTTGGGCTGCTGCTGCAAAAAAATATAAATTGCCATTTGGACTGAGTGTTCACGCTTCACATTCGTGGACCTGGTTCGAGACCTCCCAGCGATCTGACACCACTGGTAAATATAAAGGTATCCCCTACGATGGTAAACTGACCAAAGAGGATGGAAAGGGTACATGGTGGGAAGGGATGGACCCCCAGGAGCTGTATGCACAAAACCATCAGCTAAGCCAGAACAGTGATAAAAACATTAATGCAATCCATACCCAGTGGAACTGGGGTAACGGTGTTTCAGTCCCTTCCCAGGAATATGTTGAGAAGTTTTATAACCGTACAATGGATATGATAAACAAATTTAATCCCGACCTCCTCTATTTTGATGATACAGGCCTCCCCTTTTTCCAGATCAGTGATGCAGGGTTAAAAATAGCAGCTCATTATTATAACAGAAACATGACTCTTAACAATGGTAAACTTGAAGCTGTTATATTGGGAAAAATACTTACTGACAAACAGAAGGAATGCATGGTCTGGGACGTTGAGCGCGGTGCTCCCGAAGACATTCAGGAATTACCATGGCAAACCTGTTCATGCATTGGTGACTGGCATTATAATGTCTCAGTATATGAAGAAAACAGGTATAAGACACCAAAAGATGTAATTCATATGTTGATTGATGTTGTAAGCAAAAATGGAAACCTTCTGTTAAGTATTCCTGTAAGGGGAGATGGTTCCATTGACGAAAAAGAATATGCTGTCTTAAATGGGATAGCCGACTGGATGGATGATAATAGTGAGAGTATTTTTAATACACGCCCTTATAAAATATTTGGAGAAGGCCCTACTGCTGAAACATCCAACCCGCTCAGGGCCCAGGGTTTCAATGAAGGAAGGGCGAAATATTCGGCCAAAGATATCCGCTTTAACCAGAAAGGGAAATTTATATATGCTACCCTTATGGGTATACCTGAAGGACCGGTACAGATAAAAGCTCTTGGATCTGCAAAGTTAAACTATGATATCTCCGGAATTCAGTTGCTGGGAAGCAAAGAAAAAATAAAATGGGTCCAGAATGCCGATTACCTTGAAATCGAAAAACCCAAAAAGCTTCCAAATGATATTGCAATTGTGTTTAAGATAAAATAAAATGCTCCTGACACAGTATAAGGTTTAATTTCTTTTAAAATCACTGTTACAAACCGGGATACAGCTATTTTCCAGACTTTTAAACCTGGTTTTGCAAATACTCTATCCTTACATGTGTTCATCAATAAATACTGTTTTCAATGGGTAGCTGTTTAAACTATGTTTTACAACTTCTTCTTTACCGAAGGCAGGTTTCATTTGAGACAATTTTCTATTATTTTTATCAGATACTAATAAAATAATATTATAACGCTTCAATCTCTTTATAATGAAAAAACAAAAACGATTTATGATAGTCCGGACTCTGGCACTCCTGCTTCCGGCAACACTCATAATGGCCTCCCTGAAGGGAGCGGGTCCGGGGAACGCTCCTTCCCGTCCCAAAGGACCATGCGATATTCTGGCGGCTGCAGGAACTCCCTGTGTGGCTGCCCATAGTACAACCAGGGCTCTGTCCTCTTCATACAACGGCCCCCTTTACCAGGTAACGCGCCAGTCCGACGGCAAAACCCTGGATATAGGAGTGGTCCAGCCTTCAGGAAATGATCCCGGAGGATATGCTGATGCACCAGCCCAGGACAGGTTCTGCGAAAACACTATATCCTGGATATCTGTCATTTATGACCAATCAGGAAATAACAACCATCTCTACCAGGCTCCTCCCGGAACATTCAAAGGTCCTGCCAAAGGCGGATTCAACACATTGCCTATCGCCGACATGGCTCCTGTTACGGTCTCAGGACACAAGGTATACGGGTCGTACATTATACCCGGTATGGGTTTGCGTAACAACGATGCCAAAGGGATAGCCATTAACGATGAGCCTTATGGTATTTACATGGTTTTCGACGGGACCCACTTCGACAGCGGCTGTTGTTTTAATTATGGCAATACATCAACAAACAGCCGGGCCGTGGGCAGAGGAACGATGTCAACCGTTTATTTTGGCACCTCAACTGCATGGGGCAGCGGCAATGGCACGGGTCCATGGATTATGTCGGATATGGAAGCAGGTCTTTTCTCGGGTTACGACGCAAAACAGAATATTGCTGACCCCACTATTGATTCGTGGCGTTTTGTTACAGGCATGGTCAACGGTGGCGGCGGGAACCGCTGGGAAATAAGGGGAGGTGATGCACAGGAAGGCAGTCTGTCCGTCTTTTATCAGGGCCTTCGTCCCGGATCGAATGAGAACAACTATTATTATCCGATGCACCAGAAAGGTGCTGTTCAGATGGGAAACGGCGGTGATAACGGGAACGGTTCGGCTGGAACATTTTATGAGGGCGTCATCACATCAGGCTATCCCAGTGATGAAGCAATAAAAGCCGTTCAGGAAAACATCGTCAGTGTTGATTATGACATTCTTCCGGTAAGCATGACCCGTATAACATCATTTACCCCGGGTTCTGCCCAGGATGTGACTCTTACATTTACCAATACAACAGGGGCTCCGGTATCAGGTCTGAAACTGAGCCTTGTTATGCCCGGGGGATGGTCTTCTTCCGTGGCTGGCAAAAGCCAGAATAATATCACCTTCAGTGAAAATATTGCACCTGAGGCAAGTGTTAAGGCAGCTTTCAGGGTATCGTCGCCAAAAGAGACAGGCTCCGGTTACATAACAGGTAAAGCTGAATGGAAAAACCCGGGGAACAATGCTCCGGCTTCGGAAGCAGTTTCAGCAAGGATCAGAAATGTGAATCCTGTGACTATCAACGAAATCCGTTTAAGCACAGGCACCAATCCAAGGAACCAGTTTATTGAGCTGTTTAATTCTTCAGACCGTGAAGTGGATATTTCGGGATGGTCTCTTGTCAATACCCGAAGTGAATGGGCTCCTGTAAAACTTGCTGACATCCCTGCCGGCACCAGAATCGCTTCCAAAGACTTTTACCTTCTTGGTCTCGCCAATTCAGGACTGGCTGCTCCCGCAGCAAAAGGAAGCAGTGTCATTAATGTCTCTGATATCAATGGTTTCGTTGCAGGTCAGGAGATTAATGTCGACGGAGAATCAAAAAAGATAAAGAATATTGGTACTGCTGCCTCGCCTATGACAACTGTTTTTGTTCCTGTTTCGACCGGACCATGGATCACTGTACCAGCAGGATCCTCAAACCTTCCGGTTACCAGTGCTGCCGGGTTTGAAGCCGGGCAGAAGATCGGAATTGACATGGGAGGAAACTACGAGGAAGTGACTGTTACCTCGGCAGGTAAAGCAGCAACGCAGACAAACCTGTCGAAAGAGGCCAGGGCCGGAGAAACCAGGATTAATGTCACAGCAAATGCCGATATGACACCAGGTGATATCCTGACTATAGGAACAGGTTCACGTAAGGAAAATGTAAAGGTAAAAAGCCTTATAAACGTTGTTGCACCCAGGTCAGGCAGGATGCCGGGTCAGGCAGATGTAAGTCCTGAAGCCGGAGTAGTCGAACTGACTGAACCGCTTAAGTTTGATCACATGATCGATGTCGACGTTGCTGGTCCGGGAACAGGTATCAGCTTTACTCCCGCCACAAGATACAATCATAAAAGCGGTGATGCCGTTCAGGCACTAGGAAGCGGTATAACACTTGAAAGTCCCCTTGAGAGGAGCCATGTGGCCGGTGCTCCGGTTTCTGCTCCAGGGATCCTGAGCGGTTATCAGGGAGAAGCAAAGCCAGACCAGTGGTATGGAGGGGCTCTTTCGACATCTGCCGGATCAGTTGCGCTCATGGATGCAACGGAAAAAGTTATGGTTGATGCCATGGTTTACGGATCACGACAGAGCAACTCGAGTGCCAACGGAACCATTACCAGTCCGGAGATAGCCTTTCTAGAAGGTGATCAGAAACAGGGAGGCTGTATTGTTGTTGCACCCGAGGAACCCAGGGGCTTCGGAGCACCCGTTGCGGGAGAAGTAAACAGAAGCCTGGGCAGGTATCCCGATGGTGTTGATACTGACAACAACTGCAGCGATTTCAATCTGCAGAATGCTATCACAATCCTTGTTCCGGCAAAAGCAGGTGAAGCAAACCTTAAAGTCGCAAATGTATCTGACCTGAAAGAAGGCCAGAAAGTCTTCATCGGGGCTGGCACCAGAACCGAGGTAAACACGATATCGCATGTTGGCACTCCCGGAGCTACATCGACTGTAGCAGGCGCAGTTGCCGGCGCAAAGGTACTTGCGGTTTCATCAGCAGAAGGATTTAATGCCGGTCAGACATTCTCTGTCGGCAGTGATTCAAACAGTGAGACGGCAACTGTCTCTTCCGTTGTTATGGCACGGCGCCGTTTTGGTGTTGCCACACCACAGGCCGACTCAATAAAGGTCACCTCCCCTCTTAAATTTGACCATGTCTCAGGAGTTCAGGTTTCCGGAAGCGGCATTTCACTAAGCAAGCCTCTGACCGGAAATCATGAGAAAGGCACCCAGGTTTCGGGATATATTCCCACTCCGGGTGCTCCTAACAAATATGCAGAAAGACCATAAGCTACATCCGGCTTATATAAAACTAAAAAAGAAACTCCGCGGTTTCAGCATTTGCTGACCGCGGAGTATTTTTTTTCAAAAGGTTATCTTCTATACCCTGTTACAGGTCTTCCATATTAAGTTTAACTGATTTACCCTCACCCTTGAATACTGCCATGTCTTCATCGGAAGAGGCGTTTACATAGGTATTGATCTGGTTAATTGTAGCAGTTGATCCGTTCACTGTCATCTCAAAAACCCTCCAGGTGTTTCCTGAGCCAGTGTAAGCCGGGGAAACAAATTTGTTAAGGAGTCCGCTATACCCGTAAACCTCCACTACAGCCGGTGAAGAAGCTATTCCCTGTGCTCCGGTAGTGCTCTGGTTTGTATAGTTATGAACCGAATATCTGTAAAGTCCATTTCTCAGTTCCGACAGGGTTGTTGTCTCCGGACCATATGATGTCACGTCATCCACATCAAGGCTTACACCTTCATCCGGATCCTGGTCCCAGTAGCACAGATGGAACCTCCCTCCTGTTGATGCCGGTCCGGTCAGGTGAGTGTCAAGATCTTCAGGATTGCTGCCCCAGGTAAGAATTATCCTGATATCACCCTGAGCTGGCCTTGAAACGACTGTCTGCTGTGGAAAATTATTTACTCCTGCAACGATGGCAATACGCTGGGTAATCCTCGTGAAATAACCGTTACATATTACTATGCAGTAAAAGTTGCCTGTAGGTCCATCCACGATCGAAAAGGTACCATTAGTACCCGTAGTAACAAGCAGCTCTGACTGTTCAGCATTTGCCTCAGTGTTAAAGGAGCCAAGATAGACCCTTGCAGAAGCAAGACCCTCCCCTGTCTGTGAATCAATAATTATTCCATGGATATCGGCCTCACCTTTAATTATTAAGTCCAGAAGATCATCAGATGATATCTGGTCGGCACTTATTGATACAGGTGTTGAGGTGTAACCAGGTGCCATTATAGTAAAGGTATGGGCACCTTCAGGAAGATCAACGGTAAAAATGCCGTCTTCATCAGTCTGTCCTGTTTCTGATTCCACAGTAACTTCAGCATTGGCCACAGGCTGGCCGGTAGTGTTTACTACCCTACCCCTGAATGTTACTGTCTCCTTAGTACACGATGAGAAGAGGAATAGAAGTACAGGGAGAACAATCAAAGCAAGAAATTTTCTCATAGATGAAAGTTTTAGTACATAACTAGTAATTATTGAAATATACATACTAAAATTATACTGCTTTTTAAGATAATAAACAAGCACAGATCATTTTATGTCAAAGCTTTATGATTGTTTGTCAAAATAAAATGACACTTGCATTGATACTTTGTTCTGACTAACTAAGGCAGCATGATTTTTAAATTGTTTTCATGGCAGGCTTTGATTGTTTACGAATAATAAAGTGTTACAATGTCAGACAGAAGTGATGAGTGGTATAAATAAGAAAAAATAACAGGGCGCCTGAAGCGCCCTGTTAAGATTGTAAACCTGAAAAATAAAACCTTGTATGAAGGGTACTAGTCTGCTGTCTGAACCCGTTTATTGCGGCTTATGAAATAGATCTTACCATCTATCTCTGTCATATCAGCAATACTGAATCCATGAGATTCGAGTATTCTCTTTACATCATTCCTGTCGAGATATCTCTCCGTCTTTGAATCAAGGAAATTAATAAACCGGTTGAATATTGAAGAAGTCCCCTGTAAAGAAAACCCCTTTCCCCCTGAGCGTTTATTCTCCGTGAAACATCCAATAAAACTTGCCTTTGAAGGCAGGACCCTGAAAACCACATGAAGGAAACTGTCAAGATGCCGGATGACATTCAGGCTCTTGAGGTTTACAAGCACCCTCACACCTTTCAGATCATCATAATCATAGTAATAATGATGTCTTGATGAGAGTACCAGGAGGTTGGGTTCATTTGAAAGGCCCAACCAATTCAGGTAATGGAAAAAATTCTCATCACCTTCTGCTGCCATATTTGTATAGACAGGATTATAAACAGTCTGTTCAACTGTATTCTGTTCTGTTGGAAACATGGTACTGAAATTAAAATTATCCATAACCTGAGGCCTACTTAGCATAGAAATATACTGCATCGTCCTTCTGTTTGATTCGCTTGTAAAAATATCTACATTGATAGCTCAGGTCAAGATGTCCTGTCTGCATTTATGGTAATTCCGGAGACCAGTCATTTCCTTTTATCACAGTAAAAAGTATGGTTGTGTACAGATTTCAACAACCGGAACCATAAATATGTTCGTTCGTCAAAACCTTGATGAAATTTACGAAAGTAGGTGAGCCATAAAGCGGCCGACTTGTCAAAACACCATATTAGCTACTCATTATCCGTTACTTAGATAAATATCTCGGGAAACAGGCGGCATGAACACTGTTTATTCTGATTTTGACAAACGACCCGGCTGAAGTGATAAAATTCGGCGTCATCGCTCAAAACGGATCCTGAAACTGGCGATATCAGTTGGCAGAAAAGCCCGGACAGGCCTTCAGGCTGCCAAAAAGATTTCTTTAATACTACTGAAGGATATATTTTTGGATACCTTTGGAACTTAAACTTCAATATATGACAGAAAAGATCAGAAAGATATTTGATCAGGAAGCCGAAGCTATAAAAAGAATTCCGGTTACCGATAAATATTTTCAGGTTATAAACCTGATTTACAGTCATGTTCATGAACGCGGAGGAAAGCTGGTAACCAGTGGTATGGGTAAGGCAGGACAGATTGCTGCCAATATAGCCACTACATTCAGTTCAACCGGAACACCTTCCGTTTTTCTTCATCCGAGTGAAGCACAGCATGGTGATCTGGGAATACTTCAGGTAAACGATGTTCTTCTTGCTGTCTCCAATTCGGGAAAGACAAGGGAAATCCTTGAGCTGATAGACCTCAAGAACAATCTTTTTCCATCAATCCCGGTGGTTGTCATTACCGGAAATGCGGATAGCCCTCTTGCAAAGAAGGCCGATCATTATATCCTTACAGGGGCACCTGAGGAGGTGTGTCCCCTGGGTCTGACCCCAACCACATCGACCACTATCTTCACAGTCATTGGCGATGCCCTTGTTGTACTTCTGATGGAAAAAATCGGTTTCGATGCTTCAGAGTATTCAAAACGCCATCACGGAGGATACCTGGGAATAAGGTCAAGGGAGAAAACAGAGACGCAGAACCTCAATCAAAACGGGAAATAGAAATGGACAGCAGTAACAGCAATGGTCAGATGAGCAGAAAGGACTATGTCTTTTCTATCACTGTTATAGGTCTCTTTTTCTTTATTTTCGGATTTGTTACCTGGCTCAACGGCATCCTTATTCCATTTCTCAGGAGTGCCTGTGAGCTCAATGATTTCCAGGCATATTTTGTAACCTTTGCCTTCTACATTTCATACTTCATAATGGCTCTTCCGTCGTCCGCACTTCTCAGGAAGACCGGTTTTAAAAATGGTATGGCTGCAGGGTTATGGATAATGGCGGCCGGTGCGCTTATTTTTATCCCGGCTGCTCTGTCAAGGACCTTCATATTGTTTCTTACGGGTTTATTTGTTCAGGGAACAGGTCTTGCCCTGCTCCAGACGGCATCGAATCCGTATATAACCATTATCGGTCCAAGGGAAAGTGCCGCCAAAAGGATTAGTATAATGGGAATCGCCAATAAACTGGCTGGTGCAATAGCTCCTGTCATCCTTGCCTCAGTCATAATGAAGGACTCTCAGCTTATAGAGGATCAGCTGGCAGGTACGTCCGACCCGGCATCACGGGCGCTTCTTCTCGACAGCATGGCAGCGAAGGTTATTATGCCATACATCATCATGGCTGTCATTCTTTTCCTGCTTGGACTTCTGCTAAGGTTTGTCAGGCTCCCGGATGTGGATACGGATGCTGAAGATGAGCAGACCGGGCAAATGAACGGGAAAAAAACAAGCATCTGGCAGTTTCCACATCTGCTGCTGGGAGTTATTGCTCTCTTCTTCTATGTTGGAGTCGAAGTGATAGCAGGCGATACTATAATAAGGTATGGACAGTCACTGGGTATAGGAATCGATTCTGCAAAATACTATACATCGCTTACCCTGCTCTCGATGATACTGGGTTATCTGGCTGGAATTGCTTTTATCCCGAAATACCTCAGTCAGGGAAATGCCCTTAAAATATGTACCATCATGGGGCTTGTTTTTTCATTAGGAGCCATCCTTTCACCAGCAGAGGCTGTTATAACCATATCCTTTGTTGACCTTGTAACATTCAGACCTCTTGATCTTGTATTACCCCTGACTGTCCTTTTTGTGGCACTCCTTGGACTGGCAAACGCTCTTGTATGGCCTGCAATGTGGCCTCTTGCCCTCGATGGTCTGGGAAGATTTACAAAAACCGGTTCTGCTATGCTTATAATGGCAATAGCCGGAGGTGCGGTCATTCCTCTTCTTTACGGGAAACTGGCCCTTGTTTTTTCAACTCAACAGGCATACTGGATCTGCGTACCGTCATACCTTATTATAATGTATTATGCCTTTCTCGGGCATAAAGCCGGAAAATAAACATGCGCAGCAATCCGGAAGATATATTCAGGATGTTCAGGACTGAAGGCAGCAACCCATGTTTTGAACCCATCTGCAATGGTCATATTCACGATACCTGGGCAGTCAGCATTTCTGAAAAGGAAGGACATGAATACGTTATTCAGAAGCTGAACAATAACGTTTTCAGGAATATTCCCGGCGTTCAGGAAAACATAGAGAGGGTAACCTTGCATTTGAGGAAAAGGCTTCTGGATATCCCCGGCTCAGATCAGGCAAGGGAGTCCCTTACCCTCATTTCCTCGAAAGAGGGAAAGAGCTGGATAACCGACAATAACGGTGAATTCTGGCGGATGTATCTCTATATCAGAAACCATCGTTCCTATAACATTGTTGATTCGGCTTCAAAAGCCTACGAGGGAGGAAGAGCTGTAGGACGCTTTCAGTCAATGCTTTCTGACCTTCCAGGGAAACCGCTCAATGAAACGATACCATGGTTCCATAATATTGAAAAGAGGCTCGAAACATTCTTTAAGGCACTTGGAAAGGATTCCTCCAACAGAGCTTGTGAAGCAGAAGGAGAAATAAGGTTTATTTCAGACAGGGCCGAAAAGATGAAAATAATTGAAAAGGCCGGCAGGCTGAAATCCATACCATTACGTATTACACATAATGATACAAAATTCAACAATATCCTTTTCGACCAGGATGACAGGGCTCTCTGTATGATTGACCTTGATACGGTGATGCCAGGTTATGTACTCTATGATTTTGGTGATTCAGTCAGAACGGCTGCAAGCAGCGCTGTTGAAGATGAAAAGGACCTTTCACGGGTACGGATCGACAAGGGGCTGTTCGAAGCTTTTGCACGGGGATATATACTCGAAGCCGGAAGTTTCCTCACGGCAGAGGAAAAGGACCTGCTTGCAATAGCGCCTCAGGTTATTACCTATACAATGGCTGTAAGATTCCTGACCGACTTCCTTGAAGGCGACCATTATTATAAAATTCATCACCCGCGACACAACCTTCAGAGAACCAGAACTCAGCTCAGGCTTGTCGAGAGCATGGAAGAGGAGTACCGAAAAATGGCCTCCATTATAGAAAGTCTCTGACCATCATTGAACTCATTATTGCCGGTAGAACAATGTTCACCCCGGGAGGCGTTCGAACAAAATCATATCATATATTATTGATTATATGATACATATCGCCGGAAGCCTTTTAGCGTTCGATAATATTTTTGGAAATAAGCTTATATTGCATATTTTTGAAGCCGTGTAAATTTGGACTTCATGCAGGCATGTGCATGCTGTCTGGAAAATTTACTAAGAAGTAACTTAATGGAAAAAATGGAGTTTTCTGGAAAGTATTACAAGGCTTTTCTGGAGAGACAGGAAGCTATAAAAAAGCAATACAGCAACAGCCAGGCTGAGAAACAGCATTCCAAGGGAAAGCTTGCCGCCTGGGAAAGGGTGTCACTGCTTTTTGATCCTGGTACCTTTGAGGAGATTGATGCCTTTGTGACTCCGGCAGGTCAGCCTGTTGAATTCGGCAAGGTTGAGAGGTCGTATGGTGACGGGGTGATCGTTGGACATGGCAAGATAAACGGCAGGCTTGTTTTTGCCTACGCACAGGATTTTACAATAATGGGCGGATCGCTTGGGATTGTCCATGCAAGAAAGATTTCAAAGATCCAGGAGATGGCCCTTAAGATGGGGTCTCCCATTATAGCTCTCATCGATTCGGGAGGAGCAAGGATTCAGGAAGGTGTTGCCAGTCTGAGTGGCTATGCAGCAATATTTCAGAACATCATCCATTCATCGGGAATAATACCACAGATATCTGTAATAATGGGACCGGCAGCCGGCGGTGCCGTTTACTCACCGGCCCTTACCGATTTCGTCTTCATGACGAACCATACAAGCTATATGTTTGTTACCGGACCAAATGTCGTCAGGGAAGTTCTTAACGAGGAGGTGACTTCAGATCAGCTTGGCGGCGCTGAGATTCATGCAACGAAAAGTGGTGTTGCTCATATGATTTATGACGATGAGGAAAACACCATACTGGCTCTTAAGAAGTTCCTGACATATCTTCCATCGAACAATGTTGAGAATCCTCCTCTCGGACAGGATGACGGGTCAGTAAGCGATGTAAATGTAAAGCTCAGGGATATTGTCCCTGACGATCCCAATAAAGCCTATGATGTAAAGGAAGTAATAAATCTTATCGTTGACCGGAACAGTTTTTTTGAGACATCTGAACTGTTTGCTCCAAACCTTGTCACCGGCTTTGCCAGGATAAAGGGAAAAACCATAGGGATTGTGGCAAACCAGCCCAAGGTGCTGGCCGGAGTCCTCGATATAAACTCGGCAGTAAAGGGCGCCAGATTCATCAGGTTCTGTGATGCCTTCAACATTCCGCTTCTTACTTTTGAGGATGTGCCGGGATTTTTACCGGGAGTGGACCAGGAGCATTCAGGGATCATACGTCACGGGGCCAAACTGCTTTTTGCCTATAGCGAAGCCACGGTTCCGAAAATCACGGTTATCCTCCGCAAAGCGTATGGCGGTGCCTTCATAGTAATGAACAGCAAGAACCTGGGTGGCGACTTCAGTTTTGCCTGGCCTTCTGCCGAAATCGCGGTGATGGGCCCTGACGGAGCCGTTGCAATACTTTACAGAAAAGAACTTGCTGAAGCTAAGGACCCGGCTGGGCTCAAGAAGGAGCTTGTAAAGAAATACAGGGATAAGATTGCTAATCCGTTTATTGCTGACGAAAGCGGCTACATTGACGAGGTAATCGATCCCGCAGTGACAAGGAAGAAGATTATTTCAGCCCTTGCTGCATTGGGCAACAAATGGGTCAAAGTCCCTGCACGTAAGCATGGGAATATGCCGTTATAGTATTTTTAGTTGCGGATAAACCATCATACTTTGAAAATGAAGATCAGGAGAATTCTGATTGCCAACAGGGGAGAAATTGCGGTACGAATCATAAAGACCGCCCGAAAGATGAAGATCGGCACCATAGTTATCAAGACTGCGGTTGAGCCGAATGCCATGTATGTTAACATGGCCGACACAGTTTTTGACAACACTGAAGATCTCTCTGAAATACCCGTTTTCCTTAATATCGAGAGACTGATAAGCATAGCTCTTGAGACAAAAGCCGACGCCATACATCCAGGGTACGGCTTCCTGTCTGAGAATGCTTATTTTGCCCAGAAGTGTGCCGAAAACAAACTGACCTTTATCGGTCCTTCTCCTGATGCAATCTACAAGATGGGAAACAAGACTGTTGCAAGAAGGATTGCCCATGCTGCCGGTATACCCATGGCAATGGGCAGTGAAGGCAACATAGGCAACGAGGAGGAAGCGATCGTAGTTGCAGAAAAGATAGGCTATCCTGTCATTATCAAAGCTGCCTCCGGTGGCGGCGGAAGAGGAATGAGGATAGTAAGGTCGGCCGGTGAGATGGAAAAGATGTTCATCATCGCAAGCAAAGAGGCTGAGAAGGCTTTCAATGATCCCTCCGTATTTATCGAGAAATACATCGAAAACCCAAAACACATAGAGTTCCAGATACTTGGCGACACCAAAGGCAATATCGTACACCTGGGCGAACGTGAGTGTTCGATCCAGAGGAAACATCAGAAACTTCTTGAAGAAGCACCCTCGGTTGCCCTTGATGAGGACCTGAGACAAAAGATGGGTGAGATTGCCGTTCAGATAGCAAAGGCCGTCAGGTATTATTCTGCAGGAACTGTTGAGTTCCTCCTGGATTCGGACCATAACTTTTTCTTTATGGAAATGAATACCAGGATTCAGGTAGAGCATCCAGTCACCGAAATGATAACAGGCATCGATCTGATTGAGCAACAGATCCGTGTCGCCTCCGGAGAGGCAATAAAATTTCGCCAGGAGGATATTAAACTGACCGGTTGGGCTATTGAGTGCCGTATTAACGCTGAGGATGTCCAGGCCGGTTTTGCTCCCGACCCAGGCAGAATAGACAAGATGAGTCTACCCTCCGGACCAGGCATCAGGGTTGATACTGGTGTACAACCCGGATCAGCAATAGTTGCCAGCTACGATTCGATGATCGCGAAACTGATAGTAAAGGGCCGTGACAGAAGGGAAGCTCTCAAAAACTGCAAGATGGCCCTCGATAAAGTGTGGATAAAAGGTACAAAGACCACCCTGCCCTTTTTCAGGATGCTGGTAAGGAACCAGAAATTCCAGGACGGTGATTTCACAACGGCCTTTATCGAAAAAGAACTCGACAGGTTCTACCTGAACAGTGAATATGAAGAAATGCTTGCAGCCTGGCTTGCCACAAAACTCTTTATCGAGGAGAACCTCCAGGACAGAAACAATAACATTGATTTTGAAAACGGCAGGGAGATGAATCCCTGGCTTCTTAATAAAAGAATTAACCAGTTCTAAGAACCACAGGAAATGACAGGAGAAAGACCCGATATAAACAAACTTCACGTCCTCTCTTCTGAAAAAAGAAGATATAACTTTTTGCTGCCGCTGAAACATTCGATCAGGATCGGAAAAAGGGAGTATGAGGTTAAACTTAAGTCTGACGATAAGTACGGGACTTATATTCTCTGGAAGAACCGAAAATATCCTGTTGAGATCATAAGATCGCGACAGAACAAATATGAGATTCTGTTCAACGATATAAGCTACACCTTCACTGTTGAGACACCTTTTTCACTCAAAAGGATGAAAGTTCTGGGCAACTCAAAGGGAAAGGCTGCCATGGAACCAGTCAGGGCCCCTATGCCCGGAAAGATCATCGATATACTTGTCAGAGAAGGAGCCCAGGTGAGAAGAGGCGAAGCTGTTGTCATCCTCGAAGCTATGAAGATGCAGAATGAGATCCAGTCACCTGTGGACGGCCAGATAGCCAGAATCGTGGTCAGGCCGAACGCCAATGTGATGAAGGATGATGTACTGGTCGAAATAAAAGCTGAATAAAAAATACCCCCTTCTTCATCAGCCAGACGAAGAAAGGGGGCATTGTATTATGGCCGGTATTTCTTACTTAACCGGGGCATTTTTCAGCGACTCACACAGGAACCCATAGAATTTATTAACAGATTCTATATTGACTTTTTCATCCGGAGAATGTGGATATCTGATTGTTGGACCGAATGAGATCATATCGAGCCCGGGATATACACCTCCTATTAATCCGCATTCAAGTCCCGCATGTATAGCCTTAACCTTAGGTACATTCCCGTATTTCTTTCTGTATACCTCACTCATGCTTTTGAGAACCGGAGAATTCATATCCGGCTTCCATCCCGGATAATCTCCCGAGAGTTCTACTTCTGCACCTATCAGGTGAAAAACAGCTGCTATTTTCCAGGCAACAGCTTCTTTTGACGAGTCAACAGAACTTCTTGTCAGGCAATATGTTTCAAATTTTCCGTCGGCACACTTCACTATTGCAAGGTTATTGGAAGTCTCAACAAGTCCGCTCATTGCCTGGCTCATCCTCTGCACACCATTAGGACATGCAAATATGGCGCGTATTATTCTGTACTGGTCAGCTTCTTTCATAATCCTGGCAGGCAGGTCAGTTTTTCGGGCTGTGAAAGAAAGAGTGGGTTCGGTATCAGAAAATTCTGCGCAATACATCTTTTCGTAGCCTTTCACGAATTTCTTAAAGGCCGCTTCCTTGATTTCAGCGACAGTAAGAAGCGCCCTTGCCTCTCTTGGAATTGCATTTCTAAGGTCACCACCTTCAAGTTCTGCAAGTCTTATCCCGAAATCTGATTCGGCCTGCATGAGGAACCTGGCCATGAGCTTATTTGAATTAGCCCTGCCAAGTGAAATGTCAACTCCCGAATGTCCTCCCTTCAGACCCTTAACGTCAATTCTGAAGGCACACATCCCTTCCGGACATTTCTCAGTGGCATATTCCCTGGTGATGCTTACATCAACACCTCCGGCACACCCCACATAGAGTTCGCCTTCATCCTCCGAGTCGAGGTTCATCAGTATGTCACCAGTGAGGAAGCCTTTCTTAAGTCCGAAAGCACCTGTCATCCCGGTTTCTTCATCAATAGTAAACAGTGCTTCAAGCGGTCCGTGTGAAAGGTTGTTTGAAGCCAGTACACTAAGTATGGCTGCCACTCCTATCCCATTGTCTGCGCCAAGGGTTGTGCCATCAGCTCTTACCCATTCCCCATCAACGATAGTCTTTATAGGATCCTTCTCAAAATCGTGTTTCTTATCACTGTTCTTCTGAGGGACCATATCGAGATGAGCCTGGAGAATGACACATTTTCTGTTTTCCATTCCCTTTGTTGCCGGTTTTCTGATAATGACGTTCCCCGTTTTGTCAACATGGGTTTCAAGATTATGTTCTTTCCCGAAGTTAACTACATATTCAGCCATTTTCTGCTCTTTCCGTGAAGGATGTGGTATCCGGGAGATAGCGTTAAAGTAGCTCCACACAGGTTTCGGTTCAAGGTCAAGTATTGTATTCATATATTTATATTTTGGTTTTTCATCTTCAGGTAATAAAAGTAGTCATTTATTCAGATATCTTCCAATGACAGAAATCTGTTTTATAACTCTACGGGGTAAAATGTAACAAAAACTTAACATCATTATCTGCCTTCTGTATTATATATTTATAATAAATTCGAGGTCTTTTTTAAATCAGGGTCTGATCGTAAAGATCTGAGTATTGATGAAATGACGGAATTGCAGATTCAATGGCAGGTCGGGAAGGTTACAATTAACAATCTGATCAGGATGAATGGATATCTTTTTTGTTATCATGCATTCCATTCAGGGGCTTGTTAAGCGGAATAATACTGAAGCGTGCAGAAATTTTGCCATAATCGACCAGACAGAATATGATAAAAGGATGTAAATTTAATAGTTACCAGATAGAAATAAATCAATGACTTTTCTGACAATAATAATAGCTCTTGTACTTCTCTTTGACTTCATCAACGGCTTTCATGATTCGGCCAATGCTATTGCAACTGTGGTATCGACAAAAGTCCTCTCCCCCATTTCCGCAGTTCTTCTGGCTGCAATCTTCAACTTCATCGCTTTTACAATATTTCCACTGAAGGTTGCCACAACCATGGGTAAAGGGGTGATAGATCCGGATGTGATAAACCTTAATGTTATTGCGGCTGCCCTTGTAGCAGCTGTTATCTGGAATCTTGTTACATGGTGGTGGGGGCTCCCCTCCAGCTCTTCTCATACGCTTGTCGGAGGACTTGTAGGTGCTGCCATTGTTAGTTCCGGCACAGGTTCAGTTATTTTTTCAGGAGTTTTCAAGATCGTCGTATTCATAGTCGTCGCTCCCCTTCTCGGAATGATCTTCTCGTTCATAATTTCCGCAATCGTTCTTCATATCGCAAAGAATTTCAGTCCCTCGACAATCGACAAACACTTCCGGCGTCTTCAGCTGTTATCGGCTGCTTCATTCAGTCTGGGCCATGGTGGAAACGACGCCCAGAAGTCAATGGGTATTATATGGGTTGCCATGATAGTATCGGGTCTGACCACCAAGGATGACAAGATTGCCCTTTGGATCGTGTTATCATGTCAGGCTGCCATAGCAACCGGGACCTTGTTCGGAGGTTGGAGAATTGTGAAGACCATGGGCCAGAAAATAACCAAACTCAAACCCTTTGAAGGCTTTTGTGCTGAAACAGCCGGTGCTATCACACTATTCGGAGCTACCCATTTCGGAATCCCTGTAAGCACCACTCACACCATTACCGGAGCAATCATCGGGGCCGGGGCTCAGAAAGGTGTTTCGGCAGTCAGGTGGGGGGTTACAACAAAAATATTCTGGGCCTGGATACTTACCATCCCTGTCTCGGGCATGATTGGTGCAATCATGTTTGTTTTTTTCAACTGGTTGAATTTATCATGATGTAACTAAATAATACTATTATGAATATTGATAAGATTCTTAAATTCTTTGTCCCAAAGGATCATTCGTTTCATCCTCTGTTCGAGGAAGATGCAAAAAACCTTGTTCAGGCGGCTGAATTGCTTAAGCAGCTTATGTCAAGTTCAGGAACAGATGATTTTGAAAGGATTAATAAGGAAATCAAGGAAGTTGAACATATCGGTGATGTCATTACCGACAAGGCATACCAGCAGCTTAACAAATCATTCATTACTCCTTTCGACAGGGAAGACATTCATGAACTGACCGCTCACATAGACGATGTTGTTGATTCAATCAACGGTGTGAGCAGAAGGATCTGCCTCTATAAGCCCAAAAAACTGATGCCGGTTTACAAGATAATGGCAGAGATGATTTACCAGGGCGCTGTCAAGATAGAACAGTCCGTAAAGTGGCTTGTCGATGCCGCTGCCAACAAGGAAGAGATAACAAAAGCCTGTGCTGAAGTGACCGAAATCGAACACAAGGCCGACGAGTATTACTATGTAGCTGTCTCCGAACTGTTTGAGCAGGAAAAGGATCCTGCTGAATTACTCAAGAACAACAAGATACTTGAGATCCTTGAGAGGTGCGTGGATGAAGAGGAAGATGTAACCGATACAATAAAGGCCATCCTTATCAAGATGGCCTGACAACTGACGCAGTTTTTTTTCAGATCAGTAACTTTATTCAGTAGCAAGTGACCTCCCAGGTCACTTGCTTATATTTGGTTTTTCAAGTCCGTAATCTTTCTTCCTGTCTTCAATTTTCAGCAGAACAGCAAAGACAAGAGCCAGTATACCAAAGCAGGTGAATATGATCATAGGAATGGTATAATCATAAGATGATACCTCTACCCCATCGACAATTCTTGTACCTGTTATGCAGTATTTGTTAAGCACCCAGCCAATGAGAGCGGGCACTCCCATTAATCCCCAGTTCTGAACCCAGAATATCAGCGCGTAGGCTGTGCCAAGCTGCTTTTCGGGGATGATCTTTGTTACCGAAGGCCACATGGCTGAAGGAACGAGCGAGAAACCTATCCCGAGTATCACAATAAGAAGTATAGCAACAGGTGTCTGGTTAAGAAAAGGAACCGAGAAAAGGGTATGTACAAGAATAAGAAGCAGGGCTCCTATTATCATTATTGTGGCTCCCTTTCCCTTTCTGTCGTAAACATTACCAAAAAGAGGAGTCAGTAAAATAGTTCCGAAAGGAAGCAGGGCGGGAATGGTGCCTGCCAGCATCTCGTTGACTCCGAATTTGTTAACCATAAGATCGGAGGCATATTTAAGGAAGGGGAAAACCGAAGAATAGAAAAGAACGCAGAGTATGGCTATGTACCACCATCCCTTGTTCCTGACAATGAACATAATATCAGACATTCTGAATGATTCGTCCGTTTCTGCGGCACCCGACCTGTCAGCTTCATCTGCTATCGACCTATCAAGCTTTTTGTCCATGATAGTATAAAGGAAGAAAGATATCATTCCGATACAAAGCATTATAAGACAAACAAGTATGGGAGCTGAAACATCATCAAAGGCATTTGCAATCCTGACCGAGCTATAAAGAGCCAGGGCGGTCCCAAGCCTGGCAGTAGCCATTTCAAGTCCCATCGCAAGGGCAAGTTCTTTTCCCTTGAACCATTTGACTATAACTTTTGAAACAGTAATACCTGCTACCTCGACTCCTACACCAAAGACGGCAAACCCCAGGGCGGCAATAACAACCTGTCCCTTCATTCCAAGCAACTGGAGGTTGTCAAGGGAATGGGTCGAAATGGCCCAGTACTTGATGGCAGTACCAATTACCATGGTGATGGTTGCCATCTTACCCGTGAACCTGACCCCCATTTTGTCGAGGATTATTCCACCAAAGATGAGCATCAGAAGAAACACGTTAAACCAGCCATAGGCACTTGTGAAAAAGCCATACTCTGCACTATTCCATAACAACTCCTTCTCGAGCATCGGTTTCAGTGGAGCCATTACATCGGTAAGGTAATAGCCGCAAAGCATGCTAAATGCTACAATCGCAAGCGCGGACCAGCGCGCAAATTTGGAGTCTCTCAGAGTATTGGTGATTTTTTCCATTTGTTTTTAGATTTCATAAAGACCGGTAAATGTAAAAAATTATTTTAATGTTCTCTTTAGAATAAAGTAAAATTGAACTTTATACCGGGTTATCCTGTTTATGATGTAAAATACCAGGGTGGTATCTGACTATCGAAATAATTGTCTTAATTTGCATGATATATGCAGTAAAATTATTGAAAAATGAAGAGATTTCTTACGATAATAGTATTATTGTTAATTGTTTTACAGGCATTTCCACAGAAAACAGATGTAAAGTGGTACACCTTGCAGGAGGCGGAAAAACTAAGCAGTGAATCAGAAAGACCCCTCTTTATTGATACCTATACAGACTGGTGCGGCTGGTGCAAGAAGATGGACCTGGAAACATTCTCAAACCCGGTAATTGCAGAATTGCTCAATACCAAATTCTATCCTGTAAAATTCAATGCTGAAGGCAAGGAAGACATCACCTTCCTAGGCCGTACCTTCATGAATGATGGGAAGGCAGGCAAAGCCCATCAGCTGGCAGTCGCCCTTCTTCAGGGCCGTCTTTCATATCCGACAGTGGTTTTTATGACCAAAAAGGACGATAAATATCAGGTATCGCCTGTGCCAGGTTTCCGACAGGCAAAGGAGATGGAAATGCTCCTGAGTTTCTTTGCCGACAAGGCATACGAATCGCAGAAATGGGAAGACTACCAGTTAAGCTTTAAAGGCAAAGTGGAGGAATAGGTCACTTTCAGATATTCAATACTCGGGATGATAAACCGACTTTTGAAACATCCTCTTTTTTTTATTGTCCGATGATATAGTTTGAAGGAAGGTGTATGATATCACCGTACTGATAAACCAGCATACGTGTGCTGCAAAGCTCCTCCTTCCCGAGAGAGATCCTTGCCGTCACCATGTCGGGTATCCTGTAGTAAAGTTTATCGTAATCCTTTTCTGTAGTAGTCTTTTGCTTTGTTATAAGCGACAGACCCTTTGTCTTCTGTTCAGGAATGAACTCAAGAGTCACGGGATTTCCCTTTCCATCAGCTGATGACGAAGGGCCCGTTGTGGCAGAGAATCTGAAAACCGGGGTCTGTTTTCCGGTCATCTCCTTTGACGGTATCACCTGGTACCTGAAGGTCCTGGTTTCTGTAAAAGTCTTTCCTGTAAAAAGCTCGGTATATTCCTTCTCGAGCCTGTTTAATTCTCTTATGGCTGCTTCATCCTGCGGAAAAACATTTGCTTCACCCGTAAGAATCAGATGTTTCCCGTCACGAAGTTCCATCAGCCTTACTGCAGCCCTTTCAGCAAGCTGGTCGATCGTAAGTTTTTTCTTCTTTTCAACCAGATAGGGTATCCTTATAAAAGCTGTATCTACATTGACGGTCCTGTAGGCTGTGTCGCGCTGCGACATGAAATACTGGTCAGCACCAAGGTCGAGAACTCTTAATGCATTCATATCAGACTCTTTCTGATTGTAGTCCGTTTCATTATGAAGGTAGATATCAGGATTAAGATCGAGAAGAAGTCCGGCCTTCTTCATCTTAAGTACATTGGTCTGAAAAAGTGAAGTGCTTTCAATAACATAGAATTCCGAGGGATCAAGTTCCTCGTGGGTTTTTACCGAAATACTTCTTATGGCCCACGATTCGTTTTCCTCCCGGATTACATCATTAAGTCCCAGCATTTCACCGGCATATCCTGAATATGGACCCGGACGTTCAATCACCCGTTCGGTTTCAACAAAAATGTCAACCACTGTCAGAGGTAATCCGTAAACAAGGGTTCCCTCATTTAAAGATGTTTTTTCTGAAAGTGGTGTAACAACAGTATTCCTGCCGCTCCCGCCCATGTTTGTTGCACATGAAAACGTAGAAAGTAGCGCTGCCAGTGAAAACAATATAAGAAAGTTCTTCTTCATAGTAAGTCTCTTTAAAGTTATAAATTCTCTACCCGTGGTCATTTCATTCTGACAATGCACTGTCTCCCTTAAGAAGTGACCACCCTGAACGCTTTTCCCAGATTTTCAATGATTGAGGAAGCCACCAATGCTTCATACCCCGATTCTTCTGCCGCCAGATCTCCCGCGAGACCATGAATATAAACGGAAGCTACGGCTGCATCAGCGGGAGAATATCCGGCTGCAAGCAAAGATAATATTATTCCCGTAAGAACATCTCCCGAGCCGGCTGTTGCCATCCCCGGATTCCCGGTGCTGTTGAACGAAACCAATCCTCCCGGAGACGATACGGATGAATATGCTCCCTTCAGAACCACGACACAATTATACTCCTCTGAAAACCTTATCTGTTGCATTAGCCTGTCGTAACCGTTTTCAGCCTTGCCGGCAATCCTTTCAAATTCCTTTGGATGAGGAGTGAGTATGGATCCCTCAGGCAAAAGAGGAAGCCAGCCCCTGTTCATTGCAAGAATATTCAGTGCATCGGCATCGATGACCATTGGTTTTCTGAACGATCCTATGAGTTCCCTGAGGGCGGAGATGGTTTTATCACCGGTTCCAATGCCAGGGCCTATAGCTACGGCATCGTAGGAAGAAGGGTCGCTTATATGAGTAATAGTCTTCTCATCCATGTCGGGGCTCGTCATAGCCTCGGGAACAAAGACATTAAGCTGGCATAAGCCTGAAGATGGAATATGACAGGTGAGCAGACCTATTCCGCTTCTCATGGAAGCACTGACGCTCAGAAGGGCTGCTCCCATTTTACCATATGACCCTGCCACAAGAAGGCCATGGCCAAAGTTGCCTTTATGGGCGAACTTGTCACGTTTCCTCAGGATGGCATGTATATCACTCCTGCAGGTAAACCTGAATGATGAGGGTATTCCGTTTATTGCCTCATTGTCGAGTCGGATGTCAATAAGCTCCCAGTCGCCTGTATACTGGCGGTTCTCTGCAAAGAAGAACGAAAGCCGGGGAAACTGGAAGCTAAGAGTAAGGGTGGCCCTTATAATACTCCCGGGATTGTTCTCCCTGTTATCCTCACCAAACAGTCCCGATGGCATATCAACAGCTATCACTGTCGCCCTGCTGTTGTTTATATGTTGAATGGTTTGTGCAGCCAGACCTTCTGCCGGCCTTGTAAGTCCCGACCCTAAAATAGCATCTATACAGACCGTGTCGTCGGGTAGTGACGGAAGCTCAGATTCATGGCCTATGACAGTGAACTGAAGTCCTGGTATCCCTTCAAGTCTTTTCCTGTTCTTTTTCCAGTCGTCTGTTGTTTTTTCAGAGAAGGCAACATAGAATACTTTAACATCATAACCAGCGCTGTACAGCATCCGTGCAAGAGCCAGTCCGTCGCCACCGTTATTTCCCGGTCCGGCAAATACACAAATCCGTTTATCAGCTGAAAACATGGCCGTGATGTGCCTGAAAAGACCTTCGGCTGCCCGTTCCATCAGATCAATGGAGGCAAGCGGTTCATTAATTATAGTAAGCCTGTCAATCTCCCTGATCTGTTCCGATTTGAAAATCTTCATGATATTTCAATAATCTACAAATTTATACTTCCGGCCCGGGATAAGAAAGGAAGTTCGTTTTTTACTTGTAAAAAGATTAATATATTTGTCGGAATTAGCCCCGGAGCACTCAAAAAATCGTTGTTGCACCGGGTGTTTTCTGTTTTTTTCGAAGGGCTGATTATTACTTATAAACTATAAAAAAGTGTTATGTTAAAGAATCATCCAAAGGGATTGCTTGTAGCCTTTTTCTCAAACATGGGGGAAAGGTTTGGCTTTTACACGATGATGGCCATCCTTGTATTGTTTCTCCAGGCCAAGTTCGGACTATCGGCCGAGAAAGCCGGAAGCATCTACAGCTGGTTTTATTTCAGTATTTATGCCATGGCTCTGTTTGGAGGTATCCTTGCCGACTCAACAGGTAAATACAAGCTGGTTATTCTGGCCGGGATAGCTATTATGTTTGCCGGTTATATAATCATGGCTGTGCCAGGGATGTCTCTGAACGTTACTGTCCTAGGACTCTTTACCATTGCACTTGGAAACGGCCTCTTTAAAGGGAATCTCCAGGCCGTTGTCGGGCAGATGTATGATGACCCCAGGTACATCAAGCTGAGGGATTCGGCCTTCATGATCTTTTACATGGGGATCAACGTAGGAGCTTTTTTTGCTCCCTTTGCTGCAATGGGGATGCGCGACTGGTGGCTGAAGGTCAACGGGTACGCCCACGACGGATCACTTCCTTCACTCTGCCATCAGTACCTTAATGGCACTTTGGCCGACACCACCACATTCAGCAACCTGGCTTCGGATGTCAGTCTTTCCGGTCCGGTTACCGATCTTGGTGCCTTTGCCACCAATTACCTTGAGGTCTTTTCCAAAGGTTACAACTATGCATTCGGAATAGCCGCAGGTGCCATGGTAATCTCACTTCTGGTATATATATTCTTTAACAGGCTTCTGCCAAACAAGGAAATTAAGGAAAGCTCGGTAAAGACCGAAAAGATCACCTTTGTCCCTTCTGCCCTTTTTGCTGCCATTATTGTGGCCTTTATCACAGCCTTCGGTCTGCACTTTATTAAACAGGTGGGCTGGCCAGACGGGTTTGCATTCGGACTGTTCACCGGATTTGTAACATGGATAATACTGAGTTCCAAAAAAGAAGAAAGATCAAGAATCACGGCTCTTGTTCTGGTGTTTTTTGTAGTGATATTCTTCTGGATGTCATTTCACCAGAACGGACTCACCCTTACACTCTTTGCCCGTGATTATACAGTAAAGGAAGTGGGCAGGTTCACAAATATCTTTTTCACCCTGCCGTCAATGCTTGCATTTATCGGAGCCATTGCAGGAATAGTAATCCTTTTCAATAAGAAGATCAGCGCTAAAACGAAAATCTGGGGATCGGTTCTCTTTGCAGTATCACTTCTTTTCTCCCTGTTTTTCCTTTCAGGATTTGATCCTTCAGGTCTTATGAAGAAGCTCTTTACAGCATTCGGCGAAAGCAATGCCATCTCACCGGAGGTGTTCCAGTCGTTTAATCCCTTATTCATCGTTGTTCTTACCTTCCCGGTGATGGCAGCCTTTGCTGCTTTGAACAAAAGAGGAAAAGAACCTTCAACCCCCAAAAAAATAGGAATAGGTATGATCATTGCCGCTGTCGGATTCATCATAATCCTGTTTGCATCCGTTGGCGCACCATCTCCTGCTTCCCTTGAAGGAGCGCCGGTGGCCGACAGCGACCGTGTTTCTCCCTACTGGCTTATAAGCAGCTACCTTGTGCTCACTGTTGCCGAACTCTTTCTTAGTCCGATGGGCCTTTCCTTTGTTTCAAAGGTTGCGCCTTCACGGTTCCAGGGTCTTATGCAGGGCGGCTGGCTGCTTGCAACCGCTATCGGCAACAAGCTCCTGTTTGTCGGCACACTGCTGTGGGATAAGGTTTCACTATCAACCTTATGGCTGGTATTTATTGTCTGTTGTATCTTGTCTGCCGCCTTCATCTTTTCAATACTGAAAAGACTTGAAAAAGCATCTGTTTCCTGAGAGCTTTTTATGGTCGCACGACTTACATAGTTTAGATACGTAACAGCAGTACTGGTTATTTTTATTAAGTATTTTGGAACCATGTCTGCTGAATGTAAAAATATTTTATCATTTTTATAATTAATATTAATAGATCAGGAGTTTATATTGAATTTTGCTATTTTTGCACCCTGAAAATAGTATTCCCGGAATGCTTTATTTTCTCTCAATAATAATCTGAATATGAAAGTCCTGAAATTTGGCGGATCATCTGTTGCCAACTCTGATAGGATCAGAGCCGTTAAGAAGATAATTGATCCGGTTGAGGTACCATGTGTCGTTGTTGTCTCAGCATTTCAGGGAGTCACAGATACACTCAAGAAAATCAGCGAGCTTGCTTCAGTCCATGACAATGGATACAGGCAGATGCTTGATGAGCTTATCCAAAAGCACAGGGACACAGCCAATGAGTTGCTGAAGGGAGAAATCAGGGAAAGTGTTCTTACCGGTATTGAAGTACTTCATTCTGAACTCTGCGAGACATTAAACGGGATCTTCCTTCTCAGGGAGTTGAGTGACTATGCTCTCGACAAGGTTCTTAGCAGCGGAGAGAGATTTTCCTCGCTGATAATAGCCGGCTTCCTTGACAATTGCCAGCTGGTTGATGCCAGGGAGATCATAATCACGGATGACAATTATGGAAATGCAAATGTCGACTTCGATATCTCGAACCGGCTGATCAGAAAAAAGATCATGAAAACCGGCAAGAGAATACTTGTCCCCGGATTTATAGCATCAACCCCTGACAATGAAACCACTACCCTCGGGAGAGGAGGCTCCGACTATACCGCAGCCATCATTGCTGCTGCAATAAACTCTGAAGCACTTCAGATATGGACCGATTCCGATGGTTTCATGACAGCTGATCCGAAGAAAGTCGACAAGGCTTATGCCATTGAAAGTATGACTTATTCAGAAGCCATAGAACTGTCGCATTTCGGGGCAAAAGTCATATACACCCCTACCCTGAGGCCGGTCTATAAAAAACATATACCGGTTTATGTAAAGAACTCATTCAAACCGGCTGAAAAAGGTACGTTTATAAGCGGCAAAGCCGGTAACGGTAGCAGGAGTCCCATCAAGGGCATCTCATCCATCGACCATATCGACCTTATCACCATACAGGGTGCAGCAATGGTGGGTGTCAGCGGGACCTCGATGAGACTTTTCGGCGCCCTTGCGCGAAAGAATGTAAGCATTGTCCTTATCACCCAGGCCTCGTCCGAATATTCCATCACATTTGCTATAAATCCCTCAGCAACAAAGGTGGCGGCTGAATCAATTATCAGTGAATTCAGCAGGGAGATAGGTAACAAAGAGTTAAAGGTGCTGATTGAAAAAGATCTTTCGATAATTGCCATCGTTGGTGAAAAAATGAAAAACACCCCCGGCATATCGGCAACTTTGTTCACATCACTCGGCAGGAATGGCATTAGCGTCATTGCCACGGCACAGGGATCATCAGAACTTAATATCTCCGTAGTTATCAGGAACAGTAACCTGAAGAAGGCCCTTAACGTGATCCATGACGGGTTTTTCCTTTCGAAATACAAGGAAATGCATCTGTTCATAGCAGGTACGGGGCTTGTCGGTTCGTGCCTAATTAAGCAACTTGAAAAACAACACGACATACTTCTTAAGGAGCACAACCTTAAGATAAACCTGATAGGTATCACAAATACCCGTAAAATGCTTATTGACAGCAAATCAATACCACTTGAAAGCTGTCAGGAGATGCTGAAGGAAAAGGGTGAAAAAAGTGACATCGGAAGGTTCATTGAAAAGATGACCAGGCTGAACCTCAGAAACTCGATCTATGTTGACTGTACCGCCAATCCGAAAGTGGCTGGAAACTATGAGGAGATCTTAAAAAACTATGTGTCTGTCGTTACCGCGAATAAAATAGCATGTTCCTCAGAGTACAGTTATTACCAGTTGCTTAAGAGCACTGCCTACGAAAAAGGTGTCAGATTCATGTATGAGACAACTGTCGGTGCAGGTTTGCCGATAATCAAGACCATAAGTGACCTGATAGTAAGCGGTGACCGGATACTCAGGATAGAGGCCGTCCTCTCAGGGACACTTAATTTTATCTTTAACACTTTGGGACCGGATATCACTCTGAGCGCTGCCATAAGGATGGCAAAGGAAAAAGGCATCTCAGAACCCGACCCCCGGATCGACCTGAGCGGCACCGATGTTGTAAGAAAGATACTGATACTATCAAGGGAAGCCGGATATCACCTCGAATCGGATGATATCCAGATAAACAGGTTCCTGCCTGACGAATGCTTTGAAGGTGACATCGACTCCTTCTTCTCCAAAGTGAGCAGTTATGATGCTGAGTTTGAAGAAAAACGAAAGGCGTTGCAGAAGCTGAACAGAAAGTGGAGGTTCTTTGCAGTTATGGATCAGGGTAAGGCAAAAGTGGAACTTATTACAGTAGATCAGTCACATCCTTCTTTCGACCTTGAAGGAAGCAATAACATTGTACTGCTTACGACCGAGAGATACAGGGAACTTCCGATGGTGATCAAAGGATATGGAGCCGGATCGGATGTTACGGCAGCCGGTGTATTTGCTGATCTTATTAGAGTTGTAAATGTTTAAATTCAAAAATAAAAATAGTTGATAGCTAACAATCTATATTATTCGACAAATGGCAGGGCACCCGAGGTTCCATTTAAGGAGGCGCTTCTGAAGGGCCTGGCTCCCGACAATGGTTTGTACCTCCCCCGGAATTTACCGGTGATCACAGCCGACGATCTCAACAGTTTCAGGGGAATGGATTATCCCCGTCTGGCTGCCTCGATCCTCAACAGATTCACACATGAAGATATCGGATTTGACCTTCTCTCCGGGATGTGTCACGACATCTACACCTTTGATGTTCCGGTTGAAAAAGTCGTTGAAAGGAAATACATTCTCAGGCTTGACAGGGGGCCCACTGCTTCATTCAAGGATTTTGCAGCCCTTCTGATGGGAAGGCTGATGCAACATTTTCTGAAGCTTGAAAAACGTCATATTACAATACTCACAGCCACTTCGGGCGATACAGGATCGGCCGTTGCAAACGCTTTTTATGGCCTCGACAACATAAATGTCGTTATTCTTTTCCCCTTTGATGAGGTGTCTGAGATGCAAAGGAAACAGATGACTACCCTGAAAAAGAATGTCAGGGTATATGCTCTCGACGGGAAATTTGATGACTGCCAGAGGCTTGTCAAGGAAGCATTTATGGACCCGGCTCTGTCGGACAGGAATCTGTCGTCGGCCAACTCAATCAATACAGGCAGGCTGCTACCCCAGTCCGTTTATTATTTCTGGTCGTGGCTGAGATGTTCGTCAGATAATTCAGATCAGGCAGTATTCAGTGTTCCATCAGGTAATTTCGGAAACCTGACAGGAGGAATACTTGCCCGTAAAATGGGGCTTCCTGTTAAAAGGTTTGTTATCTCAACCAATGAGAATGATGAGGTTCCGGTGTACTTCAAAACCGGAAATTACAATATAATTTCACCTTCGAAGAAATGTATATCAAGCGCCATGAATGTGGGGCACCCCAGTAATATGGCAAGGATAGTAGCCCTTTATGGCGGTCAGATGAATGAACATGGTATCCTTACACGCTTACCCAATCTGGGCAAAATGGTCTCCGACATGTATGGGACAGCCGTTTCGGATGAACTGACCAGGAAAACAATGGAAAAAGTTTACCGCGATTACAACGTGCTGCTTGAACCCCATGGGGCAGTTGCATGGAACGGTCTGATGAGATACCTTGATGAAAACGTCGGTGATGCTGAACCACAGAATCTCTGTATCTCTCTTGAAACAGCTCATCCGGCCAAGTTTCCCGATGAGGTTGAAGCTGCCCTTGGCTTCCGACCCGGTCTGCCTGCATCCCTTGAAGAGGTAAGAGCCAAAGACGAAGAATATCATTTCCTTGATAACAATTATGAAAAACTTAAGGAGGAATTACTCAAGAATTACTAACATAAACAACTGATTAAATGTATATTATTTGCAGTGACCTGGAAGGAGTGCTTGTTCCTGAAGTCTGGATTAATGTGGCAAGATGGACTGGGATAGATGAACTTAAGCTTACAACCCGCGACATAAATGACTATAACGTCCTCATGAATCGCAGACTTGAGATACTCAAACAGCACGGGATCACAATCAACGACATCCAGAAAGTGATTTCACTCCTTGAACTGATGCCAGGTGCTCTCGATTTCATCAACTGGCTTCACAAGAAGGCTCAGATGATCATTGTCTCTGATACTTTCAGGGAGTTTGCAGATCCCCTGCTCGAAAAGATGGGATGGCCGGTTTTGTTCTGCCATCACCTTACAATTGACAAGAACGGATTTATAACCGATTTCAACCTCAGGCAGACAGATGCAAAGAAAAAGGTTGTTGAAGCGCTTCAGAAGCTGAATTTCAAGGTCATAGCCATAGGAGACTCCTATAACGACATATCAATGCTCAGAACTGCAGAACTGGGAATACTTTTCAAGCCTCCACAGAACGTAATCGATGATAACAAGGATCTGCCAGTGGTCAATTCTTATCTGGGTCTCAGGAAAATCGTGGGAGAAAAGCTCGGAATTTCCGGAGAAATCTGACAGGAGTTCCTTTATTTCGGGAATCCCTTTACTTTATTATCTGAGATATATAGCTTTCAGCAATATCGGTCTGATCAGATGCCAGACCGGTAACAAGAACCATGTTACCATCTTTCCAGCCAAGGAAGACTGTTCCGTTATACTTGTCTGACAGCACATACTTTCCTTCAGACCCTTCTCCGGCTTCCATACCTGAGGCCGTTAAATAGGTCATGGCGGTCTTCATTATATCTGTTGCTTCTCCCCTGAAAATATATATTGAAAAATTATCGGGTCCTACTTCATATCCGGCCCTGAAAGCTTTATTGAGAAAGTCATGACCGAGGACGCTTTCATTGATGAAAATCTCTTCATTCTTTTTCAGGCCTGCTTCGGGAAACATATTAAGGGCTTCAGGCATTACAGCTTCGCCAGGCAGCGATGAAGAGACCTTTGCAGCAAGGCTTTCGACAGCATTCAGAATACTCTCCTTCTTCGAAAAGGTCCTTATCTTGACATAATAGTTTCCCACTAAGAAATTTATTGACCCTCCTGTTCTGTATCCCTGAGATCCGAGTTTCAGAAACTCAAACGATGATGAGCGCTCGGAAGAATAAATACCAAAAGCCATGGTATTATCCTGATGCCTGTATATCTCGAGTTTGATTGTATTCTTCCCCTTCTTGTATTCAGCCACATGAAGATCCACAAATCCGTAGGCAAGATAATTATCGGCGGCGCCATCAATAAAATTCCACAGGTTATCCCTGGTATAGACCGGATAGTTTGTCTGTTTCCGGAATCCGGAGAGTTCAGGTAATGATATATCCTGGGCCTGTAACTCCACCCCGAAACAAAAGGCAATAAGCATGGCCCAGAACAACAGATCGGTGCCCAGCC
>CAZBQM010000004.1:0-64409 GCA_964494045.1 uncultured Rikenellaceae bacterium
TAATATTGTCATAATATTATATCGAAGATTTACATTAGGTTAATTGCCATCCGGGCCACAGATTCACTACAGGGTTGTCGTCGTGATTTTTGAAATTCACCCGTTATATTATCTTTGTATCTGATTAATTCAATCTGTTCCAAATATTCTGCAATAAATGAAGATAACTGTTATAGGAACAGGATATGTAGGCCTTGTGACAGGCACCTGTTTCTCAGAAAGCGGGGTGAATGTTGTTTGCGTGGACAATGATTCTGAAAAGATCAGGCAGCTGAATAACGGCATTGTACCTCTGTTTGAGCCCGGACTTGAACCGATGATAAAAAGGAATTGTGAAAAGGGAAGGCTCACCTTTACAACCGATGTGGCTGAGGGGATCAGGGATTCTGAAGTGATCTTCATTGCCGTAGGTACTCCCCCCGGAGAAAATGGCAGTCCTGACCTCAGTCAGGTCTTTAAGGTAGCCAGCGACATAGGGAGGAACCTCTCACATTATGCTGTAGTGGCAACCAAAAGTACGGTGCCTGTAGGTACGGCGGGAAAGATAAGGTCGGTGATAACAGAGGAACTCATGAGAAGGAATATAGTTCCTGATTTTGATATGGCCTCAAATCCTGAATTCCTTAAAGAAGGGGCGGCTGTCGAGGATTTTCTGCGTCCTGAAAGAATTGTTGTAGGTATTGACAACGAAAAAACCGGAGAGGTAATTAAAAGGCTTTTCATGCCTTTCGTACTGAATAACCATCCCATACTGTTCATGGATATAGCATCTGCCGAAATAACAAAATATGCCGCCAACGCCATGCTTGCAACAAGGATCAGTTTCATAAACGAGATTGCCAACCTGTGCGAGATTCTGGGGGCCGACATCAACCACGTGAGGAAAGGCATAGGCAGTGACTCAAGGATAGGCAGCAAATTTATGTATCCCGGTGCAGGGTATGGAGGCTCCTGTTTTCCCAAAGACGTGAGGGCAATAATAAGAACCGCAGAGGATAACGGTTATGAACTCAATGTGATAAAAGCCGTTGAAAAAGCAAATGAATATCAGAAGGATGTTCTGTTCAACAAGATATCAACCCATTTCAAATCCAACCTTTCGGAAAAGACAATAGCTATCTGGGGGCTTTCATTCAAACCCAAGACAGATGACATCAGGGAGTCTTCTTCAGTTCACCTTATCAGGAAACTCGTTGCCGCCGGGGCCTCAGTCAGAGCATATGACCCTGCTGCCATGGAAGAGACTGAAAGGCAGCTTGGCAATATGATAACCTATACCGGCGATCCTTACGAGGCCGTGAAAGATGCCGATGCCGTGGTACTGATGACTGAATGGTCCGAGTTTCACCTGCCCGACTTCAGGAAGATGGCCACACTCATGAGAGAAAGAGTACTCTTCGACGGAAGGAATATATACGATCCTGAAGAAATCAGGAAATCAGGCTTCGTCTACCACGGGATCGGAAGGCGCTGAAGAATTCTGATAACAACCGATATTCAACAACTAACCAATAACTACCAATCATGAAAGGAATTATTCTGGCAGGGGGCTCGGGGACCAGACTTCACCCTCTCACAAGCGTAATCTCAAAACAGATCCTTCCCATCTATGATAAACCCATGATCTACTATCCTCTTTCTGTTCTGATGCTGGCGGGCATACGGGATATCCTGATCATCTCAACACCCAGGGACCTACCGGGATTCCGCGACCTGCTGGGAGATGGATCCTCAATCGGACTCAGACTCAGCTACAGGATCCAGCCTTCTCCCGATGGCCTGGCCCAGGCCTTTATTATAGGTGAAGATTTTATTAACAACGAACCGGTTTGTATGATACTGGGCGACAACATATTTTACGGACACGCATTCAGTGAGGTGCTTCGCCGTACTGCCGCCCTGAAACAGGGCGCGTGTGTATTCGGCTACTATGTCACCGACCCCGAACGCTACGGTGTTGTTGAATTTGACAGGAACAGAAAGGTACTCAGCATCGAGGAAAAACCATCGAAACCCAAATCAAACTATGCCGTAACCGGACTCTATTTCTATGATCATACTGTTACTTCAAAAGCCCGGTCACTTAAGCCATCACCAAGAGGAGAACTCGAGATAACTGATCTAAACAGACTCTATCTTGAGGAAGGAAGCCTTGAGGTCAAATTCCTTGGCAGGGGAATGGCCTGGCTCGATACCGGGACCTATGAAAGCCTTCTCCAGGCTGCCAACTTCTTTGCCACCCTCGAACAGAGACAGGGATTGAAAGCCTCATGTATAGAGGAAATTGCCTATCAGAATGGATTTATTTCACGCGATCAGCTCCTTGCCCTTGCCGAACCAATCAAAAAAAGCCAGTACGGGAAATACCTCATCCGCGTCTCAACGGAAGAACCCGGAACCAATGAAGGAATTAACTAATCTTTTCAGATGAAAATCATAACTACAGAATTTCAGGATCTTGTAATAATCAAACCCGTAATATTTTCAGACAACAGGGGCTATTTCTTTGAAAGCTACAAACATGAATCCATCATCAAGGCAGGAATATCTTTCAATCCTGTACAGGACAACGAGTCAAAATCATCCAGAGGAGTAATAAGAGGCATGCACTACCAGATGAAACCCTATGACCAGGCAAAACTGATCAGGGTTGTATCAGGAAAGGTGTATGATGTCTCCCTCGATCTGAGAAGGAACTCCCCCACATTCGGAAAGTGGTTCGGGATAGTCCTCGACTCAGATACTAAAGATCAGCTTTTTATACCACGCGGATTCGCACATGGCTTTTCTGTACTGAGCGATACTGCCATCATACAGTATAAATGCGATAACTACTATAATTCACAGGCCGAAAGAGGAATTTCGGTAAAAGATCCTTATCTTGGTATTGACTGGAAAACAGAGATATGCGATTCCCTGATAAGTGGAAAAGACTTGAAACATCCGGTTTTCAAGGAGGCTGAGTATAACTTTTAATTTGAATCTGAAATGGCAGTGATATTGGTTACAGGGGCTTCGGGGCAGCTTGGCAGTGAACTAAAAATTGAAGCAGAAAACTACAGGGGCTACGAATTTGTTTTTACCGATGTCGACATTCTCGATATCACCGATGCTGAAAAAACAAGAGAGTTCATAAAACAGACTGATCCCGGTTGGATCATCAACTGTGCGGCATATACCCAGGTCGAAAAAGCTGAATCGGAACCTGAAAAGGCAACACTCATCAATACCGTTGCAGTCAGGAACCTTGCTGAGGCAATAAAAGGTACTTCATGCCGCCTTATCCATGTATCCACCGACTATGTGTTTGACGGATCTTCCAACACTCCCTATAACGAGATGTCTCCCGTCAATCCCCTTTCTGTCTACGGCAGGTCAAAACTGGGTGGTGAAAGGGAAGCCCTTCTTCATAACCATACCATGGTGATAAGAACATCATGGTTGTACTCTTCATTCGGCAAGAACTTTCTAAAGACCATTTTATCGAATGCTGAGAAAAAAGACTCTCTCAGGGTTGTGTTTGACCAGACTGGCTGTCCCACTTACGCTGCCGACCTGGCTTCTGCAATCATGAATATTGTTGCCTCAGTGATCAGGAACCGTGTTGCCTTCACTCCCGGCCTATACCATTTTTCAAACGAAGGTGTTTGCAGCTGGTACGACTTTGCTGTTGAGATAGTGGCCGCGGCAGGCTTCAGCTGCAACATCCTCCCCATCCTCAGCGGTGATTATCCTTCCATTGTCCGACGCCCTGTCTATTCAGTAATGGACAAGTCAAAGATAAAGGAGACCTATGGCCTTACTATCCCTCACTGGAGGAACAGCATGCTGAAGTGCTTAACAAAACTTAAACAATCCCGGATATGATACCCATAAAAGAGATCAGAGAGAAAGCCATACAGTGGCTGGGCGATGAGTACAATGAAGAGACCAGGAAAGAAGTCAGGCATATGCTTGACCATGACGAAAAAGCGCTTATTGATGCATTCTATCAGGATCTTGAATTCGGAACCGGCGGCCTGAGGGGAATTATGGGAGCCGGAACAAACAGGATGAATATCTATACCCTGGGTATGGCGACCCAGGGTCTTTCAAACTACCTTATCAGGAATTTCAAAGACCAGAAGATCAGGGTAGCTGTGGCCCACGACTGTCGCAACAACAGCCGTTACTTTGCCGAGACAACTGCCGCCATCTTCTCGGCTAACGGGTTTGAGGTCTGCCTTTTCGAAGCCCTCCGTCCCACCCCTGAACTATCATTTGCCATAAGGCATTACGGATGCCGGAGCGGTGTTGTGATCACTGCCTCCCATAATCCGCCTGAATACAATGGTTACAAAGCTTACTGGGACGACGGCGGTCAGGTTGTGGCACCTCACGATTCGGCAATCATTGAGGAAGTCCGCAAGATAAGGTCAGTAAGTGAGATAAGATTCAACGCTGATCCATCAAAGATCAGGATCCTGGGGAAAGAGACAGATGATCTTTTCCTTAAGGAGGTCCTGAAGATGAGGCTAAATCCCGGGATTATCAGTAAATATGGCGACACGCCAATCGTCTTTACTCCCATCCACGGTACTGGCTCGACCCTTGTCCCGGACGCTCTTAAGCTTTTCGGTTTCAGAAACATAATCAGGGTACCAGGGCAGGAAGAACCTGATGGCAACTTCCCAACTGTCAAATCGCCCAATCCCGAGGAACCAGGTGCCATGAAAATGGCTATCTCCAGAGCCCTTGAGACAGGGGCCGAACTTGTGATGGCAACAGATCCCGATGCCGACAGGCTCGGACTTGCCGCCACCAACAACAAGGGTGAATTCGTCCTGCTTAACGGTAACCAGACGGGGGTGATACTCTCGTACTACATACTCTCACAGTTCAGGGAGAAAAAGCTCCTTAAAGGAAACGAATACATAATAAAGACAATAGTCACAACCGACCTTATCGGTAAAATAGCTGAGGGCTTCGGGGTAAAATGCTATGATGTCCTGACAGGTTTCAAATTCTTTGCCGAGCTTATCAGGAAGCTTGAAGGAAAAGAGAAATTCATCGGGGGAGGAGAAGAAAGCTACGGATTCCTGCCCGGCGACTATGTCAGGGATAAGGATGCTGTCGGATCCTGCGCACTGGCAGCCGAGGCCCTTGTCTGGGCAAAAAGCAGAAACCTTAACCTCTTCGGACTTCTGTCTGAGATCTACATGAAATACGGTGTTTACAGGGAGAGACTTGTAAACATTGTCAGAAAAGGTAAAGAAGGAGCAGATGAGATAAGGGCCATGATGAAAGGCTACCGCGACAATCCTCCTGAAATGATCAACAACAGCAGGGTTGTCAGAATCGATGATTACAAGGATCTTATCTCAGTCAACTGCCTTTCGGGAGCAAAAAGCGCCATAAGCCTTAACAGTTCTGATGTACTTCAGCTCTTTCTCGAAGATGGATCAAAGATATCGGTACGTCCCTCGGGAACCGAACCCAAGATAAAATTTTACTTCAGCGTCAGCATGATGCCACAATCGGCAGATGACATTGAAAACACGGGAAGCCTTCTCGGGAAAAGGATAGATGGCATTATTTCTGATATGAAACTGGCCTGACAGGTGCTTCTTCAGGTTTGGTTTATCCAGTGATTCACGATCCGAAGAAACTGTCGTCGAAGTTAACCAGGTAAACCCTGTCGGTAGCCCTCGTAAGGGCTGTATAAAACCATCTCAGGTAATCTGAAGTAATATCGGTCCTATTGAACATCCCCTGGTCGATAAAGACCCTCTCCCATTGCCCACCCTGGGCCTTATGGCAGGTAACCGCGTAGGCAAATTTAATCTGCAGGGCATTATAATAAGGATCCTCCCTTACGGCGCTCAGTTGTTTCCTGCGGGTTTTAAGATGTAGGTAATCTGCCAGTACATTCTGATATAGCTCCCTGCTCCTGTCTGACGGCAGGGAAGGGGAATCAAGATGCAGCACATCGAGCATCACCTTCGACTCTATCTCGATGTCATAATCAGGAAACTTAAGCGACATCTCAGCAAACCTGAAACCATATATCTCCTCATATTTCCTTATCCTTCTTACCTCAGCTATGTCGCCGTTGGCAATAAAACCCGGCCCGTCTTCCCCGTCCGCAATGCTATAGTTGTTTCTTACAACCATAACCATGTCGCCGGTACTTATCTCCTCTTCCCTGAAAAAGATCCTGTTCCTTATTCCCTGGTTATACCTGTTTGCCTGTTTATTCGAGTTCACCACTATGATGGTGCCTTCAAGTCCGCATTTGTTGTATGCCTCCGAAATCTCATCAATCAGGTCCTCCCCGCTGATCCGGGTTATATCGCTGAAGTCGCTGCAGTTAAGAGAAGGACGTGAAAGATCACCTGTTGCAATCTGCAGGCGCAGTGCGGTTGCATTCATCAATACTCCCGACGACTCGCTCTGCCTTACTACCTGCTTTAGTTCAGTAGTCTCAAGACCAAAGCCGTACTGACCCAGGCTGCCGGGATCGAGGGCCGGACTCTCAGCCGAGCCAACCGGAGGCAACTGGGCTGTGTCACCCACAAGAATCAGCTTGCAGTCAATACCCGAATATACATATTCGATAAGGTCATCGAGAAGTTTTCCGCTCCCAAAAAGCGATGCATCGCCCGATATGTTGGAGATCATTGAAGACTCGTCCACAATGAAGAAGGTGTTCCTTGAGAGGTTCCTGTCGAGAAGGAACCTGCCCATGACATCAACTGAAGATTTCTGCCTGTAAATTTTTTTATGAATGGTGAAGGCCTCGCGTCCTGAATAGGAAGCCAGCACCTTTGCTGCCCTTCCGGTCGGCGCCATCAGAACAGATTTAACCCGGAGCTTGTCGAGAGTCCTGACCAGTGAACTTATTATGCTTGTCTTTCCCGTGCCCGCGTAACCGGTAAGAAGAAAGATCCTGTCGTTGCTGTTCTCGCATATATATGCCGACAGCTTTTCGAGTGACAGGGACTGATCGCCGGTCGGAACGTTTCCCAGGTTCTGGCAAAGTTCATTGTAGATTAATGTCTCACGCATTTTGACCGGCATGGTTGAAGCTTGGATTATTTTTATAATTTTGTATAAACTGATACAAACTTAACAATAGAAAGCATATCCTCTCCGTCATATCATTACAAATATCCGGACTGCTTTCCCGGAACATGAGGTCAGATGGTGAATAAGACCGGCAGACTCCCATGAAGGGAAAGAGAGACAGCGGAGGGCAAATTACTGAGACACAAGATGGCGTTTACCGAACTGTTTGACGAGACCCTTGACATCAACGCCACCGAAAACTATGAGTTATCGGTCATGGTTGCATATGATGGCCTCAGCTTTACCATACTCGATACTCTCAGGAACAAGTTTGTACTTATCAGGTCATATGAACCGGATGAAGGCAGAAATTTCAATGCCGAAAAGATATCCGGGATAATAGACAGCGATGATTTCCTTCTGAGGAAGTTTAAAAAGTCCGTTGTTCAGACACCCTCCCGGAAGTCGACTGTCATTCCGGCAGCGCTCTACGATCCGGGAAAAAAAGACAGATACTTCACCTTCAACCATACCACCGAACCCGGCCAGGTGATACTCGCCAACAGGATAAACGATCCGGCATCCTATGTCGTTTTTCAGATACCTGCTGCTCTCAGTGAAGTGCTGAACCATCATTTTCCCGGTCTCAGCCTGTACCACCACAGCAAGCCGCTTCTCTGGTATGCTTCCCGCAGGGCACGCCCGGCTGAGGGCTTATATGTACAGGTACACGTTGAGAGGGATTTCTTCACCCTGGTCATCTTTGGCAATGGCGATCTGAAATTCTGCAATTCTTTTGTTTACAGAAACATCTCCGACATAATGTATTATGTGCTGAACGCTTTCAGAAAGATGAATATAGGCCAGGAGGAAACCATTTACTTCAGTGGACGTGCGGGGATATATGACGACATCACCTCTGGATTCTCGGTGTATGTAAGAAACATCAAATTCTGCGAACCCTACGGTAATCACAGTTTCAGCTATGTATTCAGCGAGACGGGTCTGCAGCGACACCTTAACCTTTTCAGTGCTCTGAGTTGCGAATAATAAGCGGAAAATACAAGGGAAGGAGGATCTCTCCTCCGGGCAGTTTCAGTTCAAGGCCGACCACGGACCTTGCCAGGGAAAGTCTTTTCAACATATTGAATAACCGTGTTGACTTTGAAGGCTTAAGTGTGTTGGATCTCTTCTCCGGTACGGGGAGCGTCAGTTTTGAGTTTGCCTCCAGAGGAGCAGAAAGTGTTCATCTTGTCGAGAAGGACTTCAGGCATATTGTCGGAATAAAAAAAGTAATAAAAGAACTGGGGATAACCGTTATCAGGCCGGTACATATTGATGTCAAAGCCTTTCTCAGGACCTGTACATCGAAGTATGATATAGTTTTCGCTGATCCTCCATACAATCTACACTGGCTGAAGGAGATACCCGAAATGGTTCTTGGAGCCGGGGTACTTAAGGAAAATGGTTTTCTTATCCTTGAACATCCGGATGCTCTCAGGTTCAATGAGAATCCGGGTTTTTATGAGCACAGGAACTACGGAAGGGTCAATTTCAGTTTCTTTGCTCCCCCCTCTCCTTCCCCGATAGTGTAACATGCAGATATACTGCAATACATGACCAGATGAAAATTTTATTTATTCAAAAATTTGGCATAATAAAAAATTGGATTAATTTTGCCACGCGTTTGAGACCTGGTGCGGTAGTTCAGTTGGTTAGAATATCGGCCTGTCACGCCGAGGGTCGCGGGTTCGAGTCCCGTCCGCACCGCAAAAAGAGGTAAAAACAAAAAGCCGCCTGAAAGGCGGCTTTAGTTTTTTACTATGGCGGCATTTATTCCGCTTTAGCGGGAATAAAGGAGGACATAGTAAAAAGCGTCAGCTGAGGCTCAGCCTCAGCTTTGTTTTTACCTCTTTTTGCCAAGGTAACCCGTGGAGGAAAGGGTCCGGCGAAGCCAATCCCGTATTCTCTGTCAAAAATCCACCCTGCAGCCTGGCTCCTCGCTATCCAGACATACAATGTCTGAACTTTACGCTCAGCCCCATTTTTGTTTTTACCTCTTTTTGCCAAGGTAAACCGTGGAGGAAAGGGTCCGGCGAAGCCAGTCCCGTCCGCACCGCAGGAAAAACAAAAAGCCATCCGTCAGGATGGCTTTAGTGTTTTAATATCGTCACTTCGCTGTCACTCCCTCGCCTTTTCCACCGATTCTCCATGGCGGACATAAGCTATTTGCCAAATAATCCAAATACAGTACAAAATATTATTGCCACTAAAATATTTATTATCTTGCATTTATGCTTCTGACTAAACTACATATTCCTTCTTCAGGAGAGTATATTGTTCATCGTTCTGGACTTTTTGAGAAATTGAACATTGGACTGACCCGGAAGCTAATTCTCATTTCTGCTCCCGCAGGATTTGGTAAAACAACCCTGGTAAGTGACTGGATCAATCAAACCCGTATTACGACAGCGTGGTTTTCGCTCGATAACGGAGATAACGACCCGGTAGATTTTTTAAACTATACTATTTCAGGAATTCAAATTATACATCCGGCATTCGGTCAAAACGCAATCAAACTACTAAATTCTCCGAATAAACCATCCAGCGAATCAATAACCAGTCTGTTAATTAACGAAATACTCAATATCAATCAAAACTTTTTATTGGTATTCGACGATTTCCATTTGATTAAGAATAATGATGTATTAAAAATTGTAAGCTATTTATTAGAGCATATTCCTGATAATATCCATATTGTAATCCTAACCCGTTCTGACCCGGCACTATCTGTTTCAAGGTTAAGAAGTCAACATCAATTAGTTGAGTTACGTTCATCAGACCTTGGTTTTTCGGCAAACGATATTTCCGTGTTGTTCAATAAAAAGCTGAAATTAGGCTTATCTCTTGATGATGTTTATTCTCTTGAAACCAAAACAGAAGGTTGGATTGCTGGCTTGCAGTTAACTGCTATATCTATGCAAGGCCGGGAGGATGTTTCTGAATTTATTCAGGACCTGAAAGGAGATAATCGCTATATCATGGATTACCTGATGGAGGAAGTACTAAGGATTCAAAACGATGACATCAAAGAATTTCTATTAAAGACTTCTGTTCTGGAGCAAATGTCAGCTCCATTATGTGACTCTATCCTGGATAAAAATGATAGCCAGCTGATTCTTGAGACCCTGGAAAGAAATAACATGTTTGTTATACCCCTGGATACTGAGAGAAATTGGTTTCGGTATCATCATCTATTTGCAGGGTTATTAAAACAGAGACTCCATCTGGGAGACAAGAAAATTATATATGATCTTCATAACAAGGCAATTGAGTGGTTTATTGATAATTCAATGCCACTTCTGGCAATTGAACATTCGATAGAGATTAAGAACTTTGAAAAAAGCATACTATTTCTTGGAGACATAGTAGAAACTATGTGGAAAAACGGCCAGCATGCTGCTATACTGAAATATGGTGATTTATTACCTGCTGAAACAATTAAAAAAAATGAAAATTTTTGTTTATACTATGCCTGGATATTGATAAAAGCCGGTAAAATTCAGAAGGCTGAACCTTTTTTAACAAATGCGGAAATAATTACAAAACAGATCATTGATGACAAAAGCTCGTCAGGAGAGATCATCCAGTTTAATAAAAAGTTGTTAGGGAAGATATCCGTTGCATTTGCTTACCTCTACTCAATAGCAGCAAACCCGGAAAAAACTTTCAGCTATTGCAAAATGGCCATGGAAAATCTTTCGGAGGATGACCCCTTATGGTATAGCTGGGGATGGTACACAATTGGTATTGCAGAGTTCTCGCGTGACAACCTGAAGGAATGTATTAAAGCATTTGAAAATGCTCTGGAATATGGTAAAAAATCAGGCAACATCGATCTCTTAACTACTATTGCAAGCAGGTTATCACCCATTGAAGGCAGGATGGGGCTTTATACATCATCTTATAAGAGATGCTCCGACCTCATTTCCTTCATGAAAGAAAGTGGGTATTCCCAAATTACAAAATCGGAATGCACTTATGCAGGAGTGTATTCATATATGGCTGGTGTTGAATCCATGAGGACAGATTTCGATGATGCTCTCGAAAACATTAAAACTGCCTATATATTATGTAAAGACGAGGCGGATAATACAATTAAAGTGCGAGTCATAACGATGTATATCTTTACCTTATACGGACGTGGAGACCTTTCTGGTGCTAAAAAGCTGCTAAATGAGGCAGACGATATCCTGAAACAAAATATTATTTATCCCGGATCTATGTCGCTGTATATAGCTATGAAGGGATTTATGCTGATTAAACTTAATGAAATTGAAAAGGCCAATTGTTATTTTAAGGAAAATGGATTGGAATATGATAAAAAAATAACTTATTCAGATGACCTTGGTTATTATCCCTATGCTCTTTTATTAATAACCGAAAAGAAATTCAGGGAGGCGGAGATTCTTCTTTCAAAATTATTAAAATTGGCACTGGCCGAAAAAAGGATTGAGAGAATAATTGAAACTAAAGTCATATATGCAAATCTGAATAATGCCACAGGTGATAAAGCAAAAGCCTTGACAAACCTGATTGAAGCACTGGAGTATGCCGCTGACGAAAAGATATTGATGCCTTTTATTCTTTATCATTCCGGAATAAGTGAATTATTAAATGAAGTTTACAAAATACAGGCTACTACAAAAACCAATATCACCAAGAACTTAATAGATAAACTTAAACGGGCAATTGAAAAAAGGCAAAACCGTATTATCATCCACGCTACAGAAGGGCTAAGTAACCGCGAAACAGATATCCTTAAATTAATTGCCGATGATTTATCAAGCCAGGATATTGCTGATAAACTATTCATTTCCCTGAACACAGTTAAAACCCATTTAAAAAATATTTATTTAAAACTTGATGTTGACAGCCGGTTAAAAGCTATAGTTAAAGCAAAAGAGATAGGATTGCTCTGACTTTCTATCCTGATATCATCCTGAAAAATCACCCTTAAAAATCATCCTTGAGGGTGATTTTTTTTTATTGGTATCGCCCCAAATTTGAATCAGATTTTAATCATAAGAAACATGACTGGTAAAACTATAATAAAAGTTCAGGGACAGCTTGATAAGAAATGGGAAGACAGCTTTGAAGATATCGAAATTGGTTATGAAGGAACCAATACAATCATGAAAATAACCATCAGGGACGAGTCGCATTTACATGGTATCCTGAATCTGATTAGAGATTTAAACTTAATACTTATATCAGTTAACCCTGCTGATTAAGAGTATCCTAAAAGGGTATTAATAACTGTCAAACAGAATAATATGAAACAACTTATTACTACAACATTGCTGATTGCAATATTCACATCACTTAGTTTTAGTCAAAAACTTGAACAAACAGTAAGAGGGACTATAATTGATAATGACAGTAAATTGCCTTTAACAGGTGCTACTGTAGTTATACCTGGTTCCAACCCGCTCATTGGTACGGCAACCGACACAAATGGAAATTTCAGATTGGAAAACATACCAATAGGTAGAATTTCAATCAGTTTATCATACCTGGGCTATGATGCCGTTACCATTCCAAATATTGAGGTGAAATCCGGAAAGGAGGTCTTCCTGGAACTATCAATGAAAGAATCTGCTGTAAAAATTGATGAAGTAGTTGTCAGGGCATCCAAAAAAGGAGTTGCAATAAACAACATGTCACTACTTAGCGCTCGTTCCATATCAGTGGAAGAAACAAAACGCTATACCGGAGGAATGGACGACCCGGCACGTGTGCTTTCGAGTTTTGCAGGTGTAGCTGCAACACCCACTGGTGGCAGCGATATTATTGTTCGTGGTAACTCGCCAAAATACTTACAGTGGCGGTTGGATGGGATCGAAATTTCAAGCCCCTATCATATGAACGACCAAAACGCATCAACCGCCGCGCTTACTGCGCTAAACAATAATTTATTGACTACTTCAGATTTTTATACCGGTGCGTTTTCACCCGAATATGGCGATGTGTTATCGAGTGTTATGGATATGAAACTCCGGACAGGGAACAACGAAAAATTTGAAGCTGCCTGCGGGGTTGGTATTATGGGTACTGACCTCACAATCGAAGGTCCATTTAAAAAAGGTTATGCTGGCTCATACCTTGTAAATTACAGATATTCTACAATTTCTCTGATTAACAAGCTTGGTATAGTGAATATCACCGGGGCAGTAAATTATCAGGACGCGACATTTGAGTTATTTCTGCCAACCAAAAATTCCGGCACTTTTTCTGTTTTCGGATTGGCTGGATTAAGCGGCTTTACAATGGAAAATGCTTTCAAAGTGCCAGGAAAATCTATTAAGAATGCTGCCATTAGTAATGATTATATAAAGGATAATTTTCTGTCGAACCTTGGAGTAACCCATACCATAACAATTAATAACAGAAGCTATGTTAAAACATCTTTGTCCTATTCAGCAACAGGAATGAATGATGATGCTTTCGAGAGCAACATAATAGAAATATACAACAGTAAGGGAGACCTGGTGAGCGATTCGTCGGACAACAGGATTAAGACTTTTGAAAGCCGGATAATAAATTCGGCCTACCGTGCCGCCATTGTTTATAATAATAAACTTGATGCAAAAAATAAAATTCAAATAGGGATCAAATACACATTGAATGGAAATAAATACAACCAGAGCATATACGATTATCAGGCTGCTGTTTTGGCTAATGTTACGGATTTTAATAACAGCATAAGCATCATGAATAATTTCATATGCTGGAGACACAGCTTTAACGATAATATTACCATTGTGGCTGGTCTTCACAATATGAATGTTTTACTTAACCAAAAGAGTACCCTGGAACCCAGAATTGCCATGAACTGGAAGATTAGCAAGTCAAATTCAATTATGGTAGGATACGGTAGACACAGCACCATGGAAAGCGTTCACAACTATTTTACCAGGATAAAACAGTCCGATGGAAGCATATCTGAACCTAATATAAACTTAGATCTGCTGAAAGCCGACCATTTTGTAATTGGTTATGCAAACCATTTAAGCGACAATTTACTTGCTAAGGTTGAGGTATATTACCAACACCTTTATAACTTACCGGTAGAAAACTGTGATTCAAGTTATTATGCTACTATTAACGAAGGCACTGATTACAGGTATGTTGCGCTGGTAAACAAAGGCGTTGGAAAAAACTACGGGATTGAGATTACAATTGAGCGCTTCTTCGACAATGATTACTACTTTCTAATTAACGGATCGTTGTTCGATTCAGAATATAAAGCGTTAGAAGGAATTTGGAGAAACACCCGTTACAATAATAACTATCTGGCCAATATTTTGTGTGGCAAAGAATTCAAAAAACTGGGTAAAAAACAGAACAAAACACTGGCTATTAATACTAAATTATTATTCGAGGGTGGCGAAAGGTACATTCCCCTCTTAAGGGATGCCGAAGGGAATGTAGCTGTCGACCCTGCACACGACAGATATTACGATTATAATAAAGCTTACAACGATAAACTTGATAATATTTTTTTATTGAACTTATCTGTAAGCTACAAAATAAACAAACCAAGGGCTACCCATGAAATTTTCCTCGATATAATGAACCTTACCAATAATCAGTCCAGGGTATTCGAATATTTCGATCCAAACAAACCGGACAAAGTTGGTTATGTCACCCAATTTGGTATGTTTCCAAACTTAATGTACAAGGTGTATTTTTAATTTAAACCAGGTCTCCATTTCAGAAATCAGTTTTAGTGGAGGAAAGGATTTGGCGAAGCCAATCCCGTCCGCACCGCAGGAAAAACAAAATATGGCAGCGTTGATCCCGCCCAGCGGGAGCAAAAAAGTAACGATCAGTCCTTTAAAAGTATGGGCTTCCCGAATCCTACCTTTTCGAGTTCCTTAAGCTGTGTTTTGGCATCACCGGCAACAACATAATACATCCTCGACGGATCAATATATTTCCTTGCCAGGTCAAGCTGCTTATCAACGGTCAGGTTCTTAACAAATGCCTCTTCATTCTTAATGTAATCAACCGGAAGGCCATAGTCCGAAATATTGTTCAGCATTCCCAGCAGTCCTCCAAGTGTTTCAAAACTGCGGGCGTTACCCTTCAGTAGGGCTGATTTTGTGAAATCAATATATTCCTGGGGTATGGTATCACGATATTTTTCCATCTCGGTCTTAAAAATATTGACTGATTCGAGGGTCGAATTTGTGCGTACCATCGATGAAGCTACAAATGTTCCGTAATTCCTTGCACCGCTGAAATATGATCTTGCACCGTATGTGAAGCCTTTCTCTTCTCTCAGAATGAGATTAAATAACCCGTTAAATGATCCTCCAAGCTTATAATTGGTAACATATGCAGGATAGTAATCGGCATCGGCACGTTTGATCGAAGGGCAGCCTATATAGATAACTGACTGTTTTGCACCCGGAACATCAATAAAATATATCTGTGATTTTGCCGGAGCTTCCTGAAGAGTAATCTCTGGTAAGGCAACATTTTTAGACTGCCATTTTGAATTAATCCCCGACAGGGCAGCAACAACTCTCTCCTGGTCAATATTGCCGGCAACAATAAACTGGGCCAGCGAAGGAGAAAAGTTCTTATCATAGAAATTCTTAAGGTCATCAATTGTTATTGAGTCTACTGACGCTTCTGTGCCGACCGTTTCGATTGCCAGAATATTGTCGGCGCCGAAAATAAGTTTGTTTAATGCGTTGGAAGCCAGATAGCTTGGATTAGCCTTGTTGCGTTTCAGATTATTTATGACCCGGCTTTTGGCAAGTGCAAACTGCTCCTCATCCCAGCGCGGTTCAAAAAGCATCTCTTCAACCAGACCAATGGTCTTTTCAAAGTTACGTGCCAGGGCGCTTACCCTTATTGTAATGCTTTCATTGCCTCCGTAAACAGAGATATTTGCCCCAAGGAGCTTTATCGCATCCTCCAGTTCTTCCGGAGTCTTGTTCTTTGTCCCTTCATTCATCAAGGAGGCTGTCAGGCTAGCAACACCAGCCTTGTCTATTCCATCGAGAAGATGACCACCTGAAATTATAAGCGCATACTGAACCAGCGGTAACTCGGTCTGTTGTATTCCGTATAATTTAATACCATTTGCGAGAGATCCTGTCCATACGGGAGGAATGTTTACTTCCGGATCAGGGCCTATTGGCGGCTGGACTGACCTGTCAAAAGACGTGGGGGTCTTGATAATGGTATCATTTTCAGGCAGGACATCCTTAACTTCAGCTGCTTTGGTCACGTCTTCCTCAACAATGCCGGCATTAACAGCATTCTCAGCTATTAGTGTAACTTCTCCTTTCGGGACAAAACTTGTTTCAACAAAATTCTTTCCTTTAATATACTTCTGATATACATTCTTAACATCTTCCGATGTCACGGACTGGGCATCGGCAAAGGATTTAGAAAAGTATTGAGGATCATTTTTAAACATCTGATATTGTCCCAGCATGAAAGCTTTATTCAGGATGCTGCTGAACGAATTATAGAATGAAGTCTCGTTTCCGGCTTTTATTCTTGTAAGATCGTCTTCAGAAAATCCTTCCTTTTCAAACATGTCGAAAGCTTCAAAGATCGCCTTTTCGACTTCGGTAAGATTTACCCCGGGGTTTGCTGTAACTGAAATCTCGAAACTGCCGGCAAGCTCCTGTGCATTATTCCATGCAGAGACAGATGAAGAAAGCTTTTTGTCCTTGACAAGAATCTTATAGAGCGGAGTCTTTTTCCCGTTTGACAGAAGATCAGCGAGATAATCGAGAGCATAGGATTCTTTAGTCAACTGCTCAACAGTCGGGAATACGATTGTAATGCGGGGAGCCTTTGCAAAATTATCTTCATGGTAAAGCTTCACTGTTGATGAAAGAGAGGCAGGCATTGCTGCCCTTGTTTCAATTGCCTCACCTGCAGGGATCTCTCCGAAATATTTCCCGATAAGGGTTTTTACTTCATCTTTATTAATATCGCCGGCAACAACCAGTGTTGCATTGTTTGGAGAATACCATTTTCTGTGAAAAGCTTTTACATCATCAACGGTTGCATTCTGAAGGTCTTCCATCTCTCCGATTACATCCCAGCTGTATGGATGACCCTGTGGATACAGGTTCTTCAGTAAAAGATATTCATTAAATCCGTATGGGGCATTATCCACACTCTGACGTTTTTCGTTCTGAACCACATTCTGCTGATTTGCAAAAGCTGCGTTGGTTACCGTGTTTTCGAGATAGCCCATCCTGTCCGATTCGAGCCATAATGCCATTTCAAGAGCATTTTTGGGAATCACCTCATAATACATGGTTACATCCTGGCTGGTGCCGCCATTCAGCTCTCCACCAGCTCCCTGGATAAGTTTAAAAAGCTGGTCCTCACCAACATTCTCAGACTTCTGGAACATCATATGTTCGAAAAGATGTGCAAAACCTGTTTTACCCGGTGTTTCGCGGCTCGATCCAACATGGAAAACAATAGCTACAGCGGCAATAGGATCAGATTTGTCCTCATGAAGAATAACTGTCAATCCGTTAGGAAGAGTATACTTTTCAGACGGAACAGTAATGGCAGGTTCTGTCTTTTTTGTATTACAGGAGAACAAGAGCCCCGTAATAAGGATCAGTAAAAACGAAAATGTCTTTTTCATTTCAGAGTTAATTAGGGTTATGCTGCATTTTTTATGACAATCTAAGATAATAAATAAATACTTGCGGTCAGAGAAATAAAACTAAAATTAATCCTGATGGATAACTTAATCTTTAGCACTTGTTGTCATGTTCCTCGGGTCTTACAAAAGATAACCATTGGATAAAAGGTCCCGGCGAAACCACCCCGTCCACACCGCAAAAAACAAACGATTGACCCATCCCGGAATTATCCCACTATATTGTGAAACTCATAATCCGGGAGACCAGTGCAAAAGTTTATTTCAAATTCTGTTTCTTCAACATGAAATGATATACATAACCATTCTGAGAGTCCCCGATGGTGTAGGCCTGAACAAATTCCCATCCGCTTTTTCCCATGAAGTTAAGTGCATCAACCATTGAGTTAAATACAACAGCTTTCCCCGTAGCCGGATCCTTATACCTATTGTCCTGAATTAATTTTGAAGCCTGACCAAAATCCAGCTCAACCGTCACTTTCTTGCTAAGAATCTTCCCGGTTCCGACAATTTCACAGTAAGAGTATTGCGCAACTCCGGTGGTATCAACGATAGGATCTGATTGCCCGTAGGAAGCAATACCTGCAGACAGGAAGAATAAAATAACAACTAACCTTTTCATAATCTTGTGTTTTCAGTAAAGTATAAAGAATTAAATATTTGTTTGAATTCAGATGATCTGCCCGTCTATTGGTTAATCGAAGATAATACATATGTTGAATAATAATGCCTGGGATAAACGTAGAAAGCCAAAGATTAAGAAGATGAATTCGTAGTTCCTTTTATCCGAATCACCAAGGCCTCAACCAGTGGACCTTTAACTCCTGCAGATGCTTCGGTCAGCGCAGCATATCCACACCCATGGCGAAAGCGTGAGAATGACCATCTGTTCTTTAAAGTTTCAGATCCTGGTTAATAATATTTTGTACCTTAGGCATTTATTTTTAATCATCATGGGAGGGCAGAATACAATACCCGGCTGCCATCGGGATGAGAGTGAAATAGGATATCAGGCTATCTTCAACCATAGTTTTGATGGCATCCTGCTCACTATTCCTGATGGAAGGATTCTGGCAGCCAATCCTGCGGCATGCAGGATGTTCGGACGAAGTGAGGAGGAAATCTGCAGGCTGGGCCGTAACGGTTTAATAAATCTGGATGATCCGGGACTACTGCCGGCCCTTTCACAGCGTGAACGTACGGGTGAGTTTTCCGGTGTTCTCACAGGTCGTCGGGCGGATGGGACAATCTTCCCTTTCGAGTTGTCTACCTCTGTTTTTACTGACATGTCGGGTGAACTCAGATCGAGCATGATTATACATGATATCTCCGATCAGGAAAAAAGCAATCAGAAACTTCGCACAACAGAGATGCTGCTGCAAAGTATTATTTCCAATGTTCCACTATCTATTATTTCAACCGACAAAAACGGGATTATTACCCTGCTGGAAGGCAGGAGACTTAAAGAAGTAGATCTTAGGCCTGGTGAATATGTAGCCACTTCTGCATATGATATTTACGGTTCCAGGTCTTATACAGAACCATCTGGAGAGACAATAAGTGGAAAGGAAGTCATTGACCGTGTTCTTTCCGGTGAAAACATGGTCGTGTCAAATGAATTCAAGGGATACTATTTTGAAAATCACCTCGGTCCTATAACTGACGAAAATGGTGAAATTACAGGTTCTGTTGGCCTTGTGCTCAACATCTCTGACCGGAAAAAAGCCGAACTAGAGAAGGAAAAAAGTGAGATGAAGTACAGGGATCTTCTTGAAAAAGCAGTAGTCCCGATCTGGGAGAAAGATTATTCTGAAGTAAAGAAGTTCATTGACAAATTGCGGAAAAAGGGAGTCAGGGACCTAAGGAAATACTTTAGTGAATACCCTGAGCATGCAGCATATTGTGTCTCCCTGGTACAAACCACATTTATTAACCAGCCGGGACGGAAGTTTTTTGGCATTAAGGAAAAACAGGATCTGAATAAGGATCGCGGATACTTGCTGACTGATAAAAATCTGAAGTTTTTCATTGAAGAGATAATAGTACTTACCGAGGGCAAAAGAGAGTATGACTGTGATCTGCCAATAACCCTGCTCTCAGGTCAGGAGAAAAATGTACACCGGAAAGCATACGTAATATCCGATAAGGCCGATAACCTGTCACAGGTTCTGGTCTCGTGTATTGATCTTACCGACCGCATAAACTATGAAAATGAACTATTAAAATCGGGCGAAACTCTCAGACGGCTCAATATGTATATTGAAGAAGCCAGGGAAAAAGAAAGATCACATATTGCCATGAACCTGCATGACGACCTTGGGCAGAAACTAACTGCCTTAAAGATGAATCTTTCATGGCTGAAAAAAAGGATCGGGGTTCAGTCCGACCTGGTATCTGATAAGCTTGAGGAAATAGGACATATAATTGATAGCTCAATATCTACTGTTCAGACAATATCTTCTGAACTCAGACCAACCATTCTGTACGATCTGGGGCTAAAGGAAGCTATTGAATGGCATCTGAAACATTACCTTGAACCTGCCGGGATAAAGTGTTCCTTCAGAATGTCGCCCGCTGACCTCAGAATTGATGAGCACAGATCTATTGTACTGTTCAGGGTGGTACAGGAATCTCTGACCAATGTTATAAGGCACTCCGCAGCTAAAAATGTATCGATAACAATAACAGGATCCGTTTCATTCATCCAGCTTGTTATCAGGGACGATGGTAAAGGAATAAATGCTGAAGCCATTAATAATCCTGAATCTTTGGGAATCGCAAGCATGAAGGAGAGAGTAAAAAGCATTTCAGGCGATTCCTGCATAACAGGTACTGAAGGTCATGGCACCATGATCACCGTGAAAATACCTTTATCTAAAAACAATTGACTTATGATCAAAGTAATAATAACAGATGACCACCCCATAGTAAGGCAGGGCATCAGGCAGATCCTTGAAGATGACAGGGATCAGAGATTTGACGTCATTGATGAGGCTCCCGACAGTACTGTTCTGCTTGAAAAGATCCTTACCAGGAAGTATGACGTAATCCTGCTCGATATCTCACTCCCGGGCAGAAACGGACTTGATATACTTCCTGACATCAAAAAAAGATCTCCTGCTTCAAATGTCATCGTACTAAGCATATATCCTGAAGAACAGTACGCGGTTAAAGCACTGAAAACCGGGGCTTCAGGTTATCTTACAAAATCAAGTGCTCCCGAGGAACTTATATCAGCAATCATCAAAGTCTCAAACGGAGAACGATACATCACCTCCTCTCTTGCTGAGCTGATAACCCTCAGCTATATAACCGACCATGAGGAGAAGTTACATAACAGTCTGTCTGTCAGGGAACTGGAAGTAATGAAACTCCTTGCCGCGGGAAATAAACTTGCCACGATAGCAAAACTTCTTGCAGTAAGCCCTAAGACAATAAGTACTTACCGGTCGAGGATAAAAGTAAAATTGAGGCTTAATACTACTGCAGAAATAATCAGGTATGCTTTTGAAAACAACCTCGCGTGAAGTTTTAAAGGGACTGATCCGCCTGCTTTCAGTCTTCAACTTCCCTCCTTGTTTTTAGTCTCTAAAGCATTTATCCACATAGGTTTCCTTTACTTAATGTAGGATTTTCCCTGACATTTATTTCAGAATATTACTCTCATTCTTCCGAAAATCTTGCAGTTAAATTTATATCAGTTTTTTATCATCTGTTATTGAATATTAGTGTCATTTTCATGAATCAGTGGATTGACAGGTACTATACCGGGTTGTGAAGTCACTAATTCCTATGATGCGCCATAGATAAATAAGGAGGCAATATTATGATCAATCCTGGAATGAGGGCTATTTATTTCAGCTTCGTGATAGCAGACGTGACCATTACAATGTTCATGATACTGTTTGCCTTCCAGAATCACAGGAGATTCAAGGGATTGAACTCATGGGTTATATCGTTTCTTCTCCAGAACCTTGCAGTGATTCTGATTGTTCTGAGGGGTATTATCCCTGACTGGAGTTCTATCGTCCTCTCAAATACCATTCTCATAGGCAGTTTGCTGGCAGGTCTGAAGGGCCTGTGTGGTTTCACCGGAGTGAAGCTTAATCATTACCACAATTATTTGATAATCGCGCTCCTTGGCATAATCCAGGCATGGTTCACATATGTTGACCCTGACCTTTCTGTAAGAAATCTCAGTCTGGCAGTTGCCATGCTGCTCCTGTCAGCTCAGTTTGTATGGCTGGTGTTCATCAGTGTTGACAGAAATATGAGAAAGCTGGCTGCCGCGATCGGCATGGTTTACATCGGGTCTTCTATGGTAAGTCTGTTCAGAATTATCAATTTTTTCACCGGCGACAAAACTTCAGATGACTATTTCCAGGCAGACACTTTTGAAAAAATGGTTTTCATTGCCTACCAGGTAATATTCATCTTTCTCTCGTACACTCTTGCATTGATGTATAACCGCTGGCTACATTTTAAGATCGCAGCCCAGGAGGAAAAGTTTGCAAGGGCATTCAACTCATCCCCCTGCGCTATCCTTTTAACCCGATTCTCGGATGGAGAAATAATTGAACTAAACAAAGGGTTTACGAAGATAACCGGATACGATTATAAGGACGCGATCGGGCATACCACAGAGAGTCTTGGCCTCTGGATACAGGAAGGTGAAAGGTCGAAGTTCACAAGGGAACTGTCGGGAGGAGGCATTTATGAAAAGAAAGAACGTTTCAGAACAAAATCAGAGAAGATAATTACCGGATCATTGTCTGCCGAGTTGATATACATCAATAATGAGAAGATGATCATTACCAGTATCAATGATATTTCACTCCTGACACAGAAAGAGATGCTTCTTCATGAAAAGGTTAACGATCTTGAAAGGATTAATAAATTCATGATGGGCAGAGAACTGAGGATGATTGAATTAAAGAATGAAATCAATGAATTGCGTGAAAAACTTGGTCTGGAAAAAAGATACCAGGTCTGATGAGAATGGATTGTAATACCTGCTTAAGATGGATTTTGCAAACACTCTTTTCCTGTTAATGTTCAATATTTCCCGCCTTCACAACAAGGGAAGGATGATTGATTTATTTGTTAAAGGGCTCAACGAGATCTTTACTCCCTGCAGATTCAGGTTTTTTGGACAAAACACCCTTGACAGGGAAGGAATTTTTGAAATCAGTACAGAAAAAAGCTCATTCGGATTTATTGAGGCTCATTATCCCGGGAACAAAGATTTTTCTTATTCATTGCTTGTTGGTAGCGCTGCTCAGATGCTTGCCATATTCATTGAAAACCTCAACTACCAGGATCATCTGGTAAAGGAAAAAAGCGAGTATGAAAATCTTGCAGCTCTCAAAATCAATGAACTCAGACAATCTGTAAAAGAGCTTGAGGATGCGCGCAGGGCAGCAATAAATATTATTGAAGACCTGTCGCTTGAGATTGAAAAACGAAAGCAGGCAGAAAAGAAAATAAAGGAAAGTGAACATAAATACAGGCAGTTGTTTGAAAACATGACACACGGGGTTTTCTATCAGGCTGCAGACGGCTCACTGACCGATATCAATCCTGCCGGTCTGAAAATTCTTGGCATTACTGAAGAACAATTCTCCGCTTGTATTTCTTACCATTACGACAGGGAGATCAGCGACGAAGAAGGAAAAGTACTGGAGAAAAAGGACTATCCCGCAATACTTTCCTTAAAGTCGGGACGCCCAACAAGTGCAATCGTTAAAATTTACAATCCTGTTATACACGACAACAGATGGCTCATAGTAAATGCACATCCTGAATTCCTTGACGGAGCAAGGGAACCCTACAGGGTCTTTCTTACCATGCATGATATTACTGAACGCAAACGAGCCCTGGAAGATCTCAGACTCTTGTCTGCCCGTTATGAGGCAATACTTGGATCAGTCCCTGACATAATAATGGAAATTGACGGGAACAGGACTTATACATGGGCAAACAAGGCAGGATATGAATTCTTCGGCGATGATGTGATCGGGAAAGAGGTGGTCTCGTACTTTACCGGTGAACAGGATACCTATGAAACTTTAGCTCCTCTGTTTAACAATCAGAGCGATATTGTCTCCGTGGAAAGCTGGCAAAAAAGGAAAGATGGTGAGATCCGTCTGCTTGCCTGGAGATGTAAAGTACTGCGTGATGACAGGGGTAAATGGAAAGGAATACTTGCTTCAGCAAATGATATCACCGGCATGTGGCACATCGAAAACAAGATCCGCGAAAGTGAGAAGAAATTCAGAAGCCTTTTTGACAATTCTCCGCTGGGTAAATCCATTACAAACATTGAAGGGTCAATGTACGCCAACAGAAGCTTTTGTGATATGCTTGGATATTCTCATGAAGAGCTCCGCAAAAAAAACTTCATGGAAATTACCCATAGTGATGACAGGGCCCTGACTGAACAGGTGACCAAAGCCTTGCTTCACGGTGAGCAGGATCAGTACAAGTTCGAAAAAAGATTCGTCCATAAAAACGGGACTATAGTGTGGACGGAGGTCTCCATATTTATGCAGCGTAATGAAGATGGAGAACCTTTAAACTTCATCTCGGCCATAAATGATGTTACCGAGCGGAAAAAGCTTGAGGAAGAGAAGTTCAGGTTGCTTGACCTTATCGACAACAGTCTTAATGAGATCTATACCTTCAACAAGGACAATCTGAAGTATGAATATCTGAACATGGGAGCAATTAAGAACATAGGATACTCAATGGCAGAGATGAAGGAACTTACTCCTTTTGATATACAGTCGGACTTTAGCAGGGCTTCCTTTGATCTTAATCTAAATCAGCTTATAAGCGGCGAAAGGAAGATTCTGATATTTGAAACTGCCCACCAGAGAAAAGATGGCAGTGTATACCCGGTTGAAGTTCACCTGCAGTATTACAATAAAGATAACACCAATCTCTTCTATGCAATAGTTAATGATATTACTGAAAGGAAAATAGCTGATGAAGCCATAAGAAAACTAAATGAAGAACTTGAAGACAGGGTAAGGCGACGGACAGCCCAGCTGGAGGTCGCCAATAAGGAGCTTGAGGCTTTCAGCTATTCAGTGTCTCACGACCTGAGAGCTCCCCTCAGGGCTGTGCACAGTTTTACCTCAATTCTGAAGAATGACTATGAAAAAGTACTTGACAAGGAAGGATGCAGAATCTGCGGAATAATTGAAGACAGTTCAATACGCATGGGAACCCTTATTGATGATCTGCTTGCATTTTCAAGGGTCGGCAGAAGCATGATAAGTTACTCAACTGTCAACATGGGAGCTGTTGCCCGTAAAGTCTTTGAGGAGATCACAGATGACGGGAAAAAGGACAGAATTACGTTTAGGGTTAAGAAAGCTGCAAAAGCATCAGGAGACCCGTCGCTTTTAAGGCAGGTCATCACAAACCTGCTGTCGAACGCAATAAAGTATTCGTCAAAAAATGAGCATCCCGTCATTATCTTCCAATCCGAACAAAAGGATGATGAGATCATTTACTCCGTGACTGACAACGGGGTCGGCTTTAACATGAAATATACAGATAAGCTGTTTAAAGTCTTCCAGCGGCTTCATTCCGACAGGGAATTTGAAGGTAACGGTGTTGGCCTGGCCATAGTGCAGAGAATTATCGCCCGACATGGAGGCAGGGTATGGGCAGAATCAAAGCCCGGTGAGGGTTCGGTATTCTATTTCTCTCTTCCTGCCAGGCAGAAAAATCAACAGTAAAACCTGTGATGGAGATATAAAATGCATTTATGATTATAAAAGACTCTGATTATAATTACTGAATCGTAGCACTTTATTAAATATTCATCAGATGACAGACAAAGAAGTAGTAGATATACTGATCGTTGAAGACGATCCGCGCGACGCAGAACTGACATTGAGAGCCCTAAGAAAGAACAACCTGGCAAATCATGTTTATGTTGCTGAAGACGGAGAGGAAGCCCTTGATTTCTTTTTCTGCAGAGGCAAATTTGCCGAGAGGAATCTCAATTCACCACCCAAAGTGGTTCTTCTTGATCTTAAGCTTCCCAAAATAGACGGACTGGAGATCCTGAAAATAATAAAGAAAGACAATCGCACCATGCACATTCCAGTCGTGATAGTGACTTCATCAAAGGAAGAACACGATATAAAAAAAGCCTATGAGATGGGCGCGAACAGTTACGTGGTAAAACCGGTAGACTTCGACACATTTGTTAATGCAATGAGCAGCCTTGGGTTATACTGGCTTCTGGTCAACCAGCCAATGAAATAAATCAACTGTTTATTTACACAGATTATGAAGGATATAACAAAAATTCTCTTTGTGGAGGACATCCTGACGGATGCTGAACTTATCTGGAGGGAGATAGAGAAAGATGATATAATATTTGAAAAGAAACTTGTTGATAATGAACAGGACTTTGTTTTTGCCATTTCAGATTTCACACCCGACCTTATAATATCTGATTATACACTTCCTCAGTTCGATGGTTTATCTGCCCTGACGATAAAAAACACCCTGTCACCAGGTATCCCATTCATCCTTGTTACCGGTTCCGTAAATGAAGAAACTGCAGTTAAACTTATGAAAGCCGGAGCGGATGATTATGTCATTAAGGAAAATTTATCAAGGCTTGGAGAAGCTATCAGATCAGCAATCCTGAAAAAAGATTCTCAGAGAGTTAAGGAAAAAGCACTCAATGCCCTGAGGGAAAGCGAGGAGCGATTCCGACTGGCGGTCGAAAACTCACCCGTCCCGGTTATGATCCACGATGAAGAGGGTAAAGTGTTAATGCTCAGCAAAGGATGGACAAGCTTTTCCGGCTATTCATTAAATGATATACCTACTGTCGCAGACTGGACAAGAGCGGCATTCAATACCCACGACTGTTCAGAAAAGGCTTTTTATGATCAGTTGATCAATATAAACGAAACCAAAGATATCGGTGAGTGGGCACTAAACACTAAGAATGGAGATACAAGGATCTGGGATTTTCACGTAACTCCCCTGGGCAGGGTAAGTGAGGGGAAAAGAGTGTTCCAGAGTCTTGGCACTGATGTGACAGAAAGCAGGAAGATGCAGAAAAAACTTATCGAATCCGAAGCCTATTACCGTACTCTGATAGATATTTCTCCTGATGGCATAATCACCACTGATCTCAAAGGCAAAATAACCTATAGTTCAATAAAATCGTGGGTGATTTTCGATATCCCCGACGGAATGTCTCCCAACGGTACCATAATAACCGACTGGGTGATGCCTGAAGAAAAACAGAAAGTCCGTGTCCGCTTTGCAGGGCTTGTCTCTGGTACAGCTGTCAATGAGACAAAGGAGTATTACCTGAAGAAATTTCAGGGTAAACCATTCTGGGCTGAGCTTTCCTCATCGCCACTCTCTGACAGGGATGGCAACATGTCAGGTCTGCTCATCGTATGCCGGGATATCTCAGAAAGGAAAGAATTCGAAAAAGAACTGATCTTTGAACGCGACAGGGCTGAAGAGAACGACAAATTGAAGACAGCTTTTCTTCATAATATTTCTCATGAGATAAGAACACCTATGAATGCCATCATAGGGTTCTCTACATTACTGGCAGAACCTGGTCAACACGATGAACAGAAAGATTTATATTCAGAAATCATTATGAACAGCTGTGACCAGTTGGTGGAAGTGGTCTCTGACATAATAGAAATCTCAAACATTGAAGCAGGCATCCTGAAATACAAAAAAGGAACCTTTAATATTAATTCACAATTTGCATCAATTTACAGTCAATATCTGGTAAAAGCATCAGGGAAGGAAATAGTGCTTAATTATTCAACCATGCTCTCTGACGATGAGGCTGTTATCGAGACCGACCTGTCAAAGCTGGTAACCATAATGACAAACCTTCTTAATAATGCTTTTAAATTCACCCACACAGGCACAATCGAATTCGGATGTTCAAAGGAAGGCAATCTCCTCCGGCTTTATGTATCGGATACCGGCATAGGCATTCCGGAAGACAAGCAAAGCAGGATATTCGAGAGGTTCTACCAGGTTGAACACTCTGTATCGAGAGGCTATGAAGGTGCCGGGCTTGGTCTCTCCATTTCAAAAGCCTTTGCCGAGTTCCTGGGAGGCAATATAAGCGTCAGGTCAAAGTCCGGAGAGGGTTCACTCTTTGTTGTTACTCTGCCTTATACAAAAGCTGATGAGAAGGATCTGAATGCCGGCATCCGTCTTTCCAGAAACAAGACTTCTTTTTCGTCCACTAAAACCATCCTTGTTGCTGAAGACGATGATAATAATTACAGGCTTATTGAACGGATTCTCTCAGCCCCCGACTGGAAGGTCATACGGGCTACAAACGGCAGGGAAGCTGTTGAGATGTGCTATTCAAGCCCGGCACCCGATGTCATTCTCATGGATATCAAAATGCCTGTCATGGATGGTTACTCTGCAGCCGGGGAAATCAAGAAACTATGGCCCCATATCCCGGTCATTGCACACACTGCCTATGCTTATGAGAGCGACAGGGAAAAGGCGATGGAATCAGGCTGCGATTACTATATATCAAAACCGATTAAGAAGGATGAGCTTAAGTCAATCCTCGAAAAGTCCACTAACGTGCATAACCATATGTAAAGCCCCTATTCCAACGGATCAATCCTGGCTGCGAAACCACCACGGCGCAAAAGCCTGACATTCACCGTGCTTGATCTATCCACGACCATGTATTGAACGTTAAAATCCTGATCATGCTTTCCGTCTGACAGAAGCGTAAGCTTGTATTTCAGGCCTTCCTGCAAAAAAGGAAAGCTGATGGTTTTGTTCCTTTCAAATCTTTCAGAACTTAAACCTCCCAGGTACCACGATTCACCTTTCCTCCGGGCAATGGTAATATTACGGCCTGGATAGCCGTCAACAAATCTGGTATCGTCCCATGCATTCGGAACTTCTTTCAGGAAGGTCCTTGCGGTAAAAGGTAATCCGTAATAACCAGAAGGCCGGTCAGCCATATGCTGCAGTCCCGATTCAAAAACGACACTTAATGCCAGTTCGTGACCGTACGAAGTGGTATGCGGGTATTGCGAGTTCGTAAAGGTAACCGGCGTATAATCCATCGAACCTACCACATTCCGTGTGAACGGCAGTATGGTGTTATGCTCCGGGGCCGTCGTGGTCAGATCAGGCCCGTTATTGTACCACTCGGCTCCGCGGACGCCCTCATACGTCATCAGGTTCGGATAGGTACGGGACCAGCCCCTGGGGACAATGCAACCATGGAAATATACCATCATCCCAAAATCGGCAGCATCATCGAGAATGTCGAGATAATACCTGATCATATTCTGTTTCTCACTCTCGAAGAAATCTATTTTAACACCAACGACTCCAAGTTCTTTTAGTTTTGTGAATTCCTCAACACGGTTTTCATGGGTAAGCATGCGGTCGCGGGGAGTTGAAGGCACTCCGGTGTGCGGGCCTCCCGAGTTGTACCACATCAGAGGCTTTACTCCAATTGATTGTATGTATTTCAGTGCATCATTCAGGTTCCCTCCGTTAGCCATTCCATCCCATTCCCAGTCGAGAAGTGTGTATGGCCAGTTCATGCTTGCAGCCAGGTCGGCAAAATCACAGACAATCCTGAAATCTTTCGTTCCGTGGTTACTCGACCAGTAATTCCACGACACAAGACCTGGTTTAATCCAGTCAGTATTTTTCAGCACTGAAGGAGTGGAAACATCATCAACGAGGGTCGATTCGACGATATCAGAAAGGCTGCCCATAACAATTACCCTCCATGGTGACTTCCAGGGCAGGCTGATTTCGGGCTGCGACTCTCCGAGTCCGTTACCATCTTTCTGATCGGGGAATGTGATCTTGTACTGTGATTTTTCTTCCAGGTTGCTGAGTTTTGAACCACAATAGTTCCTGTCGACATCTGCTTCGTGAATAAGATACCAACAACCATCATCGGCTGTATTGAAGAGGGCCGGATAACACCAGCTCTGTTGAACATTATCATCACTCATCGCGCTGTAAAGGCCCTCATTGGCCGGATTCCATTTCTCCAGCCATCGTTTTGCGGCCGGGGGAATGGTATATGAGGTGAACTCGTCCCTGACAATAAATGAACCTTCCTTATCAGGAAATTCATAGCGGAAAGCAACACCATCGTTATAAGCCCTTACTATTATGTTCATCTTCGCCTTACCCTGATTCTCAAAATACAGTACCTTTTCAGTAGCCGAATTGCTGCACTGTGATTTTTTACCATGAATGGCTGAATAATTCTCTTCGATAAGCACATCTTTCCCTGCCTTGATGAATTCAAGATCCTTCAGAAAATCCTGATCGCTCCGTGACAATCCCAGTGTGATCCGGGGTATTGCCTCACTTATCTGACCATTGTTTATATAGCTTAATTTCAGAAACCATCCGGTGTTACCGGCATTTTGTTCACTAAACAATTCAACATCTATTTTCCGGTTGGGAGAAACGATATTGATTTTCTGAGGCATTGCTGCTATTACAGTCAACGACAGGATCACTGTCATCAGAGCTCTTTTCATAAGTCTGAATGTCAAGGAATGAATAATTGCGTATTTCCCCCGGAAAGTGGTTCAGCTAAGCAACTTATCAGACATCATCTGAAAAGTTGTAACTGAACCTTCCCCTTATAGAAATATCTATTTAAAAATCTTTTGTGCAAAATCATGTAGTGACTTTCTCCAGACCTGCCATTCATGGCCACCCGGGAATGAAGAAAAGCCTACATTCAGACCTTTATCCCTGAATGTCGCTACCATTTTCTTAGTGGGCTCAATTCTGGGATCCTGTTCCCCTACAGATATATAGAACAACTTAAGTTTTTTATTAAACGAAGCGGAATTTGTCAGGATACCGGGTATGGTTGATTCGGCATCAAAGGAAGCACTGCCTGCTCCGGGACGTGCTATGCCTCCGAAAAGACCGGTGCTGAATACACCGACACTTCCGAAAATATCAGGATTCCTCAGACCTGTATAAAAAGCCTGGCCTCCGCCCATGGATAATCCCGAAATGGCCCTGTTTTCAGAACCGGGTTTCACCCTGTAGTTCTTTTCGATGAAGGGTATTATATTTTCAATCATCTCTTCACCAAAAGCAGCCATTGCCTCATCGTTATAGCCTCCGGCTGCCATTCCCGGCTTTGATACGTTGCCATTGGGAATTACAACAAGCATCGGCTTTGCCTTACCTTCGGCAATCAGGTTGTCGAGTATGATATCTGTTTTCCCCTGGACAGTCCAGCCACGCTCATCTTCACCCCCGCCATGCATGATATAAAGAACCGGGTATTGCTCTGTGCCCGAATTATCGTAACCGGGGGGTGTATAAATATACAGGCTTCTCCAGGTACCTGTTGTCTTTGAGAAATAGTTCTTATGCCTTAAGTCTCCATGGGGTACATCCTTTATTGTATAGAAATCAACCCCTGGTTCGGGGATGTCAATTGCACTCGACATCCTGCCTGTTCCGTAAAAGGTTTCGCTTGCAGGATCGGAGACTCTCATCCCGTCAATAACCAGTGAATAGTAGTGAAAACCCGGTTCCAGGGGATCGGTTGTGACTACCCAGGTACCTTTCTCATCCTTCTGCCCGTCGTACAGTTTGCCCACTTCTATCTGGATCTTTGAGGCCTGGGGTGCGTTGACATGAAAGACAACTTTCCCGTCGGGCAGTATCCTCGGATAACCACCGGCAGCTATGTTGGTCGGAGCCGGAATGCCCTGTAAGTCTACCTGGGCGTTCATCATTCCTGCTCCTGCAAGGAGAAGGAATAAAATACAGAAATATTTTCTAATCATAAACAATCTTTAATTCTTCTGCCCATGCCTGCCCTTGAACCAGAATGCGGATCAGGGCAGGCGGACAGGGTTAATAATCTAAGCTATTATTTGAATAATAGTTGTGCGAACTGGTAAAGTGACCTTCTCCAGGTCTGGAATTCATGTGCTGTAAGTGGTGAGACATAGGAAACACCCTTTATTCCTGCCTGGTTCAATGCGTCAGCAGCAGCTTTTACTCCTTCTGAACCGCGTTCCCTGCTTCCATAGCTCATAAACACGAGATTAACCTTTGACTTGTCAGTAATCTCTGAGGGGCTGATTGTGCCGCCACTGAAAAGTCCGATATATCCGAAAGTATCGAGATGAGCAAGGGTTACCGACTTGGTACACATGGCGCCCATTGAAAGTCCCGACATTGCACGGTTCTTCTGGTCTGTAAGGGTACGGAAGTTTTTCTCAATATAAGGAATCATATCGTTGATCATAACCTCGGCATAAGTGTCAAAAGAAAATCCACGACGCTGGGGTGCCGGTGCAGCCTGACCAGCGGGTGCAGGCTGTGCGGGTGCGGGAGCTGCAGCAGGGCGTGGCTGTGGAGCAGCTTCACCTGGTTTGTATGCAGCACTGGTTTCCATCACAACGATAAATGGTTTGCATTTGCCTTCAGCAAGCAGGTTGTCAAGAATAAGGTTTGTCCGTCCCATCTCAGTCCATACCCTCTGATCTTCGCCACCTCCATGCTGGAGATAAAGTACTGGATAACGGGCCGAGGTGTTTTTCTCATATTCAGGAGGAGTATAGACGTAAATCATACGCCATGAATTGGTGGTTTTTGAGAAATAATTCCTGATAATCACATTCCCGTGAGGTACATCTTTCAGATCATAAAATCCGCCTTCAGGATCAGAAATCTCAAAGGCATTGCACAAACGGCTATAGCCGATGAAACCATCTGTAGCAGGATCAAGTACAATTGCACCGTCAACAACCATCCAGTAATTATGATAACCCAGATCCTGGGGTTCACTGGTGTAGGTCCATACACCGTCGGCACCCTTGACCATATCATAAGGAACGTTTGCTATAGCAACCTGTACCTTCTGGGCATCCGGGGCAGTAAAACGGAAGGTTACACGTGAATCGGGCTCAATGCGGGGAAACTGGGCTCCGTAAAGATTGTACGGTGAAGGATGTGCCGTACCGGCAGCCTTTGAAGTTACCATCGGTTGACCTGTCTGGGCCTGGCAGACTGCACTGACTGACATTACAATCAGTAGCATGAATTTAAAAACTTTTACCATTTTAAAATGTATTAAATTTATTGATCAAAAAGAAAATTTGTACTCGTCAGTATTGAGTTCAGTTAAAAAGCATTGGCATAAAAACCGAACTGCATCCTGCTATTTTCCCCACCATTTCTCTCCTTCAACCAGATTCTTAACTGCCACTTCCTTGTTGAGATCAAGTCCCAGCCCCGGTTTATCAGAAAGCTGGATATAACCATCCTGAATTATCTCCCTGTCATACTCAATAAGCGTTTCCCATCCGGCATGACCGTCACGCGAAGTGGTCTTGTAATCATAACTCTCGTGTCCGATAAAATCAAACATGGTTGCTGCACAGTTAGCTGATGCTATAGTGGCAACGGGTCCCATAACATTGTGTGTTGCCACCGGCATATAATAAGCATTTGCCAGGTCGGCTATCTTTTTTGCCTCAAGCAGTCCACCTGCCATCGAGATGTCAATTTCGACCATATGAACGGCCTGTTTTGTTATAAAAGGCAGAAAATCATGAAGTGTGTAGAGGTTCTCTCCACACAGGATGGGAATCGGAGAGGCCGCTGTCAGCTTGGCCCAGGTATCGACATATTCAATAGGCATCGGATCTTCGATCCACCATGGCCTCATCGGCTCAAGGGCTTTTGCAAAGCTGAGGGCATCCCAGAAAGCAAACTCCCAGTGGCAGTGTACTATTATCTCAAAATCATCGCCGGCGGCTTCCCTCATGTTGGTAAATCCGGCAACGTTATTCTTCAACTCGGCATGCGACAGACGACGGTTGAGCTCAGCTCCGGGACGACGTGACATCCTGAAGGGTTTTACTGCTGTCCATTTCTGAACTGAATTGTTGACATAATCCATCCATTCGCTGCATACTGCCTTATCAAGCATGTTCCTGGGCTGACTGGTCAGATACGCCCTTACCTTATCAGTGTGACATCCTCCGCCAAGTATCTTGCGCACAGGCATTCCCAGCAGTTTACCCACAAGGTCCCAGAGAGCTACCTCACATCCTGTGACGGCATGTATACCTATACCTCCGTTACCCCCCAGGTACGAAACACGGAACTTCATCTGCTCCGTCAGTCTTGCTATGTCAAAAGGGTCCTGATTTACAAGTATCTGTTTGAAAGCATTTTCAACCACATCCTTGGCTCCAAGTCCTGTTACATCATGATGACATTCCCCGATACCGTAAACCCCGGAATCAGTATCAATCCTTACCAGAGGGAGAACATGTCCCCTGCCTCCCATCTGAACCCTCATACATTTTACATCGGTAATTTTCACTTTGCCAGCTTCCGTCTCCGCAAAATGGCCAAGCCCCGGTACAACAGTAGCTGCCGGTACCGTAGCAGCCATCGTCTTTAAGAAATTGCTCCGTTTCATATTATAAGCATTATATTCTGTGTATTTTTAAATAAGTGTAAATAACACATTAAATTTAATTAATGCTTCGGAACAACGGAGATTTAAAGAAGTTTTTTTTAGGGATTATACATTTTTAACACCTGCCACCTCGCTATCAGGATAATTTGAAGTCAGATCAACGCTCCCGGGCAATCCTTGCCATTAAGATCTCTTCCTGTATATATACCAGTATGCCAGCGGAATAAAGAAAAGACTCACTAAGGTACCAAGCGACATACCACCCATCAGGGCCAGAGCCATGGGACGTTGAAGCTCCGAACCCATACCCTGGCTGAAAAGCATGGGAGCCGTCGAAAACAGGGAGGCCATTGCCACCATGATGATCGGTTTGAACCTTCGCGATCCACCTGTATAGATAGCCTCCACCAGACCCATCCCTTCTGCCCTCAGGTTATTAATGGTATCAACCTTAAGTATAGAGTCGTTTATTATGACACCCGACATGACAATCAGACCTATCATGGTTATTATATTGATTGTCCCGCCCCAGAGTTTAACCAACAACAGTGCTCCGGCTATATCGATGGGTATCTCAAGCAAAACGATCAGCGGCTGCGTAAGTGATTCAAACTGGGCGGCAAGGATAAAATAAAGCAACAGGAGAGCAACCACCAGTATAACTGAGAGTTCCCTGAAGAGTTGCTGTCCTGTGATGAGAGTTCCGCTGAAATTGACTGTCAGTGACTGATCGGCTGTGATAATATTCCGTATTTCGGTTGTGACCTGCTCAGGCCTGTTTGTTGTGATATTCATATTAACCGGCACATACTCACCGTTCATCCCTCCCATTATGGCTTTATAGTCATGCTCACGCTTTATACTTACTATCTCCCTGACGGGAATGAACTGTCCCATTGTGTTCAGTACCGATCCGGTCGAGATGATCTCTGAAATCTGTTTCTCCCTGTCCGAAAGAACTATCGGGAGAAGTTCATCCGACGACCTCAGCTCTCCTATATTGTATTGATTAAGAGATGACTTCAGGGTATTGTAAAGAGTAACAGGCGCTACATCATAGAGCAACAGCTTCCCGGGATCTATCTTCAGATGTATCTTGTCTTCAAGCTGAGGCATCGAGATCCCGGCATCGGGCCACCTCTTTCTTAATTCTTCAGTTATCCCGGTCATCCGGTCGACGGGCGGTACTTCTTTTTCCTTCATCAGGCTTACCTCAGCAACAAGCTGCACGGCTGAAGCATCGAAGATCTTTTCAAAGATGTTCTGCTGTGCTCCTACATCTATCAGGGCTCCGGGATACTTATTACCTATGAAACTGTAGCAATTGGTTCTTATAGCGTCAGCCTCGTCATAGCCCGCCGCCTTGATATATACCTTAGCCTGGGTGAACGACTGGTCATAATCACGGTTGAAGAGGAATTGCTGCTCCCCGATGAAAGAGTTGGTCTGAAGAAGAAGATCCCTGTTGATTGCCGTCATCTCCCTGATCCTGTTAAGGTTTTCATCAAGGGTTATATTCTCGTTCCAGTCGACCGATATGACAAGCTCATCTTTTTTTACTTCAGGGAACCTCTCCTTTTCCATAACCATAAACAGCCATCCCATGCAGAGTAGTATCAGTCCGAAAGTTACCATCGTCATGGTTCTGTATCTGAAAAAGAAATTCATCCCTTTCTCATACCTGTTTTCAAGGTTCCTGAAGCTCACTTTTTTTACCAGTACAGTAAGAAGACCCTCTTTCCCGTTTTTGTAAAGCAGATAGTACATTGTAGGCAAAAGAGTTATACCGACAAGCAGCGACACCCCCTGCCCTATTACTATTGCAATTGCCTGGTCGTAAAAGATCGCTCCTGAAATTCCACTGAGGAAGATAAGGGGGATGAACACTGCACAGGTCACAAGAACACTGGAGATAAGAGGAGTAATGATCTCATTTGTACCTTTTACGCACGCATCGGGAAGCGACAGACCCTTCGCTGTCCATTGTGTTATGTTTTCAATCACAACAATCGAGTTGTCAATCATCATACCAATACCAAGAATCAGTCCGGCAAGTGATATAATATTCACCGACAGCCCAATGAGATAAAAGAACAGAAGGCTTATCACAAGAGTGGCAGGGATGCTGAAACCAATGATTAAAGGTGATTTCCCATCCTTTAAAAAGAAGAACATAAGCATGAAGGCGAGCAGTCCGCCCGCCAGAAGGTTCCCTTTCAGGTTTGAGATCGAATAATCGAGCAACCTCGTCTGGTCCTGCGAGATCTCAAATTCCATCCGGGGATATTCCTCCCTGAATACGGAGATCATCTCGGCCATCTTTTCTTTAAGGTCCGACATCTTAGCCGACGATTCCTTGATGATAGCCAGGGATATTGCCCTGTCTCCGTTCGAGTAATAGGCTCCCCTCAGTCTTTCCTGTCTTATTCCGACCCCGGCAATGTCCTTCATCTGTACTATCCGGTCGCCTTTCCTTATATATATATTCTTCACATCCTCGACTTCCTTCAGGTAGGAACTGAACTCAAGGTTGTACAGATACTTACCGTCCTTTACAAGGATACTTCCGATATTAATGTTGTTAAGCCTTACGGCCGACTCCAGATCATCGTCTGTAAGACCCAGGCTGACCATCTTGTCTTCGTCGGGAGTGATATAAATCTCTCTTCTGACCTGTCCCGTGATATCAGCCATCCCTATCTCAGGCAGCTGTTCTATTCTTTTCTTGATCACTGTCTCGGCAAATTCGCTCAGCTCTATAAAGCCTTCCTCCCCGGCATCCTTGTCGGCCAGACTTATGTTGAGCATGAAAACAGGAATATCTGTGGCACTTGCCTTTATTATCCTGGGACGTTCCAGATCGCCCGGAAGGTTATTCATTGACCCGTCAATTTTTTCGTTAACTTCCATAAAGGCAAGGTCAATATCGTTTCCGAATTTGAAGATCAGCCTGAGAAGAGCGCTTCCGTTCCTTGATTCCGATTCGATCCTGTCGATACCCTGGACCTGCAGAAGGTTCCTCCTGATAACGCTTACCACGGTGTTCTCTATTTCCCTGGCGCTTACATCAGGCCGGGTTACTGCCACCGTGATCTCAGGTATATCAATGTCGGGCATAAGTGATACCGGCAGCCTCCCTGAGGCCACTATTCCCAGCAGCAATAAGGCCAGAAAGGTCATAATCACTGCCACGGGTCTTTTTATCAGAAAACGAACCATCTCTTTTGTATTATTTTACAGAATTATTTCTGAGCTTAAACCTGAAGGACCACCTGCCTTTGCGATCATTGCCTCCTTCAACCTCTTCCACCTTCCTACCCGACCATGATTTCAGCATCAGAGGCTGGAAAACCATCAGTCCAACCATACTGAAAACAAGTCCGCCTATAGTCCCGGCAGCCAGTGCAAACCAGAACCTTTCATCCTTTCCTGTAAGCAGAAAGGGCACAAGCCCGATTATGGTGGCAAGATTTGTCAGTATAATGGGTATGATCTTGCCGTTAAAAGCCTTTACATAAGCAACCCTTTCAGGCATCAGCGGCTTTCTCCTTCTAAGGCTGTTGAAGTCGTTAAGGATATATAATGTCGCGTTGACCACTATTCCGCATAGCAGGATAAAAGCCGCGAACACTCCTTCATCGGCAGGGACATTGAATAAGGGGAAAGTAAGAAAGACCCCGATAAAAGATAAGGGTATCAGGCATATTACCATAAATGGCTGACTGAATGATTCAAGAAGGATGGCACAGATAAAATAAATAATAAGTATCACAAGCAGTATAAGATAGTAGTTTGACCTGGCTTCTTCCCACGAATATGAATACACACCGCTTCTTGCTGTGAATCCAAGCGGCAGAAGAGCATTTGTCTCGTCAATATTCCTGTCGAGTATCATCCTTCCAAGTTCACCATTGCCGACAAAATCAAATCCGACAGTCAGAATATACTGCTGGTTCTCCCTGCTGATGGTATTGTCGCTTATCTCCCTGGTGACTGTGGCAAAATTCTTAAGTTTGACGCTGTTTCCGGTACCAGTTCTGAGGGGAGCATTGTCGAGGCTCCAGAGATCGTAATCACCTGACTGCATCGACTTTATATTAACAGATATTCTCTCGCCTGCTATAAAAGCAGCCTGGAGTGTCCGTGTACTCCGCGAATATCTTTCAGCCTCCGTATAGGCAAAGGCTACATTGGTACCACTTTCAGCCAGGTAATATTTATCCATGCCAAGCCTGTTCCTGTAAACCTTTCTGTTCCTGCTTCCTATCATATAATCTTCATATACCGCACCCAGAATGTAAACATCCTTTATCCTCCCCTTCCCGCTTTCAATAAGCCTTTCCCTGAGCGCCTCAGCATACCCGTAAATCTGGTCGTAGTTATATCCATTCATTATCACCTTATAGGATGTCATGATATAGTCAGAATAAGTTTCATTGCTGAAGGCTTTTCCAACCCCCGATACTGAGGCATTATAGCTGCCTATCCCATTCATGTAATCTTCGATCCTGATTTTCAGAACAAAAGGGAAAATAGTAAAATCATGTTCGGGCCTGAAGTTTATGTTGACAAGAGCCTCTTCGGCATTGTATATGTTAGTCGTGAACATGTCTATCTCATCATAGGAGGCCAGCATGTTCTCAAGTCCCGCGCATACATTATTAATATCCTCTGCAGTAAGTCCCTGTTCCGCAAGGTTTATACTGACACGGAGTGTTGTTCTCTGCAACTCGTCTGAACCTCCGTAATACCTGTACCTGCTGCCGGCCGTTTTCTCATTGAATAACCTCCATGTTCCTCCCAGTACCTTGTTGACAACCGGTTTTATGTCCTGCACGTATTTGCTGTTTCCCAGTGTCCGGTCATAAAACCGGGTAAATCCGGTTTCCTGCTCTACCTCGGTGCTCCCCCGGTTTTCATCCTCACCAAGTTTATCGGGAAGAAAGAAAACAGGCAGACCGAACATTAAAATGGCAGCTGCAATAAGTATTTTCCTGTGCCGGGTTATAAACCCCATCGAAGCGAGATATTTTTCCGTGAACCTGACTATCCTTCTTCTGCGCCTTACCACCATCTTACCTGATTCGCGATCGAGCCCGATCTTTTCAATAAGTGAGGGTATGAAGAACAGGGCAACGGCCAGAGATACCGTAAGGTTTATGATGACCACTGCTGCAAAATCAGATAGTGTGATTCTGGAAGCTTCATCAAGGAAGAAGATGACTGCGAGAGCCCCGATGGTGGTTGCTGTAGCGGCAAGAAGCGAAACAGCTACCCTGCGGTTACCCTGGTAACGCATATGATCGGCCATAACAATCGTGTTATTGATTATTATACCGAACGAGACCGTTATCCCGGCCAGGGAATACAGGTGGATCTCCAGCCTGAAGAGATAGTAAAATATAAAGGCAATAAGTATGTTGGCAACAAGACTTATTGTGATTATCAGAAGGTATTTGAGTTCCCTGCTGATGGCAAGGACGAAAAGAAGGAGCAATACAACAGACAAAACTGATCTGAAGATATTCTTTGATATCTCTTTCTTCAGATACAATGTGTTGTCGGATGAGATGCGAATACTGTAGCCTGGCGGCAGATCCTTTTTCAACTGATCAATGACAGCCTTTACTTCTTCGGCAACCTTTATTGTATTCTCATTTCTCCCGGCGCTGATGGTAATATTAACAGTGTTCAGCCCGTTGATCCTGTAATAACTCTGAGGCTTCGAATCCTTGAGCTTCACAGAAGCGATATCAGTCAGATGAACTATCCTTCCCCCGGCCTTTGCCACCGGGATCTTGTCCCATGAGAAACTGTCGTAACCGTTGCCTGTCAGGGTAAGATAGGTCCTCTTTCTGAGACCATCCTGCATTATCTCATCAGCCCCTCCAAGCTCCCTCTCAAGCAGATAGTTGTTTATTGCGGGACCAATAAGCGCTGATGAAAGGCCCAGTGCCTCAAGTTTCTCCTGATCGTACAGTACCTCCCATTCGCGTGGAGTGGCCCCGTAGACATTGACACTATATACCCCGGCAACCCGTGAAATGGCAGGTTTGACCATTTCCTCAGCAAGATTATATATATATGCAGTGCTTGCATTACCGTTAAGCTGGAGGCTCATTATCGATGAGCCCGACTCGTTCGATGGCATGTTCATCGAGATAACAGGATATGATACCCTTTCCGGAAGTCTCTTTCTCGATTCCCTTAGCAGGGATGCCACCTCGAATCTTTTTGCGTTAAGATCGACATTCCTGTCAAACTCTACAGTTATATTACCTCCTCCGTTCCATGTCGACGATGTTATGTCTTTGACACCGGAAACTGTGGTAAGAACACCTTCAAGGTTCGTTGTCACCTCCTGCTCCACCACCCTGACCGGCGCTTCGGGCCACGACCAGCTTATTGTAAGTGAAGGCAGGTAACGAGTAGGGTTAAGCTGAAGCGACAGCAATGGAATCATTGCCGCCCCGGTTATCATCAGCATAACAAAAATAATATTGACAGTGAATGCTGACAGTAAAGGCGCCGGTTGAGGATCGCTTCTCATTCTTCCCGTACTATTGTCTCATGTGCAAGGTTAATATTGCCTGCCACAATTACCAGGTCACCCGGTTCAAGTCCTTCACTGACCGAAACACTGGTGCTGTTCTCATATTCTACCTTGACATATTTCCATATGGCCAGAGAATCCTGCCTTACAAAGATCACATCTTTACCCTGTCTTATTACAAGCGCTTCCTTGGGAACTACAAGACGCCCCGGAACAGGTTTCCTTATCACCACCCTCACATTCATGCCGTCGATAAGCTTTCCGTTGTTCCTGAATCCGGCCCTTATCTTTATCATCCCGGTCTCATCAACCTGCGGATTGATCTGCGTCACCGTCCCTGTTATTATCGTTGAATCATTAATAAAAGGTATTATATTAACCGGCATACCCTTTTCCAGAAACGAATATTCCGACTCGATGACAGGAAAGGTGACCTCCATCATCTCATCATTAATGATGGTGCAAAGGTTGGTGTACGACGAGGAAGGATTCCACTGTATGGCTTCCATGTTGGCAACAGTACCGCTTATCGGGGCATAAAGCCTCGTGTTATCTAAGTTGTACCTGGCCAGATCAAGAGCCGTTTCTGCATCACCCAGTCCGCTTCTGATGCGGATTACCCTTGTCCTCTCCGAGGGCATCGCCCCTGTGTCGGCAACAAGATACCTGCTGTAGAGTTCGTCCTGAAAGTTGATCTTTGCTTTTTCAAGGTTCATTTCTGCCGTCTCCATACGCGACCTGTATTCAAAATCCTCAATGACGGCAAGCAGATCCCCTTCATTTACCTTCTGTCCGTTAACAATATTAAGCTCCCTTATCATTCCACTTACCCTAAAAGGCACTATAGCCTTTAGTAAGGAAGTTACCTTCCCGTTGCTGATAAGTTCATGATAAAAAGTTGAAGCTACAAGTCTTTCAGTTCTTACAAGGACAGCTTCGGGACGTGATGACAACCTTGCCATCTCCTCAAGATCAGGGGCTTCCTTTTGCTTACACGAGAATAAAGTTACAGCAAGAACTAACAGGATTACAGGGTTCAGGTATTTCATAATAAACACAACTTGGTTAGAATTGGGGTTGAATTGGTTTTAAATTTAGATAATCATTTTCTAAATCCAAAGGAAAATTAACTAAATCTATCTCCAAATTACAAAAAATCTCCATGTCAGAAACACGGAGATACCCTCACGAACAAGAAGAATGCCGTGTAAGAGAATGAAGATCAATTACTCATGGGTAAAAATATGGGGAAAGACATTCTGACCAGGCCCGATCAGAACCAGCTTTGAGCCAGCTCCTTGCTGTCGTGCTGAAAGGCGCTTATCTCATACCATACCTTCCGGTCGCCGTCATTTTCAATCTGGTAACGCCAGTAACCTAACATCTCTGGTGCCTGGTAGACCCTTCTTATATATAGCCTGTCACCAGGTGTAAATTCACATTTTTTCGAATAGGCTGATATCTTTCCGTAAACAGAATCCTGGGTGGTCTTTATCCAGACTATGTGGGGGCCGCCAAAACTCTCGGGACCAGTGTAGCGATAATCAACAAAATCGCCTACATATTTCCTGGTCAGAAGAAGCTCATCCTCTCCAAGTATGTCGCTCCTGTCAATGGTGGCACACGAAAAGACAAGCATCAGGAAAAGCAGAAGGCCGGCTTTCCCGATTATATTCAAAATCAAATTATTGTCTCTGGATGTCATAATTCAATGATTCAGTATCCCGTAATCAACGTTGTTAATAAAGACTAAACTGTTACGAATTTATAAAATTGTTTCAAACATTAAAAACACTGTCTAGTTTCTGAGTGTAAAATAATGTCATTCCGCTTCCTGCCTGTCCCCGGGTCAGGGATATTCACCTATCATCCAGGGGAGTCAGGCTCTGACGGGTACCCATATATTCAAGCACTATGTCTTTCAGAATATTGGCAAATCTGATATCTTTTACCTCCTCAGGTCTGAAGTACCGTGGATAGTCCCCCTCCAGAAGGGTTACTTTCTCAATCGGCAAATCGAAAGGACCCGAGTATATATATTTTATATTGGGGTAAGCATCACCCTCGAGGCAGGTGTATTTCTTAAAGAACCTGAATTCCTTCAGATCAAAGTCAAGTTCTTCCTTCACTTCCCTTTTAAGAGCCTGTTCAGGAGTCTCACCTTCTTCCACATGACCGCCTATCAGGTCCCAGTGAGCAGGAAAAGGTATCCCGGGCTTATCATCCCTCATATAAAAAAGGAACTCACCCTTTTTGTTTTCAAGTATTATTGCAGCAATCTCTTTCATTAAAGAAAAGACAAAAGACAAAAGACAAAAGTAAAAAGTATGTATATATATAAATATTAAGTATATATATGATATATGTATGAATTTAACTTTGAAACTCTGGAACAAGGAACAAGGAACAAGGAACAAGGAACAAGGAACAAGAACCGAAGCAAAACCGAGCTCGCCGAAGGCAAACAAGAAACCCTATCTTTTCTACACTTGTGATTTTTGTCTTTTGTCTTTTATCTTGTTCCCCTCAAAACTCCCTTCCAGTAGCCTATCGACTCAGCCAGTCCGGCAAGAGGATCCTTCATATCCTTCTCAAATTCAAGGCTGCATTTTCCTGAATAACCGATCTTCCTCAGCGATGCCACCACCTTTGGTATGTCAATAATTCCCCTTCCGCTTTCAACCGTTTTCCCCTCCTTCGAAGGTTTGTCAACATCTTTGATATGAACATCATAGATCCTGGCTGCATATTTCATGATATCTTCCGACGGATCCTGTCCGTCGCGTGTTGTATGGCCTATATCTATACAGATACCTATCCTGCTGTCGAGATCCTTCACGTGGTTCCAGATATCGGCCGCGTTGGGATACAGGGGATTGTCTGGACCATGATTGTGGATGGCAAGCCTTATGTTGTATTTCCTTACTTTCTCCTCAACATAGGGCAGCAATTCATAGTTTGGGGCGCAGACCATCATATCCTTACCGGCCATGCTTGTATATTCAAAGGCCTGGTCGACCGATTCCTTTGTTTTCATATACACCACGCCCACAGTATATACATTTATTCCTCCCTCACTGAATTTTGCCAGGATGCTATGAATGGCTTCCCTGGTGCTGTCCATGGGCATATGGAAATCTTTAAGCGACAGGTTTGAGACACCGATCCTGTTCATCATGGCAATGGTCTGGTCAACTGAGAATTCCCTGAAGCTATAGCCCGCTATACCCAGCGAAAACTTCTCATCTTCTGTTTCAGCGCCGATGCCGTGTAATGGATTTGCACCTGCAAAAGGTACCACACCTGCAGCAAGCATCCCTGTTCCTGCAATCCTGATAAACTGACGACGTGATTTCATATATGACAGAGTTGGTTTGTAATGACAGTCTGACCGGCTGGCGTTCCGCCAGCCGGTCATCAGGTTCAACCAAAGATAGTAAATGTTTTTAAACCCTCATATATGTGTTATTTACTTCAGGGGGTCAGTCTGTTATCGAGCATTCTTTCGTTATACGACTGAATGACAGCCTTTAGCAGATTTTCCATGTCCGGCTGAATATCAGGTTCCTTTCCCAGAAGGTTTGATTCAAGCAATTTGTCGTTGCGGTAATTGTAAAGAGCTACAGGCTTCGTGTCTATCATTTCAAGCAGATGGTCCTTCATATAAAGATGATAGGTGCTCCCCGCAGTATTGAAGGCAAAAGACATACCTGAGTCATTGAACAGATCATTTCCGAATGCAATATATTCACCCTCATAACCAAGATAATTCAGAACAGTAGGCATGATGTCAATCTGCTGTGCAATCCTTTCCTTCCTGCCCCTGAGCTCACTACCGGGTTTGTAAAAGATAATGGGGATGCTGTAAGTACCGAAGTTATTCAGGTATTCCTTATGTATCAGCTCATTTGTATGATCGGCCGTAATAATGAAAAGAGTGTTCGCGAACCACGGAGCCGTGGCGGCCTTTTTAAAGAACTCCCTGAGGGCGAAATCGGTATAACCGACGACCTCTACGACGGGTGCCGGTCCTTTTCTGAATCTGTCCTTGTACTTCTCCGGGACCTTGAAAGGATGGTGTGATGAGACTGTAAACACAGAGGCAAGAAAGGGTTCTCTGAACTCATTCAGCTTGTCGGCAAAGAATCCGAGGAAGGGCTCATCCCACACACCCCAGATGCCGTCAAAATCATTCCTGTCGGGATACTGATCCAGTCCGAAGTAGTCATCAAAACCAACCAGACGTGCAAAGGAATCAAAGCCCATGGATCCGTTGGGGGCACCATGAAAGAATGCCGAGTAATAGCCCTTTTCCCTGAGAAGTCCGGGCAGTCCGTTAATAAGGTTATTTGCATAATGCGATATCGTATAGGGAGTCTCAAGCGAAGGTATCGACGCGAATACCGAAGGCATGGCCTCTATCGACTTCTTACCGTTGGCTATTGACACATCGAATGTAAGACTCACATCAAGAAGTGAATCAATAAAAGGAGTATATCCCTGGTATGTACCGCCGTCAAGATCCCTGTTTAGTGCCCCGATATACTCACGGGCAAAACTCTCGAGAATTATAATGACTACATTCTCCTTCCTGAATGATCCTCCTGAAGATGGACCATAATGAGTATTATAAAGGGATGCCAGCTCATCATCGTTGTAAAACTTATAGCGTGTAAGGGTTTTCTTTCCGAAGGTCCTTATGATACTGAAGGGGGTATTAAGGACTATTGCCACCTCACGGGGATTTCTGACAAACCTGGTGGCATTGCTGATGGTAATGGGCCGGGTCGAATGTCTGACTCCCCCCCTGGCACCGGCAACAGTGAGCCCTGCCAGAAGTGCAGTAAGTACCAGGTTTACTCCATGATAGATTATTACCTTTGATGGATTGGGTTTTACAGGTTTCACCCTTCTGTACAGGAAGAAAATAAGGAAAAACAGAATGAAGGTAAAAAGCACCACAGGCCAGTAGTCGATCTGAAACTTAAAGAACAGCTTAACAAAATTGTCTTCATTCTTAAAGGTACCGAAGATATCGGAAGTCGCCCTCTTGTCAACAAACCTGTAGTAGATGAAATCCGCGTTGTTCGCGGCGAGTGCAAGAAAATTGGTCAGATAATAAAGATACCCGGTCACTCTCTGATAAACTTCGTTATACCTGATATCAAACGGTATGATATGAAGGAATATGAATAGAATATTAATATAGATTACCGCGGAGATATCGAAAAGCAGGCCTCCTTTCATTATGTTCAGAAACTCACCAAAACCAGGTTCGGGGAACATGCTTTTATTGAAGATATAGAAAGCTATCCTGCATATTGAATAGGCCAGCATGATAATTGCCAGTCTGTAGAGCAGGACAGCGAAAATATTCCTCGACAGCAGCTGTTTTTTCATCTTCAGGATGTTCATTTAAGTCCGGCCTGGGTTTCCGCCCGGCCACAAAAGCTACAAATTTATAAAAAGGCTTCAGACCTTATTCATCCTGAAGAATTTTTAGAATTATCAGAGTCTTTTGAGCCAGCTTTGATGAAAGGAATAAAAAAAGCCGGATCACTCATAAGATAACCCGGCTTGCATTTTTTTATGCAGTAAACTATTCTTCAGCTTCTTCCTTTAAATCATCAATCATCTCCTGAAGATCCTGTTTATCATAATCATTCATCATCCGGTTCACCCTGTTCTTTGCAACCATCCCCAGAAGCATGAACAGCACCAGTAGCCCTGTCAGTATGTACATTACCAGCTTTGAGGTTTCAGCCTTGGCTTTGAGTGTCTCAACCAGACCATGGTAAAGCAGGTACAGCGTGTATATGTTCACGGCCAGGCCCACTATGGCTCCGAGCCAGATGTTTATGCCGGAGGTGAAACCCAGGAGTGCCGATACAGGCATCATTACCAATGCTGAGGCAACAACCCTTGTATTTGCCTCAAAGTCGGTATTACCTTTACAGATGGAGGATATCACAAGCATGATGACAGCACCTACAAAAAGTCCAATGATAGCCGCGATGATATACCAGACCAGGGCCATTGCCCCTATTGCCCCACCAAGGACACCGCTCGAGACGGCACCCAGACCAAGCAGGCTCCAGATAAAGACAATAACACCTGCTATAACGCCATAGATGACAGCCTTTATAAATGGTTCGATAAACCCTCCGGCTGTTTTCAGATTGGAGAAATGTACTTTCGGAGATACAAGAACTTCTTTCGATTCTGTAATAAATCCGTTAAGATCAAAGGTAGAATTACTCATGGTCAGATAAATTAAAGGTTACTGGAACATAGAGTTGAAAAAGAGTTATACAAGATAAAACTATTTTTTAAACCTGAACCATGATTATAAAGAATTTTAGTCACCTGGCTATTCAAGATATGTGTAGCCGTAAAGTCCCGATCTGTAGTTCGACAGGAATTCCTTACCCTCTTCCAGGGTGATTATCCCGGCCTTGACTGAAGTGGTCACCCAGGTCTCGACAGTGCGCACAAGCTTTTTAGAGTTATACTGGACATACTCAAGCACCTCGGCAACTGTCTCTCCATCAATGACCTGATCAATCTTATAGCCGTCCTCATCAACTGAAACGTGAACTGCATTTGTGTCTCCGAATAGGTTATGGAGGTCTCCAAGTATCTCCTGGTAAGCTCCTACAAGAAAGACACCCAGGTAATACGATTCTTTTGCCTTAAGAGGATGGACCGGGAGATGATATGAAAGATTCGTTGTGGCAATGAAGTTGTCGATCTTACCGTCCGAATCGCAGGTCATATCCTGAATGGTGGCTGTCCTTACAGGCTCCTCATTCAGGCGGTGAATAGGCATAATCGGGAAGATCTGGTCAATTGCCCAGGCATCGGGCAGTGACTGGAAAAGTGAGAAGTTGCAGAAATATTTGTCCGACAGTATCCTTGATATCTGCCGCAGTTCATTCGGGACATGTTTGGTGAGGTTTGCAGTCTGGTAAACCCTCCTGGCCACTGACCAGAAAAGCCTTTCAATCTGTGCTCTTGTCTTTAGATCGAGAAGTCCGAGACTGAACCTGTCGAGAGCTTCCTCCCTTATCTGCTGTGCATCGTGCCATGTCTCGAGCATCTTGATCTGGTTTACATTGTTCCACAGGGCATACATATCCCTGACGAGTTCATGATCCTGCTCATTGATAGTCTGTTCAGGATCCCACGAAGGCAGGGTGGTGGTTTCGAGAACCTCAAAGATCAGTACCGAATGATGCGCTGCAAGCGAACGGCCCGATTCCGTGATCACATTCGGATGAGGGATGTTGTTCTTGTTGCTTGCATCAACAAAGGTGCTTACTGAGTCGTTGACATACTCCTGAATGGTGTAGTTCATGCTGCTTTCGCTGTTTGACGAGCCGGTACCGTCATAATCGACCCCAAGCCCGCCGCCAATATCGACAAACTCAACATTAAAGCCCATCTTCCTGAGTTGAACGTAGAATTCAGCGGCCTCCCTGAGAGCAACCTTGATCCTCCTGATTTTGGTAACCTGGCTTCCTATATGAAAGTGAATAAGGCGAATACAGTCGCGCATCTTATTCTTTTCAATAAAATCGATGGCCTCCAGGAGTTCGCTCGGCGTCAGACCGAATTTACTGATGTCACCACCCGAATCTTCCCATTTTCCGCTTCCCACACTGGCAAGCTTGATCCTGATGCCAAGGTTAGGTTTTACCTTCAGGCGACGTGCAATGGTGGCCACCAGCTTCAGTTCATTGAGCTTTTCTATGACAAGGAAAATCCTTTTACCCATCTTCTGGGCGAGAAGAGCCAGTTCAATATAGTCTTCATCCTTGTACCCGTTGCAGATAATAAGCGAATCGGGATCCGTATTGATGGCTATCACGGCATGGAGTTCAGGCTTGGAACCGGCTTCGAGACCTATGTTGAACTTTTTACCGTGACTTACAATCTCCTCCACCACAGGCCTCATCTGGTTGACCTTAATAGGATAGATAATGAAGTTCTGGGCCTGGTAGTTATATTCCTCGGCAGCTGTCTTGAAGCACTTTGATATCGTGATGATCCTGTCATCCAGAATATCCGGGAACCTGATCAGCAAAGGAGTGGTCACGTCTGAAAGGCTCAGTTCATCAACCAGTTCCTTAAGATCAACAGCCACCCCGTCCTTCAGAGGCTTTACCTCTACATTACCCTTTTCATTGATCGAAAAATAGTTTACACCCCAGCCGTTTATGTTATAAAGCTCGGCAGAATCTTCTATACGCCATTTTCTCATGGTCTTTTCTGTTTTCCCTTTTTTAATACATTAAAGTTCTTAAAAAAAAATATCACCTGCAACAGTAACATTAAGGAAGACATCACTGCCTGAAACGGGACTTGCCATTTCCGGGACCTGTGCTGAAAACCTGTAAACGTTTCTGTACCTTCAGGAAAAATCCTGCAATTATAACAGTTTTTATCCTGAAAAACCATTTTTTGAACAAAAGGCAGATCAGGGGTCGGAAAATTCAGGGATTAACACATCTGCTGCCATGAGACAATAAAAAAATCATATCACTTTTAATTATTGATATTTGGTTAATATGAATATTATTGCGTACATTGCAGCCCTAATTTTAAAACACATCAAAATGAACAAAGGAACAGTTAAATTTTTCAACGTGTCTAAAGGTTTTGGATTTATCAAAGACGCAGATTCGGATAACGAATATTTCGTACATGCATCCGGATTGAAAGATCAGATCAGGGAAAATGACCAGGTTACCTTCGAACTCGCTGAAGGGAAAAAAGGAATAAATGCAGTAAATGTAAAACTTGCGTAGTTTACAATACTTGAATTTATCACACAAAGACTGCCTGCGGGCAGTCTTTTTTTGTTTTCTCCGGAGCCTGAGACAACAGAACACTACCCGGAACACTGATCAGAATTACCTTTAATGATAAGGGGATAAACGTCAAAAGTCTGCCTGTACAGAAACAGACAGACTTTTGCAGATCATAATCAGCCCTTTATTTGCCCTTCTCTTCCTTTTTGGCCTTTTTGGCAGCACGTTTCTCTTTGAGATTTTTTGCTGCAGGCTTCTTGTCCTTAGCTTGTTCTTTTGATTTCTCGTGTGACATAGCAATAAGTTTTTAAGAATTAAACAAGTCATTCAAATATATAAAAAACAACCGTAAACGAGAACTACTGTTGAAAAGAGACCCTTATTGTTAATAAAGAACCCTGTACGATAGCCTTAAAGGAAACCTTAGCCGGAACATGCACCGGGATGATTTTATCACCATTATGCTGTTTTTACTATTGTATTTTAACCTTTTCCAACTTTTTAATATATTTTATTAATTTATTTACCATTTATTGCAATATTTATTAAGATATTTCTTATATTTGTCGAAATTTATTAAAACATGAATCATCATAATATAAAGATGGCGGCAGTTGATGCCAGGAGACTACAGCAGACTTACTGAGAATGGTATATATTACATATAATGAAGGACCGTTCTCTGATGTCATAAAGAGAGAACAGTCCTTTTTGTTTTGCGGTACAATTAATTAATTATTAAATATATGAAAAGTGTCAGGCCCTGTCAGCAGGGATTATACAGCAGTGAATTTGAACATGGAAGTTGCGGAATAGGCTTTGTTGCCCATATAAAAGGCAGAAAATCACATTCCATTATAAGGCAGGGGCTGGAGGTTCTGGCCAACATGAACCACAGGGGAGCAGAAGGAGCCGACAGCAAGACCGGGGATGGTGCAGGAATACTTATCCAGATCCCCCGCGACTTCTACCTGATACAGGGTTATGCTCTTCCTCCTGAAGGCCGCTTCGGAACCGGAATTATCTTCCTTCCACGTGATGAGAAGGATGCCGGAAAATGCCTCGACATAATGCTTTCTATAATGAAGGAGGAAAAGACCGACCTGATAGGCTTCAGGGAAGTACCCACGGATAATTCAGGCATAGGAGCAATAGCCAAAGCATCGGAACCGGTGATGAAGCAGATCCTGATCGGTGCCGATATAGCACCTGAAGAACTTGAACGTAAGCTGTATATAATAAGGAAGAGAACCGAAAGGGCTGTCAGGGAATCCGATATAGTACAGAAAGATTTTTTCTATATAACAAGCCTTTCAAACAGGGTCCTTGTCTATAAAGGAATGCTTACATCCCTGCAGCTGGGCGAATATTTTCCCGACCTTAAGGATGAACGCATGCAGAGCGCAATAGCACTGGTCCATTCACGTTTCAGCACCAACACCTTCCCTACCTGGGACCTTGCCCAGCCTTTCAGAATGCTTAGCCATAACGGCGAGATAAACACTATAAAGGGAAACAGGTACTGGATGGAAGCACGTGAGTCAATTCTCAGATCTGACAGACTCGGCGATCTCGCCCGCATCTACCCCGTCATCGAACCAGGCAAGAGCGACTCGGCCTCACTCGACAACGTCCTTGAATTCCTTGTCATGAGCGGAAAATCACTGCCCTACGCCATGTCGATCCTTATCCCTGAATCGTTCAACCAGAAGAACCCTATATCTGACGACCTGAGAGCCTTCTATTCATATCACTCAACCTTTATGGAACCCTGGGACGGTCCTGCCTCCCTTGTCTTCAGCGATGGTCGCTATATAGGAGGAATGCTCGACAGAAACGGCCTCAGACCATCGAGATACCTCATCACAAACAACGACCTTATTGTACTTGGATCTGAGACCGGCGTCCAGAGCTTCCCTCCTGATGAGATCAGGGAAAAAGGAAGACTAAGGGCAGGGAAGATGTTGCTCGTCGACACCCTTGAAGGGAAGATCTATCACGACAAGGAACTGAAAACCAGGCTCGCCGGCGAATATCCCTACGCTAAATGGATAGAGCAGAACATGGTACTGCTTGAAGACATAGAGACCGGGCACCAGATCTCTCCCAGCCTTGGGGAAGACTACAACAGGTATCTTACCGCCTTCGACTATTCTCTCGAAGATACCGGCAAGATAATAAAGGAGATGGCTTCCACAGGAAAGGAACCCATCGGCTCGATGGGCAATGACGTTCCGGTAGCAGTACTCTCTCCAGGACCCGCCAGACTCTTCAGCTATTTCCGGCAGCTGTTCGCCCAGGTCACCAACCCTCCTATCGATCCTATCAGGGAAGAGCTTGTGATGACTTTATCGGGATACCTGGGGTCATTACAGCAGAACCTTCTCGACGAGACTCCTGATCATGTCAAGATGGTAAAATTCAAAAACCCTGTCATCTCAAACACATATTTTGAAATTGTCAGGAACCTGAAATACAAAGGATTCTCTTCATCAACCCTTTCAATGCATTTTGATGCACTGAAAGGTCCCGAAGGACTCCGGCAGGCTGTTGACAGACTCTGCCACGAGGCCGAGAAAGCCGTCGACTCAGGTAAAAACTATATAATCCTCACCGACCGCGGGATAAGTCCTGAGAATGCCCCCATTCCCTCACTCCTTGCAGTATCGGCGGTCCATCACCACCTGATAGCCAGGAGAAAGAGGATGCAGATCGACATAGTTGTGGAGTCGGCCGAACCCCGCGAAGTGATGCACTTTGCCCTTCTTTTCGGCTATGGCGCCAGCATCATTAATCCCTACATGAGCTTCGCTGTAATTGATAACCTTGTTAACACCAGGACTATCCAGCTCGACTATCAGAAAGCTGAAGAGAATTATATCCATGCCATCAACAAGGGTATCCTCAAGATAATGTCAAAAATGGGCATAAGCACACTGAGGAGCTACCGTTCCTCACAGATCTTTGAGGCAGTGGGAATCCACCCCGACGTAACCGACAGGTATTTCAGCGGTACCGTGTCGAGGATCGGTGGAATAGGCCTTGATGAAATCGCCGGGGAGGTCCTGATCCCCCATAAAAAGGCTTTCAGTGGTGAAGAGATACCAGCTATAGTAAATGAAGGAGCCTATTCATTCAGGAAACACGGGGAACATCACGCCTGGAACCCTGAGACGATAGCCCTCCTCCAATGGAGCACTGCCACCGCTGACTATAAGAAATTCAAAGAGTATTCCTCAAGGGTCGACAGCGACACAGCCTCTCCCGGATTCATCAGGGGTCTGCTCAGGCTGAGGGAAAATCCCATCCCTCCCGAAGAGGTTGAACCCGCTGAGAATATAATGAGACGCTTTGTCACAGGAGCCATGTCATTCGGCTCCATAAGCCGTGAAGCCCATGAGTGTCTGGCCATAGCCATGAACAGGATAGGAGGCAGAAGCAATACAGGAGAAGGAGGAGAAGATCCTGAAAGGTTCAGACCGCTTGAAAACGGCGACAGCGTCAGAAGTGCAATCAAACAGGTCGCCAGCGGACGTTTTGGCGTTACTGCCCATTACCTGGTTAATGCCGACGAGATCCAGATCAAAATAGCACAGGGGGCTAAACCAGGTGAAGGGGGTCAGCTCCCCGGACATAAGGTTGACAAGATCATTGCCCGTACAAGGTATTCCATACCAGGTATTACCCTTATCTCACCTCCCCCCCACCACGACATATATTCAATCGAGGATCTGGCCCAGCTTATCTTCGACCTCAGAAACGTCAATCCGCATGCCACGATAAGTGTCAAACTGGTTTCAGAGACTGGCGTTGGTACCATTGCGGCCGGAGTAACCAAGGCCGGCGCCGACCTCATAACAATCAGCGGTTACGAGGGTGGAACAGGCGCCAGTCCCGTGTCATCGGTGAAACATGCCGGACTGCCGATTGAACTGGGACTCTCGGAAACCCAGCAGACCCTGGTGATGAATAACCTCAGAAGGAAGGTAAAACTACAGGCAGACGGGCAGCTCAAGACAGGCAGGGATATTACCATTGCCGCGCTTCTGGGAGCCGAGGAATTTGGTTTCGCAACAAGTGCCCTTATAGTAATGGGCTGTGTCATGATGCGTAAATGCCATCTTAATACATGTCCTGCAGGGATTGCCACCCAGAATCCTGAGCTAAGAAAGAGATTCATGGGAAAAGCCGATAACCTGGTGACCTTCTTCAGGTTCCTTGCCGAAGAGGTCCGCGAAAACCTGGCGGCACTCGGGTACAGGAAACTCGATGACATCATCGGAAGGGCCGACCTGCTTGAGAGAAATCCTGCAGTTAACCACTGGAAGATAAAAAACATAGACCTCTCCCGGATCCTTACCATCCCACCCGAGGCCGCAACAAATGCCAGACGCTTTATCGCGAACGGGAAACCCGATCTTTCAGGCGTTATTGATGCTGAGCTCATAAAAGAGGCTGAGAAGGCACTTATGACAAAGGAACCCATTGTCATAGAAAGAAGCATCAGGAATACTGACCGTACAACAGGCGCCATGCTCTCGGGTAGAATCACTGAAATCCATGGACCATCAGGACTTCCCGACAGTACTATAAAATGCAGGTTCAGGGGTTCGGCCGGCCAGAGTTTTGGGGCTTTCCTCGTGCCCGGGGTGGAACTTTTGCTTGAAGGCGACAGTAACGACTACCTGGGTAAGGGACTGTCGGGAGGACGTATCATTGTTGTACCTCCTGCCGGTTCGGTTTTTGAACCCGATAAAAACATAATCACTGGTAACACTGTCCTTTACGGAGCAACCCGGGGCGAAGCCTACATCTCCGGTATGGCCGGTGAAAGATTTGCTGTCCGTAACAGCGGCGCCACCGCTGTGGTGGAAGGAGCCGGCAACCACTGCTGTGAATATATGACAGGAGGCCGTGTCGTGGTCCTCGGCACCACCGGAAGCAACTTCGCTGCCGGTATGAGCGGCGGGATAGCCTATGTGTTCAACGAGAATGGGAACTTCGACTACTATTGTAACATGGGAATGGTCGAACTGTCACTAGTCGAGGATCAGGCCGATATCAGGGAACTCACCGGACTAATCTCGGCCCATTACAGATACACCGGCAGTAAAAAGGCCCGGATGATACTCGATAAGCCTGAAATCATTCCTGAGATGTTCATAAAAGTCATACCCTACGACTATAAGAAAGTACTTCAGGAACAGAAACTCGAGGAACTCAGAACGAAGATTTCCGGGGTCGAACTTGATGTTGAATTCGGAACAAGATGACAAAAAACACACTAACATATAAAGCAACTATTTATTTATCAATATAATGGGAGACATTACAGGATTTCTTAAGATAAAAAGAAAAGAAGCAGGAAACCGTCCCCTGCACGAAAGGATATGCGACTTCAGCGAGGTTGAACAGGTTCTTAACAGTGAGGACCGCATGCTTCAGGCCTCACGATGCATGGATTGTGGCATTCCGTTCTGCCACTGGGCCTGCCCTGTCGATAACCTTATACCCGAATGGAACGACCTGCTTTACAGGGGAGACTGGCGTAGCGCCTACGACAGGCTTCACTCAACAAACAACTTCCCTGAGTTTACAGGCAGGATATGCCCTGCCATTTGCGAACATGCCTGCGTCCTTAATATAAACCACGAAGCGGTAACCATCAGGGAAAATGAGGTTGCCATTGTAGAAAAAGCATGGGCCGAAGGCTATATCAGGCCTGCTCCCCCAAAAAACAGATCAGGTAAAAGGGTGGCCGTAATAGGCAGCGGTCCCGCCGGAATGGCCGCCGCCGACACTCTTAACAAAAAAGGACACCTTGTTTCACTCTTTGAAAAGGACCAGAAGGCGGGCGGACTGCTCCGCTACGGGATACCCGACTTCAAACTGAGCAAGGCCACTATTGACCGGCGGCTTGATCTGATGATCAGTGAGGGTCTGAATCTCCAGACCGGCATCTGTATAGGCAGTGACATACCGGCTGCCGGATTCGTCAGTCAGTTCGATGCAGTCTGCATAACTACGGGCTGCGGCCAACCAAGGGATTTGGATATCGAAGGGAGAGACCTGAAGGGCATCCTGTTCGCCCTCGACTTCCTCTCATCGCAAAACAGGATCAATTCCGGGGAATCCAACCCCACCCCCGGCCGTATCACCGCCGAAGGGAAAAAAGTACTTGTCATAGGAGGAGGCGATACCGGATCCGACTGTGTGGGAACCTCCATCCGCCAGAAAGCACAGAGTGTCACCCAGATAGAAATAATGCCAAAACCTCCCGCCTCAAGAACTCCTGGCAACCCGTGGCCATGGTATGCCAGAGTGCTCAAGACATCCACCTCGCACGAAGAGGGCTGTACAAGAATGTGGAACCTCGCAACACTTCGCTTCACGGGCAGCAACGGAACCGTCAGTGGCGCTGAGGTGGAAGAGGTCGAATGGATACAACAAAACGGCAGGATGGTAATGAAGCCCATACCCGGCACAGCAAGAACTATTGAAGCCGACCTTGTGCTGCTTGCCCTCGGATTCGTCCACCCGGTACTCGATGGACTTATCTCGGAACTCGAAGTCGAACTCGATGCAAGAAAAAATGTGAGGACAAACGACGGGTTATCAACAAGTGTGCCAGGTATCTTCGCTGCAGGAGATACCACAACGGGGGCTTCCCTCGTCGTGAATGCCATTGCATCGGGACGGAAAGCCGCCTTCAGTATCGACAGCTTCCTCCGGAGCTGAAAGATCTTTGTGCTGACATACCTCTGCAATCATTTGTCCGTGAGGTCAAGGGGCTGAAAGGAGACATCCTCTCAGCCCCTTTTTACATCAAAAAATTCTTCAGGCAGGGCTTCCGTAACGGTTAAAACCATATATTTACACAGGGATGATGGCCAGGTCGCCTGACCTTAACCAAAGACCTGAACCTTAACTGGTTCATCACAAAATAAAAAGCAGTTCTAACCCATGAACCGTTGATCATGACTAGACTATCGATCTGCCTGGCCGGCATTATAGCAATTATGCTCTCAGCCTGTTCCGGCAGGAACAAAACTCCGGACTACAAAGGAAACACCAAACCCCTGATGGAAAACGCATACATAAGGCTACCCCTTGGTTCCATAAAACCGGCGGGCTGGCTAAAGTCCCAACTTGAGGTTCAGGCCTCAGGCCTGACAGGCAGTGTGGATGACTTCTGGCCCGATCTTGTCAATTCGGCATGGAGGGGAGGCGAAGGCGAAGCCTGGGAAAGAGGACCATATTTCCTCGATGGTCTGGTTCCGCTTGCCTGGCTTCTCGACGACGAAAAACTCAAGAACAAGGTGTCTTCATGGATTGAACCTGTACTGGCAAGCCGCCAGGACTCGGGCTGGTACGGACCTGCCGCTAACAAGGACAGATGGCCCCTGGCCGTGGCTAACAAGGTATTAATGCAATACTACGAAGCCACAGGCGATCAGAGGGCCCTCGACGTACTGACAGCCTATTTCAGATACCTTCAGAAAACAGCCCCCGACTGGCCCGATAAGGAATGGAGAGGTGTCAGGGCCATGGAAAATGCCGTAACGGGATACTGGCTCTTCAGACAGACCGGAGAACCATGGCTGCTCGATGTCATAGCATCAATCCATAACAACAGCTTCGACTGGACAGCCTATTACGAAACCTTCCCCTGGGATTCAGCCGCCTCAGCAGAAGGCAAAATTCCGCTTAACTGGGGTCCGGAGGGCCTTACAGCCCACGTGGTCAACAATGCCATGGCAATAAAATATCCCGGACTCTGGTACCAGCAGTCAGGCGACCAGAGATTTAAAAATGCAGTGTTTGAAGGGATAAGGAAGTATGACCTTAACCACGGACAGGTGGCAGGACGGTTCTCGGGCGATGAACATCTGTCGGGAAAAAGCCCTGACCGTGGCACCGAGCTATGTTCCGTGGTCGAATATATGTATTCACTGGGTGAACTATATACCATCTTCGGCGACAATACCCTCGCCGACAGGCTTGAGCTGCTTGCCTTCAATGCCCTTCCCGGAACCACAACCCCCGACATGTGGGCGCACCAATACGACCAGCAGTCAAACCAGGTACTCGTCAGCGGAGATGAGAGACCATGGAGTACAAATAAAAACTACTCAAACATCTACGGCCTTATGCCCAACTTTGCATGCTGCCTGGCAAACATGCACCAGGGATGGCCGAAATTTGTCCAGAACCTGTGGATGGCAACCAACGACAACGGCCTGGCTGCCGTCATCTTCTCACCGTCAAGGGTTGAGGCAAAGGTTGCCGGCGGAAAAACTGTAAGTATAACTGAAGAAACCGCATACCCCTTCAACGGGAATGTTACAATGACCCTGTCGACATCCGGAAAAGTGAAATTTCCCCTTTACTTAAGGATACCCGGATGGGCCGGCAAAACGGTGATCTCATGGAAGGGAGGAACCATAACGGGAGACGCCGGAAGTACGGTCAGACTGATGGAGAAATGGGAAGATGGAGATCAGGTAAACATCGTGATGCCAATGGATATCCGCAGCGAGAGAAGGTACAACAACTCGATGTCACTTATCAGGGGTCCCCTCTACCTGTCGCTGAGGATCGACAAGGAATACAGAAGTGTAAAGATCAACTACGATAATTACAACTATAAAGGCAGCGTCGATTGGGAAATACATCCCATGAGTGCGTGGAACTACGGACTTATGGCCGATGAGAAAAACATCTCAAGAGGTATCAGGGTTACGGAAAATGATCCGGGCAGCTATCCTTTTGCCGACAGGGGCGATATGATATGGGATCCTGATTCAGCACGCTATATTACATGGACAAAGGATGCTGCCCTGGTAGTTACGGCAAGAGGAATGAAGATCCCCGGATGGACCATGAAAGATAACTCAGCCGGTATTCCCCCCATGAGTCCTGTCAATCCCACAGGCATCACCGAGGTGATCACCCTCATACCCTACGGCAGCGCAAAACTAAGGATAACTGAATTCCCTGTGATAGATATCTCAAGGATGGAAGATGTTATTTCAAACGGCGATTAACCCTCAGCGATTATTGTCTTCGTCTTAAGCCATTCCGCCTCCTCCGGAGGCAGGCCCGGACTTAGTCTTTCATTTACCTCCCTGTGGTAGTTCTTAAGCCACGCCAGTTCGGACCTGTCGAGCATTGTTCTGTCTACAAGTGCCATGTCAATATAACACAACGACATGGTATCAAACCTCAGGAACCTCCCGAACTCAGTCTCCTCATCCTCATAACACAATATCAGGTTCTCAGTCCTGATCCCATACTCTCCCTCCCTGTAGATGGCAGGTTCATCCGACATCAGCATGCCAGGCACTATTACTGTCCTGTTCTCAGCAGGGGTAATACTCTGGGGACCCTCATGAACACTCAGGCAGAAACCGACACCATGTCCGGTGCCATGCCCGTAGTTCAGTCCCTGTTCCCACAGATACCTTCTGGCCAGAATATCAAGCTGATATCCCCTTGTTCCAAAGGGAAACCTGGCCCTTGCCAATGAAATCATTCCCTTAAGCACAAGGGTAAAATCCTTCTTCTGCTTTTCATCAGGCATGCCCAGCGCCACGGTCCTTGTAATATCAGTTGTTCCATCGTGATACTGAGCACCCGAGTCAATAAGCAATATACCACTGCCGCTGATCTCCCTGGCTGACGAAGATGAAGCTGTATAGTGTGGCATGGCTCCGTTTTCATTGAAAGCTACTATAGCCTTGAAGGAGGGACAAATAAACTCTGGCTGCTCACTTCTGAAACCGTGAAGCTTCTCAGCAACATTGTACTCATTAAGTTCTCCGTCGGTGGATGCCTGTTCGAGCCAGTAGAAAAAACGGGTAAGGGCAATACCATCCTTTACCATAGCTCTTTCCATATTTTCTGTCTCAACCCGGTTCTTTACAGCCTTCATCCTGGCCGGAATGCTTGTCTCTTCCTTTATTTCCGCACCCCCGGGAACCGACTTGTAAAGGGCAAGTGAAGTGGTATCGGGATTAAGCAGAACAACAGAACCATCAGGAATAAACTCTGTCATCGAAGCAGCTTCCTCATACGGAAGAATCACTATGTCTTCTGAGTCAAAGGCCATGGCAAGCCTCGGACCTATCTTTCTTTCATCAACAAAAAGCAATATCTGCAGCTCCGTTATTAGGGCAAAACAAAAGATAACCGGAGTATACTCAAGGTCCCTGCCCCTTATGTTCAGAAGCCACATGATATCGTCGGGAGAAGAAAGCAGGTGATGGGTAACTCCGGCCTCCTTCATCGTCTCCCGCACTTCTGAAATCTTTACCGCTCTTTCCTTCCCGCTATACCTCACCGGGTGGTCAAAAGCAGGAGAACCAGGCATGGAGGGACGATCATCCCATATATCTTCAAAGAGGTCACAGTCAGTATTTATTGCTATACCTGCCCTGCCAAGCTCTTCCTCAATCTTTCTTATCCGCGTAACCGAAAACAGACGTCCGTCGAGAGCCACCTTCGACTTCTTGCCGCACGCTGAGGCAAGAATGAAGAGATAGTCATTATCCTTCGGAACCACGGGCCTTCTGAATCCGACACCCGACCCTTCAAGCTCGGCAGCGGCCTGAAGATAATATCTCGAATCGGTAAAGAGATCGGCCTTATCGCGGGTCACAACAACAGTTGCTGCCGATCCGGTAAAACCTGTCAGCCAGTTAATTATCTTCCAATGATCCGGAACATATTCCCCCAGATGGGGATCAGCCGATGGTATTATGGTGGCATCGAAGCCCTTTTCCTTCATTACCCTCCTCAGGGCCTCCACTCTCTCTTTATATGTACCCATAGGTTTTTATCTTACTGACAAGCCTGAAGATAACAGAAAAAAACAAGTAATAATATCACTACTGTACGGAAAAAATATCTCATGTTAATTTAAAACAAGTATTATTTGTATCCTTACTTAGTGGCTTCATTTTTATGGGATTACTTATCTTTTTATTAAAACTTAATCAATTAGGAGATTCCTCCCTTCGGTCGGAATGACATTTGATGATAGTAGTATAGCGTGATGGGGCAGTGTTGGCGGCAGAGCCGCCAACACTGCCCCATCACAATAATTTAAGATACATTGTCATTCCGAACGGAACGCAGTGGAGTGAGGAATCTACAGATCAACATGCTTTTACAATTTTTTAAAAAATCTGCCTCTTATAAATGAGACCATAATTATTCCGGACAATATAGTAATAAAATAATTTCAGTACTGAACTTCAGGTCCGGTAATGACAGGTTCTACCTGGCCCCAAAACTCCTCAGCCAGAAGTTGTGTTCCTCAATTATTGAATGGACAGCCCTGTTCCTGGTGAAGGAGTGACGGTTGCCGGGATAGAGCATAAATTCAAAGCTCTTTACCTCATCCTGCAGCTTCGAAATCAATTGCAGGGAATTCTGAAGATGTACATTGTCGTCAATATCACCGTGACAGATATATAGTTTTCCCCTGAAATTGCCGGTCCAGCTCATTGCCGAGGCTTCACTGTAGCCTTCCGGATTGTCTTCCGGTTTACCCATATAGCGCTCTGTATAAACGTCATCGTACAACCTCCAGTCGGTAACCGACGATTTTGCATAGCCATGAGTCCAGAAGTCAGCGCCCCTTGTTAGTGCCAGACATGTAATATATCCGCCATAGGAGCTGCCCGTGATACCTATCATTGATGACTCCACATAAGGTTTCTCCCTGAGCCATGCCACAGCATCACTATAGTCCTGTATCTCCCATTTTCCCAGCGAATGGAAAAGGTAATCCTCTCCTTTCTTACCGAAATGTCCGGAGCCCCTGTGGTCGACAGTGAAGACTATGATGCCGTGCATTGCATCCCATGATGGAGTAAGATCCTTCCACTCATCAGTGACATCTTTCCTGCCGGGTCCCCCGTAGATCCTGAAGATGACCGGATACTTTCGTGAGGGATCGAAACCTGCCGGATAGGATATGAGGGCCGGAAGGCTGAATTTACCGTCTGAGGTGGGTATCCTGACAAGTTCACGCCTCTGGATAAGATCAGGGTCAAAGGATGGTCTTACAGCCCTGTAAACCTCTCTTATCTGCTTTCCCTTTTTGTCATATGCAACCATGGCTCCCGGATCATCAGTATTGCTCCATGTATCAATAAAATAGCTACCTGACGGTGAAGCCGAAACCTTATGTGTACCCCTTCCCTGCGTTATCTGAAGCAGGTCACTTCCGTCAAGGGCCACTCTGAAAAAATGGGAATCAGTCGAAAACGGACCCGTTGCATAGAAATAAACCATCTTTGATTCTTCATCGACCCTTTCAATGGAGGTCACATTGAAATCCAGACCGGTGACATCTGATATAAGCCTGCCATCCCATCCAAGATAATAAATGTTGGTCCATCCCCCTTTGTATCCTGTAAGTATGTAACCCGAGCCATCTTTCATCACATACACTTTTTCGTGGAATTCGAGCCATGTGTCGCTATGCTCCCTGTGTATCTCACTAAAGTCACCCGTAGAAGGATCGGCCAGTATGACAGAAAGCTCATTCTGAGCGCGGTTCACTATCTGTATGGCGAGCCTGCTTCCGTCAGGCGTCCAGAATGGCCATGCAAGATACTGGTCAGTGTTCTCATCAGTCTTTACCCATGCAACTGTTGCGTCTTTTACATCGGCTATTCCCATTCTTACCCGCGGATTCGGATCCCCGGGTTTGGGATAAGGCACCTGTTCAAGAGTCCCGTGTAAACCATCCGCCTCATCAAGACGGTTAAGAGTGAATACCGGCACATCTGATTCATCAGTCCGGAGAAATGCTATTCTGCGGCTGTCGGGCGACCACCAGAAAGCTGAATACTTACTTTCCCTTCCAAGAATCTCCTCCATATAAACCCATGAAGCATAGCCATTATAAACCCTTGATGAAGCATCGCTGGTGAGCCGTTTCTCGCTGAAAGCCTTCAGGTCGTAGAAGTACAGATCTCCTCCCCTGGTGTAGGCAATTCCTGAACCATCGGGAGCAAAGGCCACATTCAGTTCAGGAGTGTTGCCTGAGGTCAGCCTCCTGAAGGGAGTAATGCCTTCTCTGAAAAGATAAAGATCATTGTCTATGGTTACTATGGCGCAGGTGTTGCCGGGACTGATTATAAAGGGCAGGCTATCCCTGATCTCTGCAGGAAGGGTCGCTGTAAATGAATCCCGGGGAGTCTCCGGTGCAGTATACCCGGTACTTCTTCCATTTCTTATGTCAACACGTTTCGTAATACTTCCGCCACTTCCGTCAGGCATCTGTATAATGTAGTGATTGTCATCGGTCCATCCTGTGACAGCCACACCATTGATTCCAGACATTCGCTGCCATGCATGAAGTTCCCCTTCAGCTATGGGGAAGATGATGATCATTGATATAAAAAAAAGCAGACAGGCAGATTTCTTCATTGAGATAACCATGTTAAAAATATACAAGGCTGTAAAAATAATTAAAAACAAAAAGCGAGCACAAAGACCTGCAATCAAGGTTCTGGTTCTTAAAAAATGACGTACTTTGTCAGTGCCTCTGTCACTGAAAGGTGACGGAGGCAGACCATCTTCCATGTTATGAATTTTTAACATTTCAATGCTGGCACCGATGCGCGTTTTCTTTACAACACCTCTCTCTGTATCAACCCGATCAGGATTGCTATTTAGAAGAATTATAAAGACGTGTTAATCTATTCACATTGTTATTTTTTTCACAGATAAATATTATATTTGCCTCGTTATTCCTGAAATATCTGGTTTGGAAACGATGATGAATAAAAGCAGTAAAATGACTATCAGGGAAATAGTTGATAGAATTGACGGAAAGGTTCTGAGCTGCGAGGATAGGTTATCAACGGAGATCGAATATGCTTTTTCATCAGATCTGATGAGCGACGTTCTGACGGTCAGGAAGGAGAACATACTTCTGATAACCGGTCTGGCAAACATTCAGGCCATTCGCACTTCGGAGATGTCGGAAATCAACTGTATAGTCTTCGCCCGCGACAAGAAACTCAGTGATGAAATGATTGCGCTGGCAAAGGAAAATGATATGGTGGTTATTGAGAGTCCCCATTCAGTGTTCAAAATCTCGGGGGAATTGTTCAAAGCGGGGATCAAACCAATATTTTAAGAATGCAGTTCAGGCAGAAAATAGCCGGTGGTGATTTTGTAAATGCTGGTAACGTTGCTAGTTCACTTAAGAAGATCCTGCATCAGCTCAACATCGACCATGCCATTTCAAAGAGGATAGTGATAGCTCTTTACGAAGGTGAGGTTAATGTTGTTGCCCATGCATGGTCAGGGATTGTGGAGATTGAGATCGACAGCAGCAGGATCAGGATACTCATTTCTGACAAGGGTCCGGGTATTCCTGACATTAACAAGGCGATGGAGGAGGGATTTTCGACTGCCTCCCAGCAGGTAAGGGAGATGGGATTCGGAGCCGGAATGGGATTGTCGAATATGAAGAAGAACAGTGACTCCATGAAGATCACAAGCGAACCGGGTGTCGGAACAGAAGTTGAACTTATTACATATCTGAAGGCGGATGCAGCCAGGTGACAGACATAAGGATTTCCATCATGCATTGACCGTGCACAATGAGATTTGTAACGGATGTACTCATTGTATAAATGTTTGTCCCACAAAAGCCATCAGGGTCCGCGACGGCAAAGCCCGTATAATAGCAAACAAATGTGTCGACTGCGGCAACTGTTACAAAGCCTGTCCCGTCTCAGCCATACAGAT